>DAOUCV010000001.1:0-24951 GCA_034432095.1 Dehalococcoidales bacterium
TCGCGAGCGAAGCCCTGGCGAGCCGGGGCGAAGCGAACGAGACAACAACTCATATCGCTGTCACACAGGAAGAGGGGCTAGCCCAGAGAGTTGACAAGATTTAGGGAATCTCCTCGACTGCCGGTCTATCCAATATCCCCTGGCAGTACCCCTTCAGCAAAACTTTCACCTGTTCGGCAGTGAACCTCTTGTGGATCTGGTCCATACATCCTCCTTTTTTTCAGAAGGATGTAATATCCCAGTCCAGTTTTGAACCATTAACAGTCTAACTTTCAAGCGTTAACAGTCTAATTTTGAAAAATTAGTAAAAGCTCTAAACGACCTCTTGCAAATTTCCTTAAACTGTTGTATAATAACCCAAAAGAATATGTAAGCGGGGGTGCTCTTGCGCGAGCAAGGGTCTAACTGGAGAGCAAGTCGGTGAAAGTCCGACGCGGCCGCGCCGCTGTGACCCCGATATAACCGGGGAAGCCAGAACGCCAGCCCCTGAGTTTCCTACAGGTCTCCGCGGGGAGAGGTAGGAGTTTTTGTTAGCTTTTATTTCCCCTCGACTGTAGGAGGGGTTCTTTATTATTTGCCATATTTTAGTTAACGGAGGTAGGAAATGAAAAACAAACTGCGCTTAGTCTCGGTCTTTGCCCTGGCTTCAGTGATAATATCAAGCCTTCTTGCTTCATGCCAGGCACCAGCCAAAGAGGCGGCACCGTCCCCGCTTGAAGTTACCGACCAGATAGGCAGGGTAGTAACTTTAAAGAAGCTCCCCGAAAGGATCGTCTCCCTCTGCCCGAGCAATACCGAGATATTATTCGCTCTGGGGCTGGGGGATAAAGTAGTAGGCGTTGATGACTATTCGAATTACCCGGCGGAGGCAAAAGAAAAGCCCAAGGTGGGTGGCTACTCTACCTCCGATATTGAAAGAATAGTGGCCCTTGAACCAGACCTGATACTGGTCGAAGACATCCATACCAAAGAGATTCTTCCCGCGCTGGAGAACCTTGGCTTAACCGCCTTTACCGCCGACCCCAGAAGCCTTGACGAGATTCTAGAGTCCATTTCTCTGATTGGAAAGATTACCGGTAAGGATAAAGAGGCTGAAAAATTGGTGAGCAGCCTGACTAAACGGATTAAGGCGATAACCGATAAGACCAAACGTCTCTCCGAGGCGCAAAGACCGAGGGTATTCTATATTCTGTGGCATGACCCATTGATGACGGTAGGTACCGATACCTGGCATCATGAGATGATAGAAAAAGCAGGTGGGAAAAACATCATCCAGGACAAGACAGGTTTCCCGACGCTCAGCCTGGAGGCATTACTCGAGGCAAACCCTCAGGTGATTATCACCAGTGCTATGGGGGAAGGAACCAATTTACCTTTCCAGTTTGCCAGCACCGAGCCGAGACTGGCGAGTATAGACGCCCGTATCAACAACCGCATATATGAGATAAGTTCAGACCTTGTAGACCGTCCCGGGCCAAGGATAGTTGATGCGTTTGAGCAGTTTGCTAGGTTCATACACCCGGAGATATTTAAGTAGGATACTAGTAAGGGCTATCTGATGGTGACTTTGAATCGGCTCAAACCACCGCTGATAGAGCCAGTAGCGCCCCGCTATTTCTTTCACTGGCGCCGGCGGGTATACGCCATTATAGGACTTCTGATTGCCTCGGTATTAGTGATGGCGTTTGCCACCACCATTGGCAGCGTTCAAGTCCCCTTCCCCACTACCTGCCGTATTTTGTTGTCACAACTGCCCTTGGTTGACATAGCTCCTACTTGGTTGAGCACCACCGAGACCATCATCCTCCAGATACGCTTGCCCAGGGTAATTCTAGCCGGTCTTGTCGGTGCCGCCCTGGCTATAGCCGGAGCTACCTATCAGGGGCTCTTCCACAACCCGCTGGCTGACCCTTACCTTATCGGCACCGCCCAAGGAGCATCCCTAGGAGCCGTTATTGGCTTCTTACTGCCGCTACAGTGGCAGGTAATGGGGTTTGGCATCATCCCCGTATTTGCTTTTACCGGGGCACTGCTTAGCGCCGCCATGGTGTATATTCTGGCCCGGGTAGGCAAGACCGTGCCGGTAACCACCCTTATCCTAGCCGGTGTGGCTTTGGGAGCACTATGGGGCTCAATAGTCTCCTATCTAATCATCACCAGCAAGAAGCAGCTACACGGAATACTGTTCTGGCTCATGGGTAGTTTCTCCTTGAGTGAGTGGTCAGAGGTAGCGGTGGTTCTTCCCTATGTAGTGGCAGGAGTAGTCATTATCCTGCTTTACAGTCGCTCGCTTAATGTAATGCAGCTTGATGAGGAGCAAGCCAAGCAACTGGGCATTGATGTCGAAAAGGTCAAGCTCATTCTTCTGGCGGCGGCTACCCTGATTACCGCCGCTGCTGTTTCCTTCGTGGGAATCATCGGATTTGTCGGCATTATCATTCCCCATGCCGTGCGCTTGATTTGGGGGCCAGACCACCGTTTCCTCCTCCCCCTGTCCCTGCTCGCCGGCGCTATCTTTCTGGTCCTTGCCGACCTTATCGCCCGCACGGCTCTGGCACCTACCGAGATACCCATCGGGGTAATCACCGCCATCTGTGGAGTACCCTTCTTCCTTTACTTATTGCGGCGCCGGAAAAGAGCCGTTTTCTTCTAAGGACAGCTAAAATGGTCAAAATTGAAGTAGAAAACCTCAGCCTGGCTTACGGGCGTAATATCGTGATAAGAGACCTGACCTTCCAGGCAACACCGGGGGAGATGGTAGGGCTCATCGGGCCAAACGGGTCCGGCAAATCAACCATCATCAGGGCGATAAGCCGTATTATCTCCCCACATTCAGGGAAGATACTCCTTAACGGAAAGAGCATAGCCCAAATTCCAAGGGAAGAATTAGCCCGCTTAGTTGGCGTAGTCCCTCAGATGCCACTCCTCCCCAGCGCCTTCACCGCCTTTGAGATAGTGCTCATGGGCAGAAATCCCCACCTTCGCCTTTTTCAGTATGAAGGTGAAAAAGACCGGAACATAACCTGGCAGGCTATGGGGCAGACGGCAACCCAGTCCCTCGCCGAACGAAGGATAGGTGAACTCTCTGGCGGGGAAATACAGCGGATAGTTATTGCCCGTGTCCTGGCTCAGGAGCCGAAGTCAATCCTTTTGGATGAGCCAACAGCAAATCTCGATATCAGTCATCAGGTCGAAATCCTTGACCTCATCAAGAACCTCTGCCAGGAGAACAGCCTGGCGGTGATAATTGCCCTTCATGACCTGAACCTCGCCTCACAGTACTGTGACCGGTTAGTCCTGCTAAATAATGGGCGGGTTCATTCCTCGGGAACGCCGGGTGAAGTCATCAACCCTCAAAACATCAAGGCGGTCTACGGAGTCGAGGGCTGTGTCTATGCCCACCCAGTTAATGGGCTTCCCACCGTCCTGCTTGAGGCAGGTAGTAGCCGGCAGACGAAGCCGCAAGCCTAAAGTAGTCCGGCCTTAGCCAACCTTGCCATGCTTGAAAGGCTTTTGTCAGCCCCTCAGCCTTTGTCCCTCTCCCCTTCAAAAGCAGAGAGAAAAGAGTTTTCAAAAAGGGCTTTACCCCTTTTCAATCCCCCTGCTGGAAACCCTAACAGGGCATCCAATAGGGGCGCTAGCCCCTCTTCCAATCTCTACAGGCCGGGTATAGACTAAACAAAGACAAACTGGTATGATAAAGAACTGACTGGGTCGCTACGAAAGGAGGTGAGAGACAGCGTTTTAGTCATTGAAACCTTACTGTCAAAATCGTAGAGGAGGTTCTTGTGTGATAAAGAAAGGACTAACAAAAATAGGAGTTGGTGTTTGCCTGGTGTTGGTGTTGGCCTTGACGATACCTTTAGTGGGCGGCTGCAAGGAAAAGGTGGTTAAAGTTGGCATAAGCCAGCTGGTGACCCATCCCGCCCTCGATGCTACCAGAGAAGGTATCATCAAGGGATTAGCCAACAAAGGCTATGTAGAAGGCAAAAACCTGAAAATAGACTACCAGAACGCCGAACTCGACATGGCACTAACGGCCTCGATTGCCCAGAAATTTGTTGCCGACAAGGTAGATGTAATTGTCAGTATTGCTACTCCCAGTAGCCAGGCAGCGGTGAAAGCCGCCAAAGGGACCGGAATACCGGTGGTCTTTTCGGCTATTACTGACCCGGTTGGTGCCGGGCTGGTAAAGGACTGGAATTCCCATCCGGATGAGAATGTAACCGGAGTCAGCGACATGATAGTCGTCGGAGACGACGTCAATCTAATTAAGGAGATAGTCCCGGGAATCAAGAAGCTGGGTACCCTCTACAATGCCGGCGAGTCAAATTCGGTATTCCTGACAGGCAAACTCAAGGAAGCCTGTAAGGCATTGAATATTGAAGTGGTTGAGAGGACAGTATCCACCAGTGCTGATGTGCTGACCGCAGCGCAATCGCTGGTCGGGCAGGTAGATGCTATCTGGGTCGGCACCGATAACACAGTGGTCTCAGGACTGGAGGCACTGATTAAGGTCTGCGAGGATAACGATATACCATTCTTCCCCGGCGATGAAGCTTCAGTTGAGAGGGGTGGCATTGGCACCTACGGGTTTGACTACTATGATATCGGCGTTCAGACAGGCGAGATGGTCGCTACTGTATTGGCTAAGGGCAAAGCCAACAACATCCCCGTAGAAAAGGGAAAGATACTCAGTCTCTCCATAAATACGGCGGCCGCGCAGAGAATGGGAGTAACCATCCCGCCAGCACTCGTGAACAAAGCAGTCAAAGATTACGGGAAATAGACAGAAGCCAGATTTAGTCAACTAGATAGTCACCGGAGCCTTTCAGGTTGCGGGAAGGAAAGAAGCACCCTTGGATGTTATAGGTAATTTGTTATCTGTTTCACTCTACGAGGGACTATCATATGGCTTCGTAGCCATGGGCGTATATATTACCTTTCGTGTGCTTGCCTTCCCCGACCTGACGGTGGATGGCAGCTTTCCCCTTGGTGGGGCGGTCGCCGCTGTCTTGATAATCAACGGCGTTAACCCCTGGCTGGCAACTCTAGCCGCCCTAGGTGCCGGTCTCGGCGCCGGGCTGGGCACTTCGTTACTCAATACCAAGCTCAGGATAAACGCCTTACTGGCAGGCATACTTATGATGGTGGCACTCTACTCCATAAACCTGCTGATAATGGGGCGGGCTAACATCCCCTTACTCCGCGAGATAACAGTCTTTGAACTGGTAGCTCAGCTTTTAGGACTCAGCACCAGTGTTACGCTGTCACTCGTATTTGCGCTGGTTCTCACCTGTATCATACTGGCTATTCTGAACTGGTTCCTACGCACTGAGATTGGACTGGCACTGAGGGCAACGGGTGAAAATGAGCAGATGGTACGCAGTCTGGGGGCTGATACTGACCTGACCACAATACTCGGCGTCTCCATCTCCAACGGGCTCGTTGCCCTCTCCGGTGCTCTGATAGCACAGAATCAAGGGTTCTGTGATGTAGGCATGGGAATAGGGATGATTGTTATGGGTCTGGCATCGGTAATAATCGGTGAGGGAATATTTCGTCCCCGGGGTATCACGGCTATTCTACTGGCCGTGGTCGGGGGCAGTTTTGCCTATCGCCTGTTTGTCGGCATCGCCCTCAGGCTAGGCTTAGCCCCAACCAATCTGAAGCTCATCACCGCCTTGCTCGTCATTACTGCCCTGGCTATCCCGTATATCAGAAAGAAGATACGGCATGAGTGGATACCACCGGCGGTGAGGATGTAGGGAGGGAGTTTGGATGAGTGAAAATGGGAGCTTACTCCAGCTCAAGAAGATAAACAAAATATTCTCCAGAGGCACGGTAGACCAGATTATAGCGCTAAATAACATTGAGCTGACTGTTAATGCCGGGGACTTTATTACTATTATTGGCAGTAATGGCGCGGGAAAAACCACCCTGCTTAATATTATCGCTGGCGTCTACCCGCCGGAAAGAGGGGGAAAGATTATTATTAATGGCAAAGATATTACCAATCTCAGTGAACACAAGCGCGCTCGGTACATTGGTAGGGTATTCCAGGACCCTCACATCGGCACGGCGGCCAAGATGACCATAGAGGAGAACCTGGCCATGGCGCTTCTGCGCGGGCAACGACGGGGACTAGGCATTGCGACTAACAAACAACGCCGAGAACTCTTTCGCTCAGCACTAGCTCCGCTGGGATTAGGCTTAGAAGACAGGTTAAATACCCCGGTAGGTACGCTTTCAGGTGGACAAAGGCAAGCCCTGGCTCTGGTGATGGCTACGATGAGCAAACCGTCACTGCTACTGCTTGATGAACATATCGCCACACTAGACCCCAGAACAGCCCAGATAGTGCTTGACTTGAGTGAAATGATTGTGCGGCGAGAGAAGATGACTACAATAATGGTAACGCACAATATGGAAATTGCCTTGCGCTACGGCAACCGACTGATTATGATGCATAAAGGTAGAACTATTGTTGACCTGAATCAGCAGCAGAGAAGTAACCTGACGGTCAACGACCTCGTGGTTGCCTTTGAACGGGCTAGCGGAGAACAATTTGCCGACGACAGCATACTACTTCCTGACAAGTAACCCCACCACTAGACGTTGAACAGGAAGGTAATTATATCACCATCCTCGACGATGTAGTTTTTCCCTTCGAGTCGCAGAAGTCCCCTCTTCCGAGCTTCAGCTAGGCTACCAGACTTCACCAAGTCCTGATAGCCAATTACCTCCGCCCGAATGAAGCCTCTCTCCATATCGGAGTGAATTTTACCCGCCGCTTTGACGGCATTGGTGCCCCTCGGAATGGCCCAGGCTTTAACTTCATCCGAGACCATCGTGAAAAAAGAGATTAGCCCCAGGAGTTCAAAGGAAAGCTTGAGGATACGGTCCACTCCGGACTCCTTTATGCCATACTCAGCGCGCAGCTCTTCAGCCGCAGTCTCATCCAGTTGAGCCAGTTCCATTTCCAACTCACCACAAATGGTGATAACACGGCACTTCTGCCGGGAATAGCGCGAGTTCAGCTCAGAGGCTAAAGACTCCGCCTGAGCCAACTGGTCTTCTCCGATATTGACTACTATCAGTAGTGGCTTAGCGGAAAGCAACTGGTAGCTAGACAGGGCTTTAGCTTCCTCATCGGTCAGCGTAAGTTCTCGAACGGGGATGTCTTTTTCTAAACCTGCCTTGACCTTCATCACTATCTCCTGCTCCCGCAGAAGAACCGACCGGTCAGGCGGTTTAGCTCCCTTTAGAGATGCCCCTATCCTTTGCAGTCTTCTCTCCAATAGTGCCAAATCGGAGAAGGTAAGCTCCAGATTCATATTAGCAATATCTCGTTCCGCATCCAGGCTACCTTCAGGATGGGGTATGCTTTCATCCCGAAAGGCTCGGACGACATTAATAAGGGCATCAACATTACCAAGTTGGGCCAGCAATTGACCACCTATGCCCTTGTCCTTTACTAAACCCTTAACTGAAGCACCCATATCAATGTAGGTTACGGAAACAGGGACTACCCTCTTGGGGTGAAGCATCTCAGCTAGGACCTGAAGGCGAGGTTCTGGCACCTTAGCCATCCCAACACGGGGGGCTGAACCTTCCGGGGTATATTTCCCGGTACCAACCTCGCCTCTGGTCAAGGCATTGAAAATGGTGGTACGGCCGCTTTTTGATAGGCCTATGATACCAATACCAACACTCATCAGCCTATAACCCACCCTTTTAAAATAGATACGGTATCCCTCAGTATTTTACTCTTCATGCCAGCATTCTTCAATCTCAAAATTACATGGTTCCGCTCAGTAGAGACAAAAACTCCTCGTTCTATACGCAAAGGGGGTTCTATGTCAAAAAAAAGACTTTTGAACCGTTAAAGAGTTACAATATGGAGCCGGGACTTAATTGATTCCTCCTGGTAATGTGCATTGACCAACTTGCCGGAAAGCACAGGAGGGGGAACAGACCATACCTAACGGCACTTAGTAGTTTCCTGCTTGATAGTATCCTTAACCATGATTCTTACCTCATCTCGCCAGGCGCCGAGGACCTGACCAATCTTCTCCCTCACCAGTTCCATCACCCCGCCGGTTATTTGCTCTTCAGGTATGCCTAACTCCTTGGCGCAGGTCAGAACGCTATCCCTTGTCACTACAAAGAGCGCCATAACCAGAACCTCTTGATGACCAGTTCTTGCCATTCGTTAGTCCCTCCTTCAATTTATATTCTTTACCTCCATCATAAGACACGAAGATAAATTGCTCATAAAATTGATATTTAAATTTCATAAAATTTCTGAGCCTAGCAAAAAAACCAAAGGCTTCAGGTTAAACCTGAAGCCTGATTTTGAACCTGGTGGAGGCGGGGGAGGGTCGAACTCCCCGTCCAAGAGAAGCTACCCAGGATATACTACAGGCTTAGTCAGCTCTTTTTTCTTGCCCGGCTAACCTCTGCTGACCGAGTTTAGTCAAGCCAGTCGATAGTTCTTTCACCCCCTTATCGACGTCTGGGAGGTGGCACCTCAATTAAGCGTCACCCAGTCCCGACCCATTGAGGCGAGGTCAGGTTGGATGTGCCGCCTATTTAATTAGGCAGCAACCAGAACTGGTTCTTCGCCAGTTATTTCTTGCCACTTGTTTTATGAGGATAGTGGCACCTCAGCCTGCAATCCTGTAGCATACCTCCCCTGTCGAACCCACGCGCCCCCGTTGCCTACAGACTCAACTACGAACTAAATCATTAGTCTTCCGCTTTTTGGCGGCTCGTCCCATCTCTATCTCCGCTTCCCGGCGAATGATGGAGTCCCGCTTATCATATAATTTCTTGCCCTTCGCCAGCGCCACCTCAACCTTAGCCTTATTATCCTTGAGATACATTCTCAGGGGAATTAAGGTTAAGCCTTTTTCCGCCACTTTACTGGTAAGGACGGCAATCTCCTTGCGGTGCAATAGGAGCTTGCGAGGTCGGGTTGGCTCGTGGCTCATATAGCTGGCAGCGTCATAGCGAGCAATGTGAGCATTTAGAAGCCACAATTCCCCTCTTTCCGGTCTAACATAAGCATCAGCCAGGTTTACACTCCCAGCCCGTATTGACTTTATCTCCGCGCCGGTAAGCACAATTCCAGCCTCCATACTATCCTGTATCTGATAGTTATGGTAGGCCTTGCGGTTGGTAGCTATCGTCTTGAACGTCACAAATTAATTATATCACAGCAAGATAGCAAGAAGATATAAGAGATTATTTATTAACCTCACCCCCTTTTAGCACCCAGAAAAATCTTTGATTTTTCTGGGAACCCGTTTTATCCCCCTCGCCTTCTCAATGAGACGGGCAGGGGGTTAGGTTATCAAACGACCTCTACAGCTATTTCTTGGGCGCTTCTTTAGCCGGTTTGGTCAAGACTTCATCTATAATCCCATACTCTACTGCCTGCTCCGGGTTAAGGTAAAAGTCACGGTCGGTATCATGAGTTATCTTCTCCGGTGGCTGACCGGTGTGTTTGACAAGAATATCGCGAATTATTTCCTGCTGTCGCAGGATTTCACGGGCAGCGATTTGTATATCCGCCGCCTGCCCCTGAACGCCTCCAGACGCCTGATGCATGTGGATGGTAGCGTGCGGCAAAGCATATCGCTTGCCCTTGGCGCCGGCACAAAGCAGCACCGTTGCCATGCTGGCTGTCATCCCGACACAGATAGTGGACACCGGGGCACGTATTAGCTGCATGGTGTCATAAATCGCCAGACCGGAGTTGATAACCCCACCAGGGCTCTGAATATACATGCTGATGTCTTTATCCGGGTCCTCCCGGTCCAGATAGAGGAGCTGAGCGATTATGGTATTAGCTATGGGGTCAGTAATCGGCGTGAATAACATAATTATCCGCTCTTTTAACAGTAGAGAGTATATATCCCAAAACCTCTCACCCCTCGGCCCGCTCTCAATCACACCGGGAATGACGTTCACTGGATACATCTTCATTTCCCCTCCTTCTCTTTTGTTCTCCTTGTTTTCTTTGGAATTTTAGTCACAGAAATAATGTCTATCAGCCGCTGTAGAGTCTTCTTGGTAAGCAGTGTCTGCTCAATTGAACCACGGACCTGCGGAGTATCGAGAGCTTTCTTCATTTCATCTTTTCTCTCCGTGGCATTGCGGGTCATATTTTCAATTTCAGTATCTACCTCAGAGCTGCTAACCTCAACCTTCTCTTCCTCGGCAACTTTACTCAGTACCAGTGAGCGTTTGACCCGCCTGGTAGCCGAGGGGCGCAGCTCTTCCCGGAGCTCCCCCTCTGTTTTGTTAATATTTTTGAGATATTCTCCCAGTTCCTGAGCCCCCCTCTGGAAACGCTGGTTTAGAATTCGATCAATTTCCGATTCTACCAGAATCGGGGGATAGTCGACCTCGCTGAGGTCAACCAAGGCATCAATCACTTTTTCCTCAAAATCCATCCTGGCTTTTTCCTCAGCTCTTAGCCTCAGGTCAGATAACACCCGTTCCCGGAGCGAGTCCAGGGTTTCAAACTCAGGACTAACCAGCTTAGCGAAGTCGTTATTTAATTCAGGGAGTATCTCCTGTTTTATCTCATTAACCCTCACTTTGAATGAGCACTCCTTCCCTGCCAGCTCACTTTTAGAATAGTCTGATGGTAATCGGAGCTTGAATTCCTTCTCTTCATTCTTCCTCATACCGACTAACTGCTCGGCAAATCCCGGCACAGGGGAAGACCGGTCGCGAACAACCTGATACTGAGCCCCTTTCTGATTGATAAAAGGCTTATCCTCAACATTGCTCCAAACATCTAAAATCAATAGGTCGCCAAAGTCTACAGCACGGTCTACCGGTTCCCAGGTAGCGTGCTGATGACGTAGCTGCTCTACAAAATCGTTAACGTCACCTTCAGTCACCTCTACAGTCTCCGGCTCAAGTTTAATACTGTGGTAGTCACCAAGCTTGACGGTAGGTTTCAGCGGCACTATCGCCTTAAACACCAGTGGGTCTGTTTGAGTCACTTCAATCTGAGGCGGAGCGATAGCTTCAAGCCCCTGCTCCTTAATCGCTTTCTCATAAGCTTGAGGGACAAGACTATTCAGCGCCTCCTCCAGAAGACTCTCCTTTCCTATATAGCGTTCCAGCACCACCCGTGGTGCCTTTCCCCTGCGGAAGCCGGGAATATTCGCTTGCTTAACCAGGCGCCGGTAAGAATCTTCCAAGGACTCCTCTAACTCAGCAGGCTCCATCTCAATGGTCAGGAATGCCTGCCTATTCTCCGTTTTCTCATTAGTTACTTTCATCATTCCTCTCTCAAGATGCTGAGGTTACGGGAATAATCTACTGGGGTCCCGCGGAACGAATGTGACCTCACGTACATTGCCCAATCCGAGCATGACGGTCAACATCCTTGTTAAGCCAAACCCATACCCTCCGTGTGGCGGACACCCGTACCTAAAGAAGTCCAGATAGTATTGGATTGAGCCCAGGTCAATCCCCTTCTCCTCCGCCTGACGCACCAGTACATCATAACGATGCTCTCGTTGTGAACCGGTGGTCACTTCCAGCCCTTTCCAAAATAGGTCGAAACTCTTAGTGATAGATGGAGCATCTTCATACCTCATATGGTAAAACGGGCGAACTGTAGCCGGGTAGTCGGTTAGAAACATGAATTCATGATTTGTCTCTCTCATAACGTGATTTGCCAGAGCCAATTCTGCCTCTCGGTCAAGGTCGCCTTTGTTCGGCAACGCCAGCCCGAGTTTTCCGAGCATATTCCTAGCCTCTTTCATCGTAACTCGTGGAAAAGGTAACTCAGGGACTTTCAACTCAACCCCGTAAGTCCTGAGAATATCCTCACCGTGTTTATCCCTGACAGTCCTGATCACGTGTTGAAGCCACGATTCCTCGAACTGCATGACATCCTCGTGGGAGGCGATCCAGGACATCTCCACATCAACACTGGTGAACTCAGTGTCATGCCGTGCTGTAAACGATGGATTGGCACGAAACACCGGACCAATCTCGAATACCCTATCAAAGCCAGCCGCCATCGCCATCTGCTTGTAGAACTGAGGTGATTGGGCAAGATAGGCAGTTCGGTCAAAGTATTTGACCTCGAACAACTCGGCTCCGGTCTCACTGGCACTGCCCATAAACTTCGGGGAATGAATCTCGATAAATCCCTGTGAGACCCAGTACTCCCGCATCGCCATCTCGGCTGTCGTCTGAACCTTAAAAACGAGGAGAGCTTCCGGCCGGCGGAGGTCTAAAAACCGCCAGTCGAGCCTTTTATCCAGCCCCGTTTGCGTCTTACCCGAAATATCAATCGGGAACTCCTCCGGCGCCGCCGCCTTCACCTCAAGCCCGGCAAGTCTTATTTCAATGCCGCCAAGATTCACCCTAGCGTCTTCAACAACTTCCCCAAAGATTTCAACGGCAGACTCAACATTGAGCGAGGCCACCATCTCATTGAGTTGTCCATTCTGTTTTGACCGCTCCAAAGCAACCTGCACAAGACCCGTGTGGTCTCTGACGATGATAAATTGCATGGTCTTCTGGTCGCGTACCGCTTCAACCCATCCGTTAATCTTTACCGTCTTACCGATTGACTTGCGCAGGTCAGAAATAAGCGTACGCTTCATAGCAACCTTCTCGTTGAGTAATTCCAGCGTTATTCATAGTTATTATAGCTTAAGCGAAGGATGCTCTTCAACCTGAGTCAGGCGTAAATTGACAAGCTGTGAATTTAATACTAATATCTTTACGATATGTCAAAAACAATCAAAGAGATCAACCAGAAGATAAAAGAGGGCAAGGCAGTAGTGCTTACTGCCGAAGAAATAATAGACTTTGTTAAAGAAAAGGGAGTCAAGAAAGCTGCCCAGGAAGTAGACGTTGTTACCACCGGTACCTTTGGTCCTATGTGCTCATCCGCCGCCTACCTCAATATCGGACACACCAGCCCACGAATAAAGCTGGGAGGTGGGCGCGTTTACCTAAATGATGTCCCGGCCTATGCCGGAATAGCCGCCGTGGACTTAATAATCGGCGCTGGTGCCCTCCCTGACGATGACCCCAGAAATAGGATTCATCCCGGCGAATTCAATTACGGTGGCGGACATGTGATTGAAGAGCTTGTTGCCGGTAAAGACGTCAGGCTGGTGGCTACGGCTTATGGTACAGATTGCTACCCGCGGAGACGGCTTGAGACCTGGATCAACATCAAAGACCTCAATGAGGCGGTGTTGTTTAACCCCAGGAACGCCTATCAGAACTATAACGTGGCGGTGAACCTATCAGAAAAAACAATCTATACCTATATGGGAATACTAAAGCCAAATTTAGGCAACGCCAACTATTGTTCTGCCGGGCAACTCTCTCCCCTGCTGAATGACCCCTATTACAAGACGATTGGCATTGGTACCAAGATATTTCTGGGTGGCGGTATAGGCTTCGTTGCCTGGCAGGGAACCCAGCACAACCCCAGTGCGCTCCGCACTGAAAAAGGAGTACCAAGGAGAGGAGCGGGGACTTTAGCCGTAATTGGTGACCTGAAACAGATGAGCCCCAGGTGGCTGGTGGGAACAAGCATGCTGGGCTATGGTTGCACCCTCAGCGTTGGGGTTGGAATCCCCATCCCGATACTCTCGGAAGAAATCCTACAATATACTACCGTAACTGACGCTGATATTCTGGCTCCGGTGGTAGACTATTCACAGGCGTACCCCCAGATGAAACCAGATATCCTGGGTGAAGTCAGCTACGCTCAACTAAAGAGCGGCGAGATAACAGTCAAGGGTAAGAAAGTACCCACCGCCTCTCTCTCAAGCTACCCGCGGGCGGTAGAAATCGCCACTATTCTGAAAGAGTGGATACTGAGCGGTAAATTCCTACTCACCGAACCGGTGGCACCCCTGCCCGGTATGGAATCAGGCATCACCGTTAAGCCACTGAAAGAGCGCCCGATAGAGGAGTAGTAGATATGACTGTTTCTAAAAGGATAGTCCTGCATTTCCCCAGGCGCCTGGTTGACCGACCGATAGTGAGTCGGCTGGTCAGGGATTTTAACCTTGACTTTAACATCCTAAAGGCTTCAGTTACCCCCGAAGAGGAAGGACTTCTGGTAATAGAAATGAGCGGGGAACAGGAGGACTATGATAAAGGTATCGAGTACTTAATCCAAACCGGGGTGAGAATTCAATCACTCAGCCAAGATGTGACCCGTAATGAGGAACGGTGCACTCATTGCGGTGCCTGTATCACTGTCTGCCCCACCGGAGCTTTTGAGCTTGAGCCTGCCACCAGACAGGTTAATTTCCGCAACGAAAAGTGTATAGCCTGTGGAATGTGTATCAAGGCCTGCCCCCCGAGAGCGATGGAAGTGCATTTTTAAGCGATGTGGGAGCCCAGAACCTATCGCCATTGGATTAAAGACAAAGACTTGGTCACCTTTAATGTAACCGTGAAGGAGACCGATTTATGCATTCGTGCCTCGAAAAACCTCAAAAGCAAAGCCCTGAGACTGGTGACAAAGTACCGTGAGGCGCTGGAGAGGTATATCAAACGCCACCCCTCATTTCTAACCTCACTTGAACCCGTCCTTGTTGATGATGATGCCCCGCAGATTGTAAAGTTGATGGCGGAGTCAGCCGCAAAAGCTGGAGTTGGTCCGATGGCATCAGTAGCCGGGGCAATAGCTGAATTTGTCGGCACCGGGCTACTAGCCTTCTCTCCAGAGATAATTGTAGAGAACGGCGGCGACATTTTCTTGAAGAGCCTCAAAAAAAGAATCGTCGGCATTTACGCTGGCAGCTCGCCGCTAACAGGCAAAATCGGTCTGGAAATTGAAGCCGCTCAGACACCGTTAGGAATCTGCACCTCCTCAGGAAGAGTCGGACATTCGCTGAGCTTCGGGCAGGCTGATGCCGTCGTGGTTCTTTCTCCTTCAACCCCCCTGGCGGATGCGGCGGCTACCGCGATAGGCAACCTGATTAAGCAACCAGAAGATATCCCGAACGGGACTGAATTAGCCAAGAGCATTGAGGGAGTAACTGGAGTCCTAATCATCAAGGATGATAAAGTGGGGATCTGGGGTGAAGTAAAAATCTGCCAGACAGGCTCACACAAGGAGTAAAAGCTATGCTCACCAAAGATGAAAAGGAAAGGTATGACCGGCAGATAATAATGAGAGGGTTCGGTGAAGAGGGACAGGAAAAACTCAAGCAAGCAAAGGTGGTGATTGCCGGCGGCGGAGGTCTTGGTTCTCCTTCAGCCATATACCTAGCGGCGGCTGGGGTGGGAACGATCCGGATAATTGACCACGATAGAGTAGAGCTCAGTAACCTAAACCGGCAGATTCTACACTGGGACAAAGACATTGGCAGGAACAAGGTTGACTCAGCCGCCGAAAAACTGAGACAGTTAAACCAAGGCGTGAAAATAGAAGCTAGAGACGAGACAATAAACGAAGATAACGTCTCAAAACTGGTAGCCGGCTTTGACGTAATAGTCGATGCTATGGACAATCTTCCAGCCAGATATTTGCTCAATAAGGCAGCCATCGAGAACCGTATCCCCTTCATCCATGGAGCCGTCTACGGTCTTGAGGGAAGGGTAATGACGATAATCCCGGGCAAAACGGCCTGTCTGAGATGCGTGTATCGGGGGCTTATCCCTCAGGAGAAATTCCCGGTAGTTGGGGTTACTCCGGCAGTCATCGGCTGCCTCCAGGCAACAGAGGCGATAAAGTACCTCGTAGGGATTGGCACGCTCCTGACCAACAGGCTACTAGTCTATGAAGGGCTGAGCATGAAATTCACCGAGCTAACGGTTAACCGAGACCCAAATTGCGAACATTGCGGTCACCTGGCGGGTAAGAAATAGGAGAAATGGGTATAAAGATAGTTATCCCTTCATATTTGCAACCTTTTGCCAACAGCATGGAAACGGTTGAGGTAAACGGAAGCACGGTTGGTGGGTGCCTTGATAATCTAACCAAACAGTTCCCTGACATCAAGAAGATGCTGTTTAGTAAAAATGGCAGGCTGCTTAATTATGTTGGTATCTATGTCAATGGAGAGGATGCTTATCCCGGGGGGTTAGCTAAACCGGTCAAGGATGGAGATGAGCTCCACCTTCTCTACATAATCAGTGGGGGATGAAAAAGAGCAAAAAGAATGGGGGTAGGCAGAAACACTACTCTCTTTCCTATTTTCCTATCTTGTCTCAATCGCTCTAGCCAGTAAACACCCATCCCTCGACCAAGACGAGGGGTACCTCTATTTTTATTCCGCCTCTAATTACCAGCGTTAGGGTAATAGTGTCACCCGGGCTCTTAAATTCTCCGATGTAGCCAAAGAGGTCGGCTGCCTCATTAACAGGGATCCCATCAACAGCAACGACTATATCGCCCGTTTCAACCTGTCCTACGCCCTTAGCGTAAAGGAAGAGGGCACCGAAGCTGGATTCCAGCCCCCTGTTCCGAGCTGCTCCCGGAGTCAGGTCTGACATCCACCAACTGCCGGGTAGGGTCGCATTTTTGAAAGAGCCTGTGTCAATGATAGCACGAGCTACCCTGTTGACCTTGTTTGAGGAGATAGCCCAAGAAATGCCATTGCCACTTTCCGGGGTAATACCGTATGCCGCCATCCCGATAACCTGGCCCTTAGAATTGATGACCGGACTTCCACTGTTCCCGGGGTTCGTTGGAGCATCATACTGAACCAAGTTACAAACCACCCAATTTCCGTCGGGATACCTTATCATTCCTTTTTTACGGCTGACAATGCCATAGTTCACGGTATCCGATAACTCAAATGGAGCGCCAATAACTATGACTGGCTCACCATTGACTACGGTATTAGAGTCGGCCAATGTAAGTGGTACCAAGTTCAATCCCTTTTCTAGTTTTAATACAGCGATGTCACTATATCGGTCACTACCGATAAGAGATGCTTTGGCGATTCTGCCATCATGCAAAATGACATCAATGCTGTTAACTCCGTAGATAACATGCCAGGGAGTTACGATATACCCCTCTGCACTGAATACAAAACCAGAGCCAATACGGTTCTCCCCGTCAGTAATTTGACACACACCTTTTACCGCATCCTTATAGATTTGGCGGACGTTCATGGTTAACTCGCTGAACTGGCTGGCTGTTTCAGCTTTGAAATTGGCGAGTTCCGTATCTAAACTGGTAATATCACTCTGGGTTGAGCTGAATTTTGCGGCTGTTTCAGTCTTGAAGGTGCTAAGCTCACTGCTTATACTGCTAATACTGCTCTGGGTTGAGGCGAATTTTGCGGCGGTGTCACTTTTGAAGGCGGCAAGCTCGGTATCTAAAGTGCCAAGCTCAGTGTCTAAAGTAACAAGCTCAGCATCTAAGCTGGTAATATCACCCTGGGTCGAGGCGAATTTTGCGGCTGTTTCAGTTTTGAAGGCTCGCATTTCGCTGTCTAATCCGCTGAGTTGCTTGTTTAGAGCGTAAGACCAATAACCGCCAGCGCCAGTTATAAGGAGGAGAAAGACTATTAATCCAATAACCACCCTGTTTTTCATTTTTTACCCTCCTTTTTTGCTTTTACCAGTCAAGATGTTAAGTTTCCTTAAGACCTGTCAAGCCACGATTTCAGCCACTTTTGCTTTTGCTCAAGCCGTATTTGCTCATCTGTAGGTTGGTAATTTGACAGAAACTCGTCTTTGAAGGAAACGAAAGTGCCATCCAGAATAGCATCTCGTATTCTCCGCATCAGTTTGCTAACGAAGGCTAAATTGTGGATAGTGGCTAGTCTATAAGCCAATAGTTCCCGAGCGTTAAACAGGTGATGGAGATAAGCCAATGAAAAAGTGCGGCAGGTATAGCAATCGCAATCGGCTTCAACCGCTCGCTCCATCCGGGAATAACTGGCATTTCCAATGTTTATCCGCCCCAGACGGGTAAAGAGGGCGCCATTTCGGGCGACGCGAGTCGGCAAGGCGCTATCAAAGATATCTACCCCTCTGGCTATACCCTCGAAAATATCTTCGGGAGAGCCCACCCCCATAAGGTAACGCGGTTTGTCTTCGGGTAACAAGGCTATTGTCTCCTCAACTACGGCGAAGGTTACCTTTTTAGGTTCACCAATACTCAAGCCACCAATGGCATAGCCGGGAAAATCCAGTGAAACGAGATATTCAGCCGACTGGCGACGGAGCTCGGGGAAGACCCCGCCTTGAACGATGGCGTATAGAGCCTGGTCATCCCGCTTTTTGACTCTCTGACATCTCTCCGCCCATTGGTGGGTTCTATTCATTGCCTCCCGTACCTTCTCAAAGCTGTTATCATAAGCAGGGCACTCATCCAAGGCCATAATAATATCGGCACCAAGAGCCTCTTGGTACCGGATAGCTAACTCAGGGGTAATCAGGTGCTCACCACCATCAATATGGGAACGGAAAACAACTCCCTTGTCACTGACCTGACGCAATCGAGCCAAGCTGAAGATTTGATAGCCACCACTATCGGTAAGAAGAGCCCCACCCCAGCCCATGAATTTATGTAAACCTCCCACTTTCTCAATCACGTCAATGCCCGGTCTGAGGTAGAGGTGATAGGTATTAGCCAGTACCATGGCTATCCCGATGTCTTTGATTTCCGCAGGAGTTAGTGTTTTAACCGTACCCTGGCTGGCTACCGGTAGAAAGACCGGCGTCGGCACCACACCGTGTGGTGTTACCAACTCCCCAGCACGAGCTTTACTTCCCGGGCAGGTTTTCATCAAACGGAAGGCATTAGGATTATTCATCGTGGTTTCGTGTTTCATTCAGGTAGCCCTGCAGGATGAGAGCCGCAGCCACAGCGTCATCCCTGGCCTTCTTCTGAGACTTTCCAGGACGAGCCGCCCGCATTAAGCGCTTGGCGGCTACCGTAGTCAGGCGTTCATCCCTGAACTCAACAGGAACATTGATATGAGCGGTAAGACGCTGAACAAAAGCCCTCACCTTATCCGCCTGCACTCCGATACTGCCATTCATCGAGCGTGGCAGACCAACCACGACCTGCTTGACCTGATGCTCACTGATAATATCGATAATAGCTTCTAGAGCCCGTTTCTCGTCTCTGCGGTCAATAATGGTGAAAGGGCTGGCTAAAATGCCCCCCGGGTCACTGAGAGCCACCCCTATCCTCTTGTCCCCAATATCAAGCCCGGCACTGCGCGTGGTAACACCTCGATGATAAACTCGGGTTTTTCAAAGCTCTATATAAGCTTTTTCACCAGACCGAGAGCTTCGTCCAGCTTATCCTTGTTTTTACCGCCAGCCTGAGCCAGTGCTGCCCTACCACCCCCACTGCCACCTGTCACCTGTGCCACCCGCTTGACTATATCCCCTGCATTATAGCCTCTGGCTACTAAATCAGGAGTTATTGCCGCTACAAAGACCGGCTTATTTTCATAAACTGAACCCAAAACTACTACGACACTCTTTAGCTTGTCCCTGAGCAGGTCGCTCATCTCTCGTAGAACCTCAATCCGGGAAGGCGGCACCCTGGCGACCAAAACCCTGACGCCGTTAACAATCTCTGCCTGGTTCAGCAAAGACTCAGCTATCTTTTTGGAGAGTTCCCTCTCCAGAGTTTGAATCTGCCTGCGCTCGTTCTTCAGCTCCGCAGACAGGCTCTGCACTTTAGCCACAACTTCATATGGTTCAGTATCCAGATATTTGGCAATCTTCTCCAAATCCAAAAAGCGCTGAGCAATGTATCTCTCAGCTCCCCTGCCGGTAACGGCTTCAATACGGCGCAGACCAGCACCGATACTGCTTTCGCTGATAACATGAAAGAAACCTATCTCGCCGGTAGTGGTGACATGGGTGCCGCCACACAGCTCAGCGCTAATTGGCGGCCTACCGATTCTGAGCACACGGACTATATCGCCATATTTTTCGTCAAACAGGGCTATTGCCCCTTCTGCTATCGCCTGCTTATAGGGAATATCCTCATCATACACCGGCAGGTTCTGGCGAATCCTATCATTAACAATGTGCTGAATTTCATCTATTTCTTTTCTGGTCATGGCGACCAAGTGGGAAAAATCAAACCTGAAATAGTCCGGGGCTACCAGGGACCCCCTCTGCTGGACGTGTTGCCCCAGCACCTCGCGGAGGGCTGCCTGGAGCAGGTGGGTAGCCGTATGGTTGCGGGCAATATCCAGCCGCCGTTCCCTGTCAACCTCAGCTTCCACTTCATCCCCTACCGTAAAGCTACCTTCGGTAACTCGTCCCTGATGAACAATAATATCCTGTGGAATCCGAATAGTATTGGTGACCGAAAAATGTCCTTTTGAACTCCGTATCTCGCCGGTATCGCCCACCTGTCCCCCCATCTCACCGTAGAAAGGGGTAGATTCCAGAACCATACTCGCTTCCTGTCCCTCTACAATTTTAGCCACAGAGTCATTATTAACCAGAAGGCTAACAATAGATGTTCGTTGTATATATTTATGGTAGCCGGTGAAGTTAGTAGCTGTTATGTCAAGTATATCTTTCAGCCCGGCAATTTCTTTTTCAGCTACTCCGAATTTCTGGGCAGTCTTGGCTCTCTCCCGCTGCCTCTCCATTTCCTTTTCGAAGCCCGTTAAATCTACGGAAAGACCCGACTGAGCGGCAATTTCTTTCGTCAATTCCACCGGGAATCCATAGGTATCATATAGCTTAAATGCCTCTTTGCCGGAGATTCTGTTTTTCCCTTTGCTGGCTGTGTCCTTGATAATCTCATCCAGCAGTTCCAGACCGGTGTTCAGTGTCTCACCGAACCCCGCCTCTTCAAGCTCGATTACCTTGAATATAAAGTCCTGTCTTTGCCTCAGTTCGGGATAGGCGTGTCCCATTTGTTTGATAGCAGTCTTAGCCATCTCGCCCAGAAATGCTCTCTCCAGTCCCAACCTTCTGCCAAAGAGGGCGGCACGGCGTATGAGTCGGCGAAGCACGTAGCCCCTTCCCTCATTGCTGGGCATTACCCCGTCACCTATAAGAAAGGCGATACCACGACTGTGTTCAGCTACTATCCGCATAGCATTATCCGTAACCTGACCAGCTCCGTACTTCTTCCCCGCTAACTCAGAGACACGTTTCATCAAAGGCACAAACAGGTCAGTTTCATAAACAGAGGTCTTACCCTGCAAGGCGGCGGTTGTCCGCTCCAAGCCCATACCGGTATCAATGTTAGGCCTGGATAGGGGAGTACGTTTCCCGTCTTTATCCTGATTAAACTGGGTAAAGACCAGGTTCCAGATTTCGGAAAAACGGGCGCAGCCACAATTTGGGACGCAGGAAGGCTTCCCGCAGCCAACCTCCCCCCCAAAGTCATAGAAGATTTCGCTACACGGTCCGCAGGGCCCGGAATCGCCGGCTGGTCCCCAGAAGTTGTGTTGTTCCCCAAACCTGAGTATCCTTTCTTCAGGAACTCCCACCTGCCGCCAGCACCGAAAAGCTTCATCGTCATCCAGGAAAATGGTTACCCACAGACGTTCGACTGGTAACCTTAAATGCTGGGTAACGAATTCCCATGCCCAGCTAATCGCCTCCTGTTTAAAATAATCACCCACACTGAAATTGCCCAGCATTTCAAAAAAGGTAAGGTGAGTAGAATCGCCGACCGATTCAATATCGGTGGTACGAAAACACTTCTGACACGATGCCAGGCGGGGGCTGGGGGGCACTGCTTCGCCCAAGAAGTAGGGCTTAATCTGCACCATACCGGCACTGGTGAGCAAGAGCGTGGGGTCGCCATGGGGTATCAGGGAGGAGCTGGGGATAATTTTGTGCCCTTTGCTCTCAAAGAACTTCAAGAAGGCCGTTCGAAGGTCATCACTCGTCATAATCATACAGAGATTTTAGTGTAAGTCATACTGGCTGTCAACGAAGGAGGATTTACTGCCGGGAAGACCCGTAATGGCTATTAGCTAAGATTTAAGTCTTTTCTCTTCGCTCAACGTAACGGCTGTCTTTATTGCCGCCTCGAGACTTTGCGAATCGGCAATACCCTTGCCAGCAATATCAAAGGCGGTGCCGTGGTCAACGGAAGTCCGCACAAATGGTAATCCCAGGGCAACACTCACGCTTTCTTTGAAGCCATGTACCTTTATAGGAATATGTCCCTGGTCATGATACATGGCAAGAACGACATCAAACTCCCCATTAATAGCACGGGTGAAGATTGAATCGGCAGGAAAAGGACCGCGGGCGTCTATACCCAAATTTTGTGCTTCCTTTATCGCCGGCAAAATCTGTTCAATCTCCTCGGTGCCGAAGAGCCCTCCTTCGCCAGCGTGTGGATTAAGCGCCGCTACCCCAATACGGGGGTGTTCAATTCCCCACTGTCGAAAGGAACTATGGGTCAACTTTAATTTAGCCAGTATCCTTTCCCCGGTCACCAGAGCACAGGCTTGTTTCAGGGAGTAATGAGTGCTCAGATGAACAACCCGTAGCGACCCGGTAACCAGCATGGTAGCATACTCGGTAGCGCCGGTCAGGCGAGCCAGAAACTCCAGATGCCCCACATCTCCATAACCAGCCTGCCTGGTGGCTTCCTTATTGATTGGCGCCGTTACCACAGCTTTAACCTTGCCCTGTAGCGCCAGTTCGGCGGCTTTAGCGACATACTCCATAGCGGCTTTGCCACAAGCTCGGCAGACCTGACCGGTGATGACTTCCTTACGGTCGAGATTGCGCAAATCAAGAAGGTCAATAACGCCGGATTGACCCTTAAGTTCATCTACTGTCTTGACCAGACGCAGCTTCAACGGGCTGTTTACCAGCTTGATTGCTTCCCGCATTATGCTATCTTCACCTACTACCAAGGGGCGGCAAAGGCTACAGATTTCCTTTAGCTGGAGAGCCTTTACAATAATTTCCGGTCCAACACCAGCAGCATCGCCCATGGTGATAGCTATGATTGGTCTCTCTCTGCCAGTCATCTGACCCTTTCCCTCGTAGAAGCTTTACCTCGCTGGCATAGTTCAGCCACCAGGACACTGAGGGCAAGCTCAGCATCATATTTCCCGGTCTTAATCGAGAGGTCAGTCTCCAAAAGGTGGTGATATACCTCCTTAAGGCGCGGTAAAGGGTACCTGCTGGCTTGCTCTAATGTTTTACTTAAAGCAAACTCCGAGGCTAAACCTAACCTATTCTGGATTTCTGTTTTGACTTCCCCCCGACTTCTCAGCTCCCTTGCCCTGACTATCATCTGAACCTGTCGTGACAGCATATACAGAAGATAAGCTGGAGCTACCCCCCTCTGGAGCAGGTGCTGTAGTAACTGCTCCGCCAGCTCAGCTCTGGAATCAAGGATAGCGTCAACCATAGCAAAAACGGTAGCCTGCTGAGTATAGCCAACTAATGTCCTGACATCATCTTCCTCAATGCGGCGGTCTGGAGCAAACAGGATTAGCTTATCGATTTCACTGGCCATAATCCACAGATTACTCCCCACCAGTCTGGCGAGCAGGCTCACTGCGGTGGGAGAGATGCTACCACCTTTATCCGCCACTCGCTTTCGCACCCACTCACGGAGTTCCGCCTCCTTCAGTAGGGGGAAGGCTTTTACCGTCGCCTTACGGGCAAGTTCCTTGAATAGCGGGTTACCGCTGGTTATTCTACCCTCTATTAACACTAATACGGTGCTATCCGGTATTCTGCCGATACAGTCACTAAAGGCTTTATACTCGTCCTGATGTTCCGCTACTCTGGGGGTTCTCCTCTGGCGGCGGGACCCGGGCTGAGGTTCAAAGCGTTCCAGCAAGCCATTAACTATGACCAAGCGCTTCTCGGCGAGAAAGGGCACCGTCTCACTAACGGTTCGTAACTGGTCGACAGATAGCTGTTGTCCATCAAGCGTGGTGGTGCCGAGCGCTAAAGCTGCCTGGTCACCTATCTGCCCTTTTATTTCCTCAAGGGCTCGGGCAAGAGAAAAATCGTCCTGACCATGTAATATATATAACAAAGCCTTATCTTCCTTGGGTAACCCTCCTCAATTTTATCACACTGAATAACTATCTAGTAGTTTCTTGACCTCACCCCCTGACCCCCTCTCCTTAAAAGGAGAGGGGGAAGAAAAAGCAAGAGAGGCTAGCGCCCCTCTTAAATGCCTATTCCAGCTCGAATCCAACTTGCTCTACTGGCGGACTCGAACCAGGCACAGCTAAAATGGCTGCGTTTTTGGTTAATAATGGATGACATTAGCCCGATATCCGTTATATAATGAATTTACGAAAAGGAAAGAACTAATAAAATACCTGATAATTAGCGGTGCCTTCCTCGTTAGAGAGGGAAGCAGGCACAGCATTTATCAGAAAGGTAAATATAGAACGGCAGTCCCGCGTCATAATGAAATAGTGGATGAGCTAGCCAGAAAAATTTGCCGGGATTTGGAAATTCCTTTTATTAAATAAGAGGTGAGGCAAAATGCAATTTAGAGCGGTTATTAAAAAAAGTGATGGTTGGTGGATTGGGTGGCTAATTGATTTACCTGGTGTTAATGCTCAGGAGAAGACCAAAAAGAAACTGCTGGAATCCCTAAAAGTCTGTGCTAAAGAGATGATGGAAACACCTTTTGAACCAAGAGAAGAAGAGGAATTGGTAAAAATCGAGGTGTAGACCCACCCCCCTCTTCAACCTCCCCCCTTAACCCGCTCTCCTTAAAAGTAGGGTCGGGATATAATGTTATGTTTTTTTCGTTACAAAGGAGAGTCGTACAAAAGGAGGTTACGGTGATGGAAAGGGAAAAAAGTGATTGAGGAGCTGCTACAAATTGCTGATAGGATTAAAGACCTTCGTCTGGAATTGAAGAGACTCCAAAGGGAACACCGAGACCTGTGGAAGAAGCGGGACGAGCTTGAATACAGGCATTATACCGAGATATATAACGCGGTGGATGAAAAAGGTAAGCTTATATACACCAAGGAGGAT
>DAOUCV010000002.1:0-1822 GCA_034432095.1 Dehalococcoidales bacterium
ATCTAACATTGCGCCCACAGCATCCTGCGATAAGTTATTCCAGTCGTATAACGAGGTGAATTCCCCTTCTGCGGGTATATTTATGCCTGCGATGTGAAGTGACCGCACGTTAGCACAGGAAATGGTAAGACCTAGTGGATGGCTGTTCTTCAGTTTTTGTAGGTTGAGTTTCTTTAGGCAGTCTTCGCTCGCCTCTTGGAGTCCGAGGTGATGCCCTTGGATAGCCACTGCGCTGGCAATGCCGTTTACTTTGTAATTTGTTAAGGCATACCAAGCACCGTCTGACCAGTGGTCAACGCCCTTAAGCTCTCCTTTGAGCCGACGTTGGAATTCGTTGCCGTACTTACCGAGGTCGTGTAATAACCCAGCCGCATAGGCCTCCGAGGAAGCTGAAAAGGCATTGGCAAATTCAGCCGCTTTTTGGGCAACGTGTAGAAGATGCTCTTTAAGTGGCTCTCCTCTATTTGAATCTGCATCATAGTGGGCGAGGGTTGTCATTTCTTGCCTCTCCTTCTTGCTGGCAACTTGTGTATATGTCAAAAAGTCGCTTTGCATACTGTTTAAAAGAATTTCGTAGTTCCTCTGGAGAGAGTACTTCTACGTCTGGTCCCCAGCTCCTTATCCACGGGGTTATTTCAAGGGTGCTACCGACTTTAAGCGTCATCAGCACAGACCCATCTAACAGGTCTTCCAGCACTTGTGAAGGGTGCCAAATAGACTCCTTTACCCGGCGGGCGACTGTAGGGGAAAACTTCAGCTTGACTTCAGTTTCTTCGCCCCAGATGATGCCCCAGGAGGTAGAAAGCAGTTTGGTAATATCGAATTCTGGCGGTATTTCAAAGTTGGCGTCCAGCACCCTGGCGCTCCGTATGCGATCCAGCTTAAAAGTGAAGATGCCTTGCTTACCCTCTCTGACCGCATTGCCGATAACATACGTTGAATAACCGACTCCTGTCGTTTCTACAAAATACGGCTCAAGCTCCCATTCCTTGATTTCGTTGCTCTGGAGCGCTTGATAGGTGATGTGCATTCTTCTTCGCGTTGTCCACGCTAGGGCAATTTGCTCAAAAATATGCACTAGTTCCGTATCTTCTGGGCTTTCGATTATTGGACTTACACTGGCATTGATATCCGCTGCTAGTGGTTGCGGAAGCAATGCTGCTATTTTTGTGATAGCTCTTTTAACATGCGGATTTTTCTTGTCCATTTGCCGTAACGTCAATCGCAAAGATAGAAAGGCTGCCATAGCCTCATAAAGGGAGAGGGAAACGGGTGGTAGTACATAGCCCTCGAGGATGCTGTAGCGATCCCCTTCTTGTGTTAAGGGCAACTTTAATTCATCTTGTAGGGCTAAGATATCACGCTGGATGGTGCGCATGGATACTCCACACAGTCTGGCGAGCTCACGAGTGGTAAGCCCTTTGGGATGGCTGTGGAGAAGGTGCTGAATACGTGTGAGACGAGTAGCACGATTTAGAGCCCTGCTTTCCGACACTACAACCTTCCCCTCACAAGAATCATATGTGAAGCTATTATACCATGTTAAGGCGACAGATACAGTCGTTTTGTGCCGTACCCTAAAAATTGATAGACCAAAGGTTATAGCAGGTTATTATGGTTGGTGCTAGATTGCCACTGGCTAAAGAGATGCGTTTTGGATGGAAGTAGCTTTTCAGCGGTGCATGATTTTGACGGCACTGTTGCACAGGGTTAAATGCCGGCTGCCTGGAGGATGTCGGGGACGACTTCTTCCCTGCCTATAGCCATGATGTGGACGCCGTCGCAGAGCCCTTCCTTCTTGATGGTGGCTATCATCCTGCCG
>DAOUCV010000003.1:0-2220 GCA_034432095.1 Dehalococcoidales bacterium
GAAGGGCTTTGTGGCTTAGGTAAAGTAAATCACCATCTGGTGGGTGAGGTAATCAAAAGGGATAAACGAAATAATTACACTCTTGATGTTGATGCCTCAATAATAGAATCGGAGAAGGAAGAGGCTAAAGTCACCTATAAAGGGGAGAAAGGTTACCAGCCCCAGATGGGTTTTCTCTTTGAGGTTGGGTTAGTGCTTGAGGACGAGTTTAGAGAAGGGAATATTCCGGCGCAGGCCGGGGCAATAAGCTTTCTTGAGAAGTGCTTTGCCGCCATGCCTACTGGCAAATCAATAGGCTATCTTCGCTCTGACAGTGCCCTCTACCAAGCTGGAGTGATAAACCTTTGTCTTGAGCATAAGGTTCTGTTCACTATCACTGCTGACCAGGACAAAGGCACCAGAGATAGTATCAAGGCGATAAATGAATGGCGACCGTATCAAGGGGATAAAGAGATAGGTGAGACAATACATACCATGAATAATACTAAGGAGGCTTTCAGGCTAATAGTCCTGCGCTGGCCCAAGCTACAAGCGGAACTATTTGATTCATCCCCATACTTCTATCACGCCATTGCCACCAACAGAGAAGAGGGAGCCGGTGAAATAATTAAGCTTCATAACCAGAGAGGAGAAGTAGAGAATTACATTAAGGAGCTAAAGAGTGGCTTTGGTATGGAATGGATGCCCTGTGCTGAGGCCTATGCCAATGCTGTTTTCTTCAGGATAGGGGTTATTGCTTATAACCTTTTCCTGGCGATGAAACTTTTAGCCTTACCCCCGTGGTATCGGGCCTTCACCATCTCGACCGTGAGGTGGCGGCTTTATCAGGCAGCAGGAGCAGTAGTCAGACATGCTCATCAGCTATTACTTAAGTTAGCCGCTCCAGTGAACAAGATAGTCTTATTCTGCAAATTCCGTTTGAGGTGCTATGAGTTAGCTTACGGTTAGCTGGACAATTCATCAGCGGTTAAGTTTTTCTAAGCCTTGGTAGCAGAGGAAGGGAGTCCTTGTCTTCTTCTACCGAGGAGTCCCCTCTACATCACTTGCCACGCCCACTACAGGCATTAATTACCCGCCCCTCTTCCCTTATCCAAGCCTCCATATGAGCAGGGAACCACCTTTTCACGGGTTCTCTATCCTCGAAACGGGTGTAAAGTCTGTCAATCGCTATTTTCGGGGCGTTATACTTCTCTTGCCATTGGTCAGTCCCTCTTGGGATAGGGCCTATCAAGCGGTAGTTCCTTTCGGGGTGAAGATAAAAGCTTCGCCCGTAGGAAGATAGAGAGCAGGTAGAGCGAAAGAGACACTGGCACTTGCCCAGAGCTGCCGGACAGCGGAACTTCAGGCGGCCCCGCTTCTTATCCTTGCCCCAGTAGACCACTTTGAAACCGGCAACACAGGTATAGCTGCCATCGTCAGCGAGATAAAGGGAGCCTGCGGTTATGGCATCAATCCTGCCTCTGGGATTCAGGGCAATGATAGGTGCGGCGCCTATCTCCTCAATGGCGAAACGGTAGTTTTCGTAGTTGTCGTAGGCAGCATCCATGGCGGATGAATCTATCGGGATTTCGGGATGCTTATTCTTAGCCCCCTTGAGCAGAGGCTTAGCCTGGGGAGAATCGCCTTCATTGGCCGGGGTGACCTTAACATCCAGAGGTAACTGTGATTTGGCATCGACAATCAGATGGACCTTGTAGCCAAAAAAGACATACTCCTTATTTTTGTATCCCCACTGGGCGTCACGGTCAGAGTAATCTCGGAGACAGTGGCACTTCCCTTTACAGGAGCAAGTTTTCTTGCCGAAGCGGCTGGCATAAGCCCACAGATGAGTGGAATCGATGGCAGTATCGCCACCAATGATTACCTTCAGCGCTATGGCCTGGGCAATAAGCTGATGGAGACTTTCATAGAAAATGTCCTCGCCCAAGCGGTGACGGAAGTTGGTGAAAGTCCCGTTTGAGGGAGTCTTAAGGAAATTGAAACCGCAGAGGAGGCACAATCGGGCATTGTAGCGCAGGGCCGAGGCAAGTTTTCTATCTGAGCTAACTTCACCCAGATAAATGAGAAGCTGAGCCTTAAACAGGGAGATGGGGTCATAGCCTTCAGCTCCATGGGTCGAATACTTGCCCTTGGCCAGGGAGTGGATAAAAGACCAGTCGATATTGTCGAAGATGACTTTGGTAGGGTCGTTGGGATTGAGCTTGAGCGAGGCTTCATAAG
>DAOUCV010000004.1:0-27097 GCA_034432095.1 Dehalococcoidales bacterium
GTGGGAGAACCGGATGGTAAAGTCGGTTACCTATCCGCTAAACGAGTTCCCAAGAGTCCAATTTTGAAAAATTAGATAGCTGTAGACAGTCTAATTTTCAAAAATTCCTAACAGATAGCGAAGGCTCCCGTAATCCGTGGATTCCAAAACACAGCTTCAGTTTGGTATTATGCCGTAACACTCAACCTTTACCTCGAAAGAGATTTCGGTTGTTCTTTGTCCAAAGAATCCCATATCGTTCAAGTACGAGAGATGATATTTCTGACCAGCTTTTACCGATCTTCTTTTGATTCTTTATGAGAGTATTACGTTTTTCAACCACCCGCAGGGTTACGAAAACGGCGAAGGTGTTCAACATTTATTTTCCATTGGGTCTTCACGGATTGCAGGGCTCTTTGTTAAATACTGTGGAAAAACGCACGAGATGGTACGAACCCCAGTAGCATCTTTCTCCGGTAGACTTCTATGTTTTTTAGACCATAGGGGATTACCCTACGCTGGAAGCTTCTTTACCAGGCTCCGGCTTAATACTTTGAAGCCCCTATCTCTTCCATCTTACCCGTCACCACGAAGACCACGCGCTCGCAGATGTTGGTGACCCTATCAGCGCTCCGTTCAAGGTTATGGGCTACCCAGATAAGGCGGGTTGCTCGCGTGATTGTTCTGGGGTCTTCCATCATAAAGGTAAGTAGCTCCCGAAAGACCTGGTCATAAAGCTGGTCGATGGTGTCATCTTCGGCGCTGATTTTGCGGGCGGCTTCGGCGTCGCGGTTGATAAAAGCATCCAGGCTGCGGCGCAGCATATCCACCGTCTGCTCTGCCATGCGTGGTATGTCGATGAGTGGCTTCAGGGGCGGTTCGTCACCAATCATAATAGCAATCCTGGCGATGCCTTCGGCGTGGTCGCCCATGCGTTCCAGCTCGGTAACGATGTTGAGAACCGCCACAATGATGCGCAGGTCACTGGCCATGGGTTGCTGTGTGGCGATAAGCTCGATACACTTCTCCTCGATTTCAAACCGTTTCTGGTTTATCCTCTTGTCTTCAGATATTATCTGCCCGGCCAGTCCCAGGTCCCGGTTTTTGAGGGCCTCGATAGAGCCCCGCGTGGCTTTGATTACCATGCTGCCCAATGCCAGAATTTCGTCCTGAATTTCCCTTAACTTCTTGTGAAAGGCTGTCCTTATTTCCATACCTGCCCTCCTTGAGACTATCCAAAGCGCCCGGTGATGTAATCCTCGGTACGCTTATCTTTGGGGTTGGTGAAGATTTGTGCTGTGGGTCCATACTCAACAAGTACCCCCGCCCTGTCCGGTTCCATCATCAGGAAAGCCGCCATATCGGATACCCTAGCTGCCTGCTGCATATTGTGAGTGACGATGATGATGGTATAGCTCTGAGATAGACTGCGCATCAGGTCCTCTATTTTAAGGGTGGCCACCGGGTCAAGCGAACTGCAGGGTTCATCCATCAGGATTACCTCCGGTTCCACCGCCAGCACGCGGGCGATGCAGAGCCTCTGCTGCTGGCCACCGGAAAGTGCCAGGGCCGATTGCCCCAGCTTGTCCTTGACCTCCTCCCAGAGCGCCGCCTGGCGCAGGCTTTTTTCCACAATCTCCTCAAGTTGCCCCCGGCTTTTAATGCCGTGCCGCCTGGGGCCAAAAGCCACATTTTCAAAAACTGACATCGGGAAAGGGTTTGGCTTCTGGAAGACCATGCCCACCCTCTTCCTCAGGTCAACTACGTCGATTTTTGCATCATAGATGGGAATCCCGTCAAGTTCCACGTTTCCTTCAACTCTGGCGTTGGGTATGAGGTCATTCATACGGTTGAAGAGGCGCAGCAGTGATGACTTGCCACAGCCAGAAGGCCCAATGATGGCTGTGATGGCACAGGAGGAGATATCAAGGGTGATGTTCCTCAGCGCCTGGAAAGAACCGTAATACAGGTTTACCCTCTCCGTCTTAAGCTTAGTGACACATTTCTGAACAGGTTTTGCTGAAATATCCGATACATTAAGGTTAATACTCATGACTGTTTCCTCCGCCTCGTTTTTATCCTGATGGCTGCTGCCAGCATATCAAATGAAAGTACCACGACGAGCAAAACAAGTGCGACCCCCCAGACCGTCTCTTTGGGCATGTTCGGGACGTGAGCGGAAACGGTATAAAGATGGTAAGACAGTGCCATAAACTGGTCGAAAGGCGACTGCGGCAACTTGGGGAGAAGGAAAGCCGCCCCCACCACCAGTATCGGTGCGGTCTCCCCAGCGGCGCGGCTGATGGCTAGGACAGCCCCGGTGATAATGCCGGGTAAAGCCTGCGGCAGGACGATGTACCTCACCGTTTGCCATTTGGTCACGCCGATGGCCAGACTCCCCTCGCGGTACTCCCGCGGCACCGCCAGGATGGCTTCTCTTGAGCTCGTAATGACCATTGCCAGCGCCTGACAAGCCAGAGTCAGGCTGGCTGCCAGCAGCGAAAGCCCGAAGTTAAAAGCCAGCACGAAGACGCTCAACCCGAAAAGCCCGAAGACAATGCTGGGCACACCTGCCAGGTTCACAATGGCAAGGTTGATGAGCCGTGTCAGCCAGTTATCACGGGCGTATTCGGTAAGATAGATACCTGCCATCACCCCGAGAGGTAAGGCAAAAACTAGTGTCCCTAGCATGAGGTAGAAAGTGCCGATGATGGCGGGTAGAATACCGCCTGCCCGCCCTGCCTGAGAGGGAAATTGCGTCAGGAAGTCCCAGCTTATGGCAGCGCCGCCGTTGATGATGGTGTAAATGATGATGAACAGGACGGGCACTACTGTTATCGCAGTGGCTAGCCCCAGAAAAGTAAGGGCGGTACGCTGGGATATGCGGCGCGAGTTAACAACTCCCGTGGTCATAATAAACTACCTCGTGAACTTCCTTTTCTGCCGCTCGAGCACCCTTTCGGCACTAATGTTGACTGTCAGCGTTAGAGCAAATAATATCAGCCCCACGGCAAACAGGGCTTGGTACTGTAGCCCGCCGCGCACGGCGTTACCGATGCCCGAGGCAATAGCGGCCGTCATGGTGGTCATGGGGTCGGTCGGAGAGACCGGGACTGCCAAGGCTCCCCCGGCTACCATCAGGACTGTCATTGTTTCGCCTATTGCCCGCCCCACTCCCAGCAGAATGGCGGCGGCAATCCCGGAAAGGGCGGAAGGAATACAGACATGCCAGATAGTTTCCCATTTTGTCGCCCCTAAGGCGTAAGAAGCCTCTTTAAACTCCCTGGGTACAGCATGCAGCGCATCCTCGGAGACGCTCACGATAATCGGCAGGCTCATGAGGGCAAGCATAATGGCAGCGGTGAGACCACAAAGACCGGTGTTCAGTTTAAAGGCACTCTGTACCAGAGGCGAAAGGAGCGCCAGCCCGATGAACCCCATCATCACCGATGGGATACCGGCGAGTATTTCGACAATAGGCTTTATCGCCTCGGCTACTCTCTTGGGTGCTACCTCGGATAAGTAAGCAGCGCAGGCCACGCCGACAGGCACGGCTATCACCGTGGCAATAAGGGTAATCATCAAAGTGGATACGAAGAAAGGCGCTATCCCGAAGGTGGGCGGGTCGGAGACGGGGCACCATTCGGTGCCGAAGAGGAATTCCCACGGGCTGGTATAGGCAAAGATGGGCAAGCCTTCTTTAAACAGGATAAAGATAATCCCCAAAAGGACTACTATCGCCAGTAGCCCGGCCAGGAATATCCAGCCCTCAATGACTCTTTCACCAAGCCGCAGCCGCTGCCTCAGCCTCGTTTCCGAGACCTTAACAGCGGCGGTAATCTGTCTTTGCAACATTGCCAATCTCTTTACCGCCGTTTGGTCAGCGGCACGAACCCTGCTTCAAGAACCACCTTCTGACCTTCTTCCGAGAGGCAGTAGTCAATGTATGCCTTGATAACGCCGGTTGGGGCACCGTTCGTATAATAGACCAGCGGGCGGGAGATGGAGTAAGTGCCGTCCAGGGCGCTGTCCACACTCGGCCTGACTGCGGGGTCGCCAGCAGTCCTCTTTACCGCGATAGTCTTGACCTTATCGGTAACATATCCCAGCCCGGCGTAGAAGATGGCGTTGGGATTGTTGGCTACCTGCGATACCCCTTCTTCAGTAGAGGGCAGGAACAATACCTTGTTGCCGTACTCCAGGGTCTTATCGGCTGTAGGCAGACCATACATCTGCACGACGTGCTCCTTGAAGAAAACATGCGTGCCGGAGTTAGTATCCCGCGCCATCGCTACTATCGGCGCATCGATACCACCTAGTTCTTTCCAGTTGGTTATCTTGCCAGTATAGATAGCGGAAAGCTGCTCGATGGTCAGTTCCGATACAGGGTTGGACAGATTGACGATAACGGAAAGGGCATCGGAGGCTACCTGTACTTCATAGGGATTTACACCTTTAGCCTTGGCTTGCTCTATCTCTTTGGTGGTAATGAGACGAGAAGACTGGCAGATATCTGTGATGCCGTCAATGAGCGAGGCAATGCCGACGCCAGAGCCGGGGCCACTTACGGCAATGCTGACTTTGGGATTAGCCTTCATGAAATTTTCTGCCCAGACGGAGCTTAACGGCGTGACTGTGTTCGACCCAACTATCTTAATTGAGCCGGAAAAAGTAGAAGAATCTGCGGATGGTAAGTTGCTATTGCAGCCGGAGAAGGCAAGGGCAATAGCCAGCATCAAAGGTACTAGCCATTTTCTAGACGATTTTGACAATTTTTCCTCCTGTTCGCATAACACTGTCGTTTATCTAAGACTAATTGTAAGCGCAGGACTTTAAAGACAGTTTAAGGGTATGTTAAGGTTGTGTTAAATTTTGGAGGGGGTTATTTACGGGGAAGACGGAATGTAAAGACGGAGCCTTTACCTTCCTGGCTCTCTGCCCAGATTTCGCCGCCGTGGGCTTTTATGGTGTGCTTGGCAATTGCCAGTCCCAGCCCGCTGCCACCACCGGAACGGGCTTTGTCCGTCTTGTAAAAGCGCTCGAAGATGTGAGGCAAGTCTTCTTCGGCAATACCGATGCCGGTATCGCTGACGCTGACAGAGACAGAATTACTATCATAAGAAGTAGAAATAGTCACCTTCCCATCCGGTCTATTAAATTTGATGGCGTTATGTACCAGATTGGTGATAGTTTGATGGATTCTGTCTTTATCTGCCGGTAGGGATGGTAGGTCTGGAGACAGGTCTTTTGAGATGACTATCTTTTGCTTCTCTGCCAGAGGTATCACTTCGGTAATAACCTCATCTATCACGGCATTAAGGTCAACCGGTTCCATTTTCAATTCTGCCTGTCCAGCCTCGATACGGGAAAGCTGGGTCAGTTCGGCAACCATCTGGGTAAGGTGGTCAATCTCTCCTTCTATCCGGGAAAGAAAATCCTGCGCTGCTTCTCTATCATTCATGGCACCACTCTGAAGAGTTTCTACCATGGCCTTGATACTGGCAAGGGGCGTGCGTAACTCATGAGATATGTTGCCCACAAGCTCCCGCCGCATCGTCTGCAGGTTCCGCAGTTCCGTGAGGTCCTGAAGGAGAATAAGCGCTCCAGTCAAACGGACCCGGCCACGGAGTGGCACAGCAATAGCCTGGAGGAACCGTTTGGTAAGTCCGGATTCGAACTGTACAGCATGTTCTTTCTCCGTTTGGAGGCACTTCTTCAATATCTCATCAACCTCGTGGTCGTGAACGACTTCAATGAGGCGCTTGTTGAGAAAGTCCGCCTCTTTGAAACCGAAAAACTTACCCGCCGCTGTATTAGCCAGAATCACGTTTCCTTCAACGTCTGTCATGATGACGCCGTCAGCCATATTGGCAAGAACGTTGGTAAGCTTGTTTTTCTCGGCAGAGACGTTCTCCATCGTAGCTCTAAGTGTCGAAGACATGTCATTAAAAGCCCGGGCAAGCTGCCCGATTTCGTCTTTCGTAGCTACAGCTACCTCCTGCTGCAGTTCTCCGGTGGCAATTTTTTGCGCTCTTTTGGTAAGTTGCTGGACAGGGCGCGTCACTGTCCGGGCAATAAGCCAAGCGGCCACTACTGCCAGTATGGTTGTCATGACCATTGACACAATGATTATCCGGGTCACATGTTTGACCGAGTTTTCTACGGCAGTTAAAGGTAACGCTACCCTGGCTACGCCTATTAACTCGCCCTGCTTGTAAATAGGCACCGCCACGTACATCATTTGCTGTCTTAGCGTGGTACTGTAACGGGTGCTTTCGCCGACACCATAGGCTAAGGCATCTTTTACCTCGGGGCGTGTGGCGTGATTTTCCATTTTCATGGGGTCTTCAATAGAATCGCCCAGCACTGTGCCGTCCGGGGCGATGATTGTGACTCGGCTATCTATTTCGTTGGCGAGCGCTTTGGCAAAGTCATCGGGGGAGTAACCTTGCCACTGCAAAGATGGTAAACTTCCCTCCGCGATAATCTTCGCTTCCTGCTCGAGGTGGAAACGCAGGTTATTAAGCTGGGAATTTCTGACGGAATTCGTAACGTAGACCCCGAGTACCAGCATGCTGATGACAATGAGTATGATGAACGGTGTAGCGATACGCCACCGGAAGCTGCGCAACTTTAGCCCTCCAATTTATACCCCGTGCCACGCACTGTAATGAGGTGCTTTGGCTGGTCCGGGTCCGGTTCTATCTTCTGCCTGAGCCAACGTATGTGCACGTCAACCGTACGTGTATCACCAGCATAATCGTACCCCCATACCTTTTCGAGGAGTTGCTCACGGCTAAATACTAATCCCCTGTTTCTGGCTAGAAAGGCAAGCAGGTCAAATTCCTTCGGCGTTAGCTCCACTCTCTCCCCGGAAAGAGTAACCAAGTGGCGGGCGATGTCAACTTCAATATCGCCAACCTTCAACGGCGCTCCTTCGGATTGCATTGCTACCATTTTTGCCCGGCGCAGCATGGCCCTCACACGGGCAAGTAGCTCTCTTAGACTAAACGGCTTGGTCATGTAGTCATCGGCACCGATTTCTAAGCCGACTATCTTATCGGTCTCTTCGGCTTTGGCCGTGAGTATCAGTATCGGAACCGTCATTTCTTTGCGCAGAATGCGGCAGACCTCAAAGCCGCTCATCTTGGGGAGCATTATATCAAGGATAATGAGGTCGGGTTTCTCTCTACGGGCAAGCTCGATGGCTTGGGCACCATCAAGTGCCACAGTAACAGTGTAACCCTCTTTATTCAGATTGTAATTCAGGGTATCCAGCAGGTTGCGGTCATCTTCTACTACAAGTATCCTGTTGTTTCTAGCCATCAGCCCTAGTATAGAATGAATAAGATAGCTTGGCAAATTCAATCTCCAAAAGTAATTACTAGAGTATTTTACACATGTAGCAAAAGTAAAAATCACTTAAAGTTCGCAGAGAAAAGGTGCTTCGGATAGAGGGCATCGGGTGGTTAATTGATATGGCGGTGGCCGGCGCCTTTTTGAGTTTAATAGGGGTGGTCTGTTGCCGGGGAGGTGATGCTTTGGCTAAAACAGTTGAAGTGGTAAAGGAGCTGGTTGACAAAGTGAGGACATGAAGGGAAGACTGAACAGTAAGAGTCACTATAATTCAGTGTGGAGGTGAAGAACCGTAAAAACAAGATTATCTGGATGCTGATAAGCTCCCTGCTGACTCTATCCCTTTTACACAGGAATCACGTTATATCGGTCAGAGGTGTAGCTGATAATCCTAAAACTATACGCTACTAGCTACGCTGGTAACTCTACGGTTACACTTGACCCTTTACCCGGTTGAGATTGCACTGTTAGTGTGCCACCTATCAGGCGGGCTCGTTCCTCCATCCCCACCAGGCCAAGCTTGCCTGCGGCGGCCAGGTCTCCTATTCTCTCCGGTAGTTCAAAGCCTTTGCCATTGTCCTTGATAGCTAAAATAGTTTTCCCCTCACCAAATTCCAGTGTAACCCAGGCTTTTGACGCTTCAGAATGCTTCCACACGTTCCTTAACGCTTCCTGGGCAATGCGGAACAAGAGCAGCTCTACTTCAGGAGAAAACCGCCGTGCTGAACCGACCACCTCCATATCTATTGCAATCCCAAAGTTTGTGCTTACGTCAGAAGTCAGCCATTCCAGCGCTGGCAGCAGACCCAGGTCGTCCAATACTGATGGCCGTAGGTCCTGGCTAAAACGGCGTATCCCTTCCAATATCCTGTCAGTTTGTTGCCGTACCTTCTCCAGCAATGAGATATCCGCCGACCGTGAGCGGCGTCTATTGGAAATCAGTAAATCCAACTGACGTGACAGGGCTATCAAGTCCTGAGCTGTCTCATCGTGGAGTTCCCGGGCGATGCGCCTGCGCTCCTCCTCCTGGGCCCTGGTGACTTGTTGAAGGTAGAAATTCAGGTTGTCCTGCATCCTTTTTTCCTTTGTTATGTCTCTGGCAATGTGTTGGAAGCCTATGATCTGCCCTTGCCTAATGACCGGGTTGGTCGTCAATTTCATCACTGCCGTTGTCCCGTCACGCCTGGTCATCTCCTGCTCATATGGCTCCCGGAAGCGCTCGCCTTTGAGTAACTTTTCCCGAACCTCTCTAGCAACTCGCAGTCCTTCTGAGGAGAGAAACTCCTTGACGTTCATGCCTATCAATTCCTCTAGCGGATATCCGGAGAGCTCGGAAGATGCTTTATTGGCGACTGTAATCCTGCCTTCTAGGTCCTGAACCCAAATTGCGTCGTTCGCGTTCTCAAAAAGCTCCCGATAGTTTTTCTCCGATGTTTGCAGCTGTTCTGCCATCGCTCGCTCCTTCTTATAAAGAGTAGCGTTCTCGATGGCGACGCCGATTTGATTGCCAATAGCGACCAGAAGTTGAAGCTCCTGATTATTAAGATGGTACTGGTTCTGGGGATAGAGAAACATTACACCCAGGGTGTTCCCTTTGGATTTTAAGGGCACAATGATATGAGAGTGAGAATCTGATTTCGATTGTCGGGTATGTCTGGCATCGCGATGGCAGTCTTCGGAAATTAGTAGCTCACCTGACTGGGCTACAAGCCCACACAGGCACTCACCGAAGGCAATTCTTGCCTCCTGCTGAGCAAACTCAGGAGACAGCCCTCGTTGAACAGTGAGCACCAATTCCTGAGTCTCAGCGTTGACAAGAAATATGCCCCCTTCTGCCTTCAGGTTCATCGTTTCGAGAACCTTCTCAAAAGCACCGTTCAGGATTGATTCCAACTCTAAAGATTGGGAGAGTATGGCGGAGATGGCATTGAGGGTACTGAGCTGTTTCTTATCCGCCTCTACGACCTGAATATAGGATTGAAGCTCCTTCTGGGCTGCTGCCAGTCTCAACAGCGCCTGTTCAGAGCGCCCTTTCTCCTTTCTGTAGCCCTCGAACCACAAGTTGACCAGCCCCCCAACGATAGTAACAACACTGGTCTCAAACAAAGCATCGCGTGGGCTTGATGAGATTAGCAAAGCGCGGGGCAGCATAATAGCTAGAGCCATCCCCACACCGGCAAGCCCTGCCTTTATCCCGAACATGAAGCCGGCATAGGCCATAGGCAACAGGAAAAGGACACGCTCCATCGCGTGTCGGGTTAGACCTAGAGATGCGTAAAGAGGTGATAAAGCCATGAGTTCTGGGTAGTGTAGGATTGTGCCCAAAACAAACATTGCCACCACAATCCAGAAATGGGGGTTAAAAACAATTCTTGAGCCCCGTGCTGCTAGTACTGGAGCGTTCTTCACGACATCTCCTCAGCACTCTCGTGATTTCAAGATATGTCCTCGAGACTGAACCAACCTGCTTTCAGACCATGCAGTATAGCCTCAGTACGTGAACCTACCTGGAGCTTATCAAAGATGTTGGCCAGGTGAGCCTGAATAGTGCGTGGACTAAGAAAAAGCTCCTTGCCGATATCGTTGTTGCTCATACCTTTGGCTGCCAGTTTGAGCACCTGCAGTTCCCTCTGGCTAAGGAGTTGCGAAGCACCCTTCTTCGCCTCCTGTGCTGAGGGAACGAAGCGGTGGAGGACCTTGCGGGCAATCACCGGATGAAGCACAGACTCACCACTATGCACTGAACGAATGGCTTTGACCAGTTCGTAATCACGGACGTTCTTCAACAAGTAGCCGGCTGCTCCCGCCTCTAGGAGACTGAAAATGTACTGGTCGTTATCGTACGCGGTAAGGATAAGCACAGCGGTAGCTGGAAGAAGCGCTTTAATCTGCTTGGTGGCCTCGATGCCATTGAGTTTGGGCATAGCTATATCCATTATGACTACATCCGGTTGCAGCTTGGTAGTTTGGCTAACGGCTTCTTCGCCATCACCAGCCTCACCCACTACTTCTATATCTCTTTCAGACTCTAAAACTCGCCGGGTACCATCTCGGACTATCGCGTGGTCATCAGCCACAAGAACCCTAATCTTAGCCATAACAGTCTTCGCCTCATAACAATTATACGCCAGTTCATAGATTTGCTCAAGGCAGATGTCGCCATCAGTTAACAACCCAGCCTTGGCCAAAATGCCTAACCATGCTACCAGGGTAGGCAGTTTGGCTACTATGTAATTAAGCAGATATACCTAGCAAGCGCACAGATTTTTAATTCTTTGTGCCATAAGAAAATAGGCACAAAATCTGATGTCGCTTCATCCTTGACATGCTAATCTGATAGTAGAAAGACGAGTGAGTAGCGGAAAAGGAGGTAGCCATGGAGCAATTTGAATCGGTATTGACAGAAACGTTAGTCATCGTCATTCGGACGGGTATCCCTCTGGCGATTTTCTTCCTGACAGGCTACATGCTTCGCTTACAACAACGCAATAGTTAAGTAAGAATTAGGCATTAAAGGAGGAGGAATCAATGGAAACAACACTAGCAATCCTGATGGTTCTCGGAATCTTCATTGGCATCCCGGCTATAATCGGCTTTACCATAGTCGGCATGTATCTCCTGAGTGACCGGCGAGCCCGCAGAGCTGAGCGAGCTCAATCAGTGATGGAGGCGATTGCTGCTGCGGAGCACCTGGTTGCTGAAGCTCAGCGTGAGCAGCGAGCCGAAGTCGCGGGGCACCAGAAGACCACGAAAACTACGACGGTGGTGTAGTGCCACCAAGAATAATAAAGGAAGGAGGAATCAATGGAAACAACACTAGCAATCCTGATGGTTCTCGGAATCTTCGTTGGCATCCCGGCTATAATCGGCTTTACCATAGCTGGCGTTTATGTCCTGAGAGACCGGCGAGCCCGCAGAGCCGAGCGAGCCAAAGCTATAGAAGCGGCCACTGAGGCTCTACGTCGGGAAGCTGCTGAAAAGCAGGCAGAGAGACGTGTTGGAGTGGCATAACACCGGCGATGGGATACGGCAGAGTGTGGTGGCGCTATCAGCTTTTAGGGTTGTCAGCTGCCACCAGTAGTCGTATTGTAGTTGAACCCTGACGTATCGGTATAGTATGATAGTCCGATAGATGCAGGTTAGTAATGAGTGAAAAAGCAATACTGTTTGATGCTACCAAGTGTATTGCCTGTCGTGCCTGTCAAGTAGCCTGTAAACAATGGAATGAACTGGAAGCGGTCAAGACTGCCAACCGGGGCAGTTACGAAAATCCTCCCGACCTTTCGCCGGATACCTGGGTAACCATTAAGTTCAGGGAAGAAGTGGAAGACAAAACCATCAGATGGTTATTTAGCCGACGCAGTTGCATGCACTGTACGGAAGCCGCCTGTGTAGAAGTCTGTCCTTCTGGAGCCCTCTTTCATAACACGTATGGCTTTGTTGCCTATGACAAGGATAAGTGTATTGGCTGTGGCTATTGTACTGAGTATTGTCCGTTTAATGTTCCTCGCCTGGATGCCGGGAGAATTACGGGGGTAGGTAAGATTGATAAGTGCACCTTATGTACTAGCCCTGGTCGTGACCGTCTCTCCGCTGGCGAAGAACCCGCCTGTGTTAAGACCTGTCCCACTGGTGCGCTCATCTTTGGTAACCGGGACGAACTTGTATCAGAAGGCAGTAGGAGGGTTGCCAGCCTCAGAACGTCTAACTCTAAGGCTTACCCGCGGGCAACGCTTTACGGAGAAACCGAGCTCGGTGGGCTCCATGTCCTTTATGTTTTGGCTGACTCACCAGAAATCTATGGGCTACCTAAGGAACCACAGTTCCCGGTTGCAGCTATTATCCAGAAGGATATTTTCCGTCCCCTTACCTGGATAGTATGGGGGGCTGTTGCTGCTGGTCTGGCGCTCAATGTGCTGGTCGCCCGAGCTAGGCAGCTTCGCAGGAAGGAGGAAGACCAACATGGCAGTGGTTGAGCGGTATACTCCAACAGCTCGATGGTTTCATTGGCTTATTGCTGGAGTATTTTTGGAGCTGGTACTGTCAGGACTGCTCATTTTTATTCCTTGGCAGGCCTCCGGCGTGGTAGGTATCTGGGTCCGGCTTATCCATCGCATTGGCGCAGTAATCTTGGTGGGAGCACCTGCCATATTCACACTGGTCGCCTGGAGAAGGTCGTGGTACTTTATTAAAGAAGCGTTCACCTGGGGGAAAGAAGACCTGGACTGGCTTAAAGCTGCACCGGCTTATTACTTTGGTGGTGACCCGAGGTTAATGCCGCCACAGGGCTACATCAACACCGGGATGAAATTGTACCGGTTAACCATTCTCTTGGGTGGAGCTGTCTTCATTATCACCGGACTTATTATGTGGTTTTTCAAGGGGATTGTACCCCCGGGGGTTTTCCAATTATGTGCCACCGTGCATGACATGACTTTTATTGTTGCTATCGGCATGTTCCTGCTGCACGTCCAACTTGGTGTTTTTCACCCGAGAATGGATGAATCACTCCTGTCAATGGTCGATGGTAAGGTCTCAGGTGTCTACGCCAAGTCTCACCATGGCAAGTGGTACGATAAAATTGTGAACAAGAATAACTCGGCTAATTCCCTGTAGCTGGTTTTGGGTTGAGGATATCGGTGTAGGCTGCTGAACGATGTTCTCATACATGCCAATCCCTAAGTACTTTGAGTTGCTGGTGCGGTTCAAAGTAGTCTGATTGACACCGAGCAGGAATAGGAAATTCCAGGTGCGGAATGGTTAGGGGCTACATTGAGGTACTAAAACCTCGTGAGAGCAGTTTAATAACCTTTATCGGTGTTTGTACCGCAGTCATAGCCGGAGGCGGGCACCCGTCCTGGGATAAGCTCCTGCTTGTCCTGATTACGATACTATTGGGCAGTGCTGGTATTAACGGGCTAACCAACTACCTGGACCGCCATGTTGATGCCAGGATGCAGCGCACCAGACATAGGGCTCTGCCGTCAAAGCGCATCTGTCCGGCGGAAAAAGTATTGCCGCTAACCATAGCTCTGGTTGTTATTGGCATGGTTCTAGCTTGGCTATTGCACCCCCTTTGCTTCCTTGCTGCTTTAGTGGGAACGGCAGCCGCCTTAGTGTGGCGAAAGAGGTGGACATGTGTCTTTCCCCAAGGGGTGCTGGCTAGCTGCACCCCAGTTCTTATGGGCTGGTTCGCTATCGAACCTACTTTTAGCTGGCAATTAACACTGCTGTGCCTTCTTATCGCCAGCTGGCTGCCACTCCATCTCTGGAGTGTCATGATTGCCTATCGGGAAGATTATCTTGGTGCTGGAATACGTTACTTTCCGGTGAACTGGGAGCCGAGGAAAGCAGTGAAGGTGCTGCTAACACTCAGCCTGATGCTTTACACCGTTTCTATCGCTATTTATTTCGTAGGCAGTTTTACGTGGCTGTATTTAGTGCTAGCAAACCTGCTGGGCAGTGTGTTGGTCTATACCAGCTTAAGGTTGATAATCTCTGCTGCTTCCAAGGATTCGTGGAGACTGTATAAGCTATCTGCGTTTCCATACCTGGGCTTGATATTTATGGCAATGTGTTTAGATATCTGGCTCTGAAGTGGATGAGAGGTCATAGCTATAACTGTCTAAGCCCTTTGGCGGACCAATCAACCCTTAAGTCTGGAGTTTCGTTTCTCTCGATGGGAAGGGGCTTGGGAGGGGGCTAGGGAGAGGGGGATAAAAGACTTTTCGGCAGTCAATGAAGGTGTATTCCAGATTTTAGGTATAAGTCGTCAGTGTGGCTTATGTCGGAGGTTCTCCCATAATACTTTGCCATTTCCAGGGCGAGACTACGCAGGGACCCGTCCTCAGTTAGCGAGTAGAGGCGGATATTGTTCTCAATATACGTTTTTACCATTCCTTTATCTATGAGGTGTCCAAGAGCTGTCTCTATCTTCAGTCTTCCGTTGTTTTCGTCTGAAGCTGCAAGGCGAACGAGCGCCAGCCGGCTAAATCGAGTGTTGGGATGTTTCCCAAAGAACCGGAGGAGTTCCAGGCAGTGCCGGTGACCGACACAGTCCCTGATAGATTGAATCAGCTTATTGGCGAGAGTAACGTCGGAAACGGTCATCTTTTTCCCTGGCTCTAACCCGTTCACCATGTATAACGTAAAAGCGGGAAATTTGTTACTAGAACTGCATATATTGACCGGGCTTTGCCTGGTTTTATCTAATTCGTGGCTCTTTCAGTGGCTTGCCGGTAAGCCGTCTCCCGACCCCGTAGACAATGCCACTGATAATCCATAGAGTAACAGAAGTAAACGGAACCCAGGGCCAAAAGGTCTGGCGGCTAACAAAAGCTGGCATTAGAGCCAGAATGCCCAGGCAAATACAGATAATCACCCATATGCGCCATGGTCTTTTGATTCTTCGCGGTGTTTGCATCACTTTCTCCCGTCTAGTTTTAACCCCAATCGTGGTATTACACGGATTCCTCCAACCAGAAGTACCGCATCAAGTTCTTTTGCCTTACGGACAGGGAAATCACCGCCTCTAATCTCGGCATTGGGCATATAGTTCTGTAACCAGTCCCTGGCATCAGAGTAGCCTTCCATAGATATATATTTTCGCTGTCCCCCTAGAATCATGAGGGCATGCCCTACTTGTTCTGGTCTGAAATCTCCACTCATCTTAGTAGCCGCATTCCTCACCACCGTAGAGCACGCCAGGGTCACATGAACACGTTCTATCCCTTTTCGGCCAAGCAGGGAAGGCCCGTGCTCCAGTGCATTGGTTTGCAGCTTCCAGTGTCCGATAAAGGCTAGGTCCCTCCAGGTGGCTATGATGTCAGAAGCATCAACTACCTTGATACCAATATCAGCCGCCGCTGCCTCTCCGGCAGCGAGTAACAGTGGGAAAGGTCTGACCAGGTCATAGTTCATGGAACCATAAGTTTGTTCAAGGGGGAAGGCTTCCTTTCTCCACATATCATTGTCAAAGATAAGAATACCGTCAACGATGGAATGCAGTTCGGTTATACAAGCGGCAGCATTTTCTGCCATCTTCTTTCCCTCGGCTCTGGTAGGGAGGACTCCGAGGGCAAACACTGGCTGCTCATAGAGTTCTTTCAACCTGCGGGCAATGACGGGGATGCTACCTGAGCCTGTCCCTCCGCCCAACCCGGCGATCAGCCAGAAGGCGTCAATATACTCAAGGTTTTTCCGCACAAGCGCACGCATAATCGCTGGCAGGGCATCTCTGGCTATCTCTGCCGACATCTCACGGATTAGTCCCACACCATGCCCCCTTACCTGTGATACCCCAATCAGTACCTGGTCCTCCTCGGGTATCGCCTTAAGCGACCTCAGGTCAGCCTGCGCCGTATTTATTGCTAGGGAAAATGGCACACTATCACGAGCCATTCCATAAAGGCTATGATAGGTGAGAAGGTCGGCAATTCTTCCTCCAGCTTGACCAATACCTATGACTCCAACTCTCATTTTCCTCTCCTTCCGCTGAACTCAATATATTGGTCTAAGGCATCTCTTTCAAACCGGTAGCCATTTACTCCAAGTCAGGCAGATTTGTACTCAGCTCGTACAGTTGCGTAATTTTGCGCATTGCTTCTCTTGTTATCTCTTCTCCCCTCCTAAATGAATCCTCGGCCAGAAGAAATATATTTCGTAGCCTAGGTACTTCAGTGAGCTCAGAAGCAATTAAAGTAATCGAGACTTCTCTCCCGGTATGGGGATAGTCCCCAATCCTTACTACCGATTCAGGAGACCTGTCTTGCAGATAGGCGGAAATCTGTTGTAGGAATCCCAGAGTGAGGACGTCCTTCGGAGCACAGACCAAAGCCAGGATTCTCCTAGCGTCTTTCAGTTCAATTCTCAAGCTTAAGTTGTTCTCAGCTTGGGACAAGGCGCCAACGGCTGACAGGTTCTCCTTAACCGCTTCGCGGAAAGACCTCCTCTTCCAGCGGTAGAAGGCAGAAAGGTCAATGCTTCCTCTCCCGATAGCAGAAACATTTGCCAGAGTGTTCTTAATATCACCGGCATCCAGCACTTTGCTCCCTATATATTTCTGTCGTTGTTCTTCTCCGGCACAGAAAACATCGTAAAAGTTATTTACCATTTGCTGATTTATTTGCCGGAAGTTCTGTGCCAAACCAACCTCTGTTCTCCCAAACCGGTCATTATCGAGCAAGAACACACCGTCACTGTAGCGAGTCACCATCTTTAAACAGGTAGCGGCGTTAGTTAAGGCGTAAGAACACGTTCCTCTTTCCTCAAAGGTGAACGGGAGCACTACAATAGCGTAGACCGGTTTCTCCGTTCTCTCCTTAAGCCCTTTCACCAGCCAGCCGATGCTCCCGGAGCCGGTGCCTCCACCGGCGCTAGCGGTCACCACTATCCCATCGGCTTCATGGAATTTGCGAGATTTAAAGAGACTGTCGGTAATAGCGGGGTAACTCTCTCTCATAATACCAGCCGCCTCAAGATTAAGCTTGCCTACTCCGTGACCGAAGGTTTTGAGAGTGCCAATGATAATTCTGTGGTATCTATCTTTCGGAATGAAACGGAGCCCTGCCAAATCCGCTTCATCAGTATTAATGGCATAGCAATCAGTCACTATTTCTATCCGGCGATTAAAAAAGGACCTGGCATAACTGTTGACGGCATAGAACTCGTCGACAATATTACATCCACATTGACCAATTCCAACTGCTACCACTTTCATTTGGCACCCCCTCTGTTACTGTTTTGCTTATTATCAATTATCATACTAAGATACGCATACCCTGCTTATAAACTAATATTTTTTGCCCCTATATATATGTATAGCATTACAATGTTACTTATCGTTCCCTTTTGGTTGAATCTACTTAAAAATAAAGCTTCCCTTCTATTGCAAATAGTAGGATAATAGTAGTTGCGCAAATACGCAAAAACAAATTAAAGTTTGTTTGCTTGAGAGCGTGATGCAGCACAAAAACTTGCTAACAAGCTTGATAGACTGCTAAAACTCGGGAGATGTGGAAATGGAAAGGGAGCAGGATAACGGGATAATTTGTAAGTATTGTCATTCTGCGGCGGTAGTTAAGTTTGGTAAATACAAAAATGTTCAGCGTTACTGGTGTAAATCTTGCCAGCGCAAACTAAAGGCTGATGATGCCCTATTCCATATGAAAAAACCTCTTGGGTGGGTCAGTAGGGCTTTAGGTCTGTTTTATAATGGTATGAGCATCGCCAATATAGGGAGTTACCTCCAGCGGGAGTATGGCTATCACCCGTCTAAATCTGTAGTCTACGAATGGATAGACAAATATACGAGTGTGGCTATCGAGCACTTCAAGAACTACAAGCCCAAAGTTGGGGACAGTTGGATTTTAGATGAGACCATAATAAACACCAACGGGCGTAAAATCTGTTTCTGCGATATCATTGATATTAAAACACACTTCCTGTTAGCTTCCGGGGCTTTGCTTCATCACACCGGCGAGGACGCACAAAAGCTAATGGAATCAGCTTTCAAACGTGCCGGCAAGACTCCAAGGGTTATCGTTACTAATAACCCAAGCTCCTATCCAGAGGGTACGGAGTTGAATTTTAGTGCTGCCACAGAAGACAGCCAAAGGTCGAGGTTTGTATTTAAAGAGAACAAGGCTTTAGTAGAGCTTTTCCGCGGAGCGTTTAAAGAACGTATCAAAGTTATCCGTGGCTTCAAGGATTTTGACACACTGAACGAATTTGCCGAGGGCTTTGCCGTCTTCTACAACTTCTTTAAACCACACGAAGCCCTGGGTGGCAGGACACCCGCAGACGTGGCGCAAATAGCCTACAAGGCTAGAAATTGGGCTGATGTTGGTCGTATTTCTATGTCGAGTAGAGCGAAAGTACGATTTGCCAAGCAATAAGTTGAGGAAGGTTTAATGGATAGAGTTTGCCAAGTCCACCAAAAAGGAAAGGGACCGGTTGTCGTCATGGTGGGGACAAATGAACAACGTAACTGCATGGGAAGCTCTAACCAGAGAATTGTTTAACCGAGTAGAGCAAGAGATAAAGGAAATCCAAGCTGACACTGAAAGGCGAATAGCTACTTTACAGCAAAGAAAGTGGGCGCTTGAAGAGGCGCTGAGAGCCTATCAGGAGATGATGGGTTCGGGGCTAAATCGAGAACTTTACTCACTTAATGAAAGAGACATAAGGGGACGGAGTTACCGGGAGATACTATGTCTGATTGCCTCACATAGTAATGGTCTGCTGATTGCCAGGCAGGCTATCAGGCTCATGAAGGATGCTAACGTCTTTGGTAACCCGTTGAATGCAGATTCGGTAGTATATAGCATTTTGAATAGGAGCCAAGAGTTTATCAGGGTGGGTAAGGGGGTGTATAAGTTGAAGGCAGGCAGCGGAAAATCTAAACTCTTGACAAGGAAGAACGGGGGAGCTGGAGCATTAAAACAAGCCATTCAAGAGCTCAAAAGAAAGAACCCGCAAATGACGAAAGCAGAAGTTCTAAGCACCCTGATTAAGAAGGGCTTTGATTTCAAAGGCAAGCGACCCGGCAGTGCCGTGAATATTGTGTGGGTCAAGCTAGGATTTAACGGGAAAGAAATGCCCTGACTATGAGTCCATGAATGCAAAGCTTGGCTATAGCTTGACATAACCAGTCGCCCCTTCATAGGAATGATTTTGGCGCTCATTGTGTAACTTGTCTTTCGCGGGGGACTTTTTTCTGCGGGTACAGGTGCAAGTGACGTAAACACGTTTGGTATGGCGGCGATGGCCGGGCTGACTGGCATGTTCTCAAAGCAGACGGTAGACAAGTTGAAAGAAATATTTGAGAATCTCTTCGCAACTAAGGAAGCGGAGAAAAGAGAAGATAAACTGGATAGTAATTAGGTGGCTTTCCAGCGGTATGACGAGCCAGGGAGGGGGTCTGAGCAAAAGAGTGTGAAACTGTCCTTAGGTCTTTTTTCTTTCTTCTCTTCGCTCTTTTTCCCATCTCGCATACCTTCGCCAGACCCTGAACCAGATACGGGCAATGGAATCAATGGCATCGGCCAAAACAGCAACACTGAACTCTGCAAAGGGTAAGCCAAAAGATTGCCAGTTTCCCAGTGTGACATTGGCAGGATTACAGCGCTCGGGCAGGAAACAATAGGAAAGCAGATAAGAATGCTGGCAGATAGCGTTCATGAAGTCCCAGACGTTCTTGTTTCCAGTTCCAAATGACTCAGCAAATCCCCTTGTAGACAGTTCATCCTCAACCTTTTTCAGAAATGATGATTCATATTCTTGGTCTTTCGTTGGGTTCCTTAACGGGTATCCGCCTGGGTCATAGAAGAATCGCTCATTTTTCTTATCGCTCTTATCGGTCTCATAGTATTTCCCGACCTCTTTATCCCATTCTCCTTCTATTTCCCCGTGTATGTCCTTTCCTTCAGAAAACTGCCTGCCGTCACAATGTAAGGGCATGTGCGCATCGGCAACATAGTGACTTAACATGAAGAGCCATAGCGCTATCTGGTTATCATTGGGTGCCACTGCTGACCCTTTCTCCTCGCTCTCCTGCACTTTGAGATGGTCAATGACGGACTGCGCGAGAGATTCACAGCGGTCGGGCAAATTATCCCTTTCATCAACTAGCTTGAAACCCTTATTCCTTACCGGAGAGCTTTCACCATACTTATGACTCAGGTACGTCTCCGGAAGCTGCCTGAGCCCTTTCTCGGGTCCATCAGAGGGCTCAAATTTAATGACGTGGCTATTAGTATTGTCCTTTATCAACGAATCAGGATACCAGGCTCCCCGTATGACGCCATCTTTATTGCTTTTGAACCACTTTATTAGGCTATCGGCATACTCCCGGTCGTCAGGGGACAGTGTGGCATCTTCTAATCTCTTTATCGCCATGAAGGCTAACCAGGCGTGGGTAAATTGTTTCACCGGCGAATTCTCCTTTGTTTATTTAGACCTGAGACAGATGGGCGCTGACCACCGCACGCATTATCTAGTGGTGCTAATTCCCCCTGTTTCACTTCCGTCTTTGTCAGCCTCCGGTTTACGTAATATCTATAGTGCCCGGATACCACGCGGGTTCATTGTAGGTTGGTTTTGAGACTGTGTCAACTGCTCACATTACCTTGGTATTGATATTCAACGTCGAACCTGTCAAAGACATTGTGGCTCGTTCTCCGCCCGGGAAAAGTGAAAAGCGGAATAAAGGAGGGTTATAAAGTCGAATTCTGGAAATCGCTGAACATAGGAGGTTTGGAGAAAGCCGAGGCCATGTCCCCCAACTCTTATAGCGTTGGCAAAAAGTGTGGGGGACTTTTGACCGGGGTGGCTATTTGCTACACTCGTGAAAATGTGGTAGCATACAGTGTGACGGGGCGTAGCGCAGCCTGGTAGCGCACCTGAATGGGGTTCAGGTGGTCGGCGGTTCAAATCCGCCCGCCCCGACTAAAGCGCTCCAGTCTAATCAATAACTCCTTCTTTGACTAACTTGTCAAACTCATCATCCGGAATGCCAAGGATTCCTTTAAAGACATACTCGTTGTGCTCGCCCAGTAAAGGAGCCCTTTTCAGCTCGTAGGGATATTTTGAAAGCAAAAAGTGAGCACCGACTTGGGAGCGGTATTTACCTATCCCTGGGTATTCAACTTCTCTGAATGTCTGGCGGTGCTTATACTGAGGGTCTTTGTCTAGAAGGTCTTCACCGGTTTCCACCACTCCTGCTGCTATACCGGCGGCTTGCATCATATTCATCACTTCTTCTGCTGAATGGCGAATTGTCCATTCCGTCACCAGTCTATCCAGCTCCTCCTCGTTTTTCTTCCTTGCCTGCAGAGTGGCGAACCTGGGGTCCTTTGCCAGTGCTGGATTGCCAATGGTCTTACAGAAGCTTTCCCATTCTTGGTCAGTGAATACGGCGATAGCGCACCATCTGTCTTCGCCCTGGCAGCGATAGGCGTTGTGGGGGGCAGCGTAAGGGCATTGGTTGCCCATCCGGCCGGCTATCCGCCGGTTTACGGTATAGTCAAGGATAAGGGGTGCCATGAATTGAATACTGGCTTCATACTGGGACATGTCGAGGTATTGTCCTTTACCGGTCCGGCGCCGGTATTCGAGGGCAGCCATTATGGCAATAATGTTATAACGTGGGGCGATGAAATCCGTGTAAGCGGCTATCCATCCCGGCTGTCGGTCGGGCCAGCCGAGAATGTTGTTGAAGCCCGCCAGTGCCGTCAATTTGTGCCCCGAACCGGGGTGATTATAATAAGGCCCCGTTTGCCCCTGCATGGAACTACTGAGCATGATGATGTCCGGTTTTATCTCTTTCAGTACTTCGTAGCTTAAGCCCATCCTCTTCATTGCCCCGCCGGCAAAGTTTTCGACCACGATGTCAGACTTGGCAATTAATCGCTTGACTAACTCAAGCCCTCTGGGGTCGCGCGTGTTTAGGGTTATGCTAAGCTTGCCAGTACAGAACTGGTCAGTACTACTCGTGCGCGGGGCTCCTCGCGCCCAGCCCGGCCTTCGCCTGGACTCTACTATGATTACCTCTGCTCCAAGGTCAGAAAGATGCTTGGTTGTCAGAGGACCGGTAAGGTGCCAGGTGAAGTCAACAACCCTTACGCCTTCAAGCAGTTTTTCCCCCATATTTTCCCCTTTTCCGTTAAGCTGACCCTATATGACCCCGGCCTGCTTTAATATAAGGAGCTTCTCCTTTGAGATGCCTAACTCCTTCTCGTAGATTTCTTCATTGTGCTCGCCGATAAGTGGGGCACGGCGTGATATCCTGGGGGGCGCCTCTGAGGCATTGGCGAAGGCTCCGGGATAGGTGATAGAGGTGCCCAGTTCTGGATGCTCCACCTCCACCCAGAACTTTCTCGCCGCAAGTTGAGGGCTATCCAGCGTATCGGCATGGGTGGCGACGGGATAAAGCTGGACACCGTGCTTTAGAGCTCCCTCGAAGAGCTCGGCTTTAGTGTGTGACATGAAAAACTTGGCGGTTGGGGCTTCGATGCGCTCAATCTCCTCCTGGGTTGTGCCAAAACCAAACTTGCTCCAATCAAAATTCTTCAAAAAATCGTCTGCCATGCCTTCGCTTTCCATCCACTTGACCAGCGGTACATTAGTCCGCACAGACATCCCCCCGCCCCAGAAAAACCAGGAGACGTAGCCGTCCTTACAGGGCCATAGTTGCGTCAGGCGGGGCCTGAGACTGCCCTCTCCTCCCCGTTTCTGAATTATTTTCTGCATGTCCCAGGGGGCGGTAATATGCTCCGTGCATTGAACAACCGCTTCCTGGATGGAGACATCAACCTGCTGTCCCTTGCCTGTAGTCCAGCGATGGTAGAGAGCCGTCAGCGCTCCCTGGGCGCCGTCGGCTCCGGCATTGAGGTATGCCTGCGAATGATGGCTGAAATGGATAGGAGGGCGGTCAGGGTCGCCATAGGGTGCCATCTCGCCGCCCATTGCCCAGGCTACAATATCAGAAGTCTTCCAGTCCTTGTACGGGCCCGTTTGTCCAAAAGGAGTGATGGAGACCATGATTACACCAGGGTTAATCTTCTCTAAGGCTGAGTATCCCAAGCCGAGCCTGTCCATGTACCCCGGGGGGAAGGACTCGATGACAAAGTCAGCGGTCTCTACCAGCTTCTTGAAGATTTCCTGTCCATCGGCTGTCTCGATATTGAGGGTTATGCCCCTCTTGCTGGTATTAAGAGCGAACCAGAAAAGGCTCTTTTCCGGGTGAGGCTCGTCGTGATAAAAGGGACCTATGTTCCGAGCAGGGTCGCCACCGGGTCTCTCAATCTTAATAACATCAGCGCCCAGGTCTCCCAGTATCTTACCGCACAGGAGGCCCTTCTCATCAGTCAGGTCTAAAGCTCGATATGGACTGAGCATACCTTCAATCTTCTCTTCCATACTTAGTCCTCTCTTAAGCAGTAAATGCTGGGGGTGGCAATCGGCTGAGCCAAATTAGTCTATACTGGCTATCATATCTGGCGAAGGAGTCAGTAGGTCACGCTAGTACCTGGCATATGTAGGTGCTATGTTTTTGTACTTCGCCACCAGCTTCCCCCAGTTTTTGGGTAGCTCTATGTTCTTGGTCACAAAATCATTCCCGAAGCCGCCCATGCCCCTACCGCCGGCGCTCGTTAGGACTCCCATAAAGGCACCCGGGCCACCAGCAACGACAATAATCATGCTGTCTGGGTCGGGCTTCATCGATGGCGGTGCTTGTTGCAGGGGTGTTCGCTGACCGCTCGGAGGAGGCGCGCTGGAGAGCGAGGGGGGAATCAAATGCTCAGCAATGTACTCCTTTACTTTCCGCTTCGTCCAGCCTTCACTGAAGAGGGTCTTGGCGTGTGACGGAATGAGTAGATATGAAGCCATTCCGCCTCCCCGAAGGTTAACTAAAGCATTTAGGATTCCGTTGGCGTCGGTTGTGCCGGGAATTGACTGGAAGAAGGTGTTGGGAAAGAAAACGGTAAGGGTGCTATCTTCTTTCTTGAAGCCACGTTCAACATGAAGGGGTTCCCAGGGGCTTTCTTCTTCGTACTCGCCGATTACCAGGGTGTACTTCCCTGGGTTGCCGAGCACCCCCATGTCTTCAACAGCTTTCCTTGCGCCACCAATGTTCTTTATGATGAGTGACATAGCTCGACCAATAGCGGCATTGGCCATGTCTCCCGGGCTGAGGGCACCTGAGCCGCAGTTGACCCGAATATCATTGCGTATCGGGCCATTTATTATCCAGAAGGGTGCCCACGAGCCAGTGCTGACTTCAAACGTGTCGAACCTGGTTTTCGGGTCCATTACTGCTTGCGCTGCGGTTATCAATACGGGCATATAGGTAGGCAGTGCCCCAGCCATAACGGCATTGATAGCAATCTTCTCTACCGTAGCCTTCCCCATCCGGGGTATAATCTTGGTCACCACGTGTTCAGCGGGCAGGTCTGTCCCGGTCAGCATTTCGGCTACCGCTTCCTCGGTTGGCGGTATTATTGGCAGGCCATCAGTCCATCCCCTCTGATAGAAGAACCGGTTTACCTCTTCGAGGTTGCCTTTGAAAATGATTCTCGCAGGTCTCTCCGCCTTCATTGGTTTTGGGGATTTCTCTTCGGCGGTCAGCGGCTTGGTCAACGCAGTAATAATCTCATCTATGGCAGCACTAATCCCGGCTTCAATTTGCTCCTGAATGTTGCTCTCACAGGGAACGGTTTCGGGAACAACTCGTAGTCCGGGCATCCCCTTGCCTGACGCGGCTGACTCGGCATCTGCGGCAAAACCATGGTTGGTCAAAACTACTACTGGTGTACCGAAATCTTCTATAGCGACGGCATTGTACACAAGGTACTTCGTGCAGGCCCCTCAGTCGCCCACAGCGGCGACGACGGTATCAACACTCTTTGCCCACTCTTCGAATCTTGCCCTGTTCTCTGTCTCGGTCTCCAGGACATTCGCCGCAGTGGAGTCAAACCAGCTAAACTCGGCGGTGGGGAACCTCTCCTTCAATTTGCTTTCCACCACTGTCAGGATTGGTCTGGCGGCTCTTTTGAAATTGCGGAAGAGACCAATCCTCTTACCCGCCAGGTCAGTTACCCGGGGAGAGATACCTCTTAGCGGTATCGGGTCGACCTCAGCCCATGGGCTAAGAACCTCGTATTGACCATTAGACTTATGATTAGTCATTAAATAAATCCCCCTATTTAACTCTAAAGATTATTTTATTCACAAAATGCCAGTTCAAGATACCAGAGTTGCTCCTTGATTTTTTGCTTGTTTCTGGTTTAGCGAGGCTGCTTTCGCTTGGCGACGAACTCTTTTCTAACCTTTATATAGCTTTCCCAGTCGCCTATGGCTAGTGATGTCCCGCCCTCGACGTCTATGCTGATACCGGTGATTGTCCTTGAACGTTCCGATGCCAGAAAGAGAGCCACTTCGGCTATGTCCTCGGACATGGTGACCCGCCGTATCGGGATTCTCTGCGCCATAGCCTCAAGCTGCTCCGGCGGTGTCGGTCGGTATGATGAGACGACGCCAGCCGGGCAGATAGCATTGACATTGATATGGTATGGCCCGAGTTCCCAGGCGAGCTGGCGGGTCAATCCCAGCACCCCCGCCTTCCCGGCGGTGTATGAAGCACCAGTCATGGCAGTGATTTTCTTTCCTGCCATGGAGGCAATGGTGATAATCTTACCTCCCCCCCGGCTCTTCATGGTGGGAATTACTGCCTTGGCACAGAAGAAGGGGGCATCCAGATTTCTGGCCAGGACTTCGTGCCATTCTTCAGCCGTCATGTCTTCTACCAGTATCGGCAGGCCATGCCCAACATTATTTACCAGGATGTCGATGCCTCCCCACTCCTTGATTATCCGCTCCACCATCTGGTTGACCTCTGCCTCCTTAGAGACATCAGCGATAACCGCCATTGCCCGGCGTCCCATAGCTCTTATCTCGGCGGCTGTACTCTCTGCCAACTCCTTGTTGATGTCATTTACGGCTACGTCAGCTCCCTCTCGGGCAAAACACAGAGCAATGCCCTTGCCCATTCCGCCGGGTCCGCCACCCCCCGCTCCGGTAACCAGTGCGATTTTACCTTCCAGTTCCATATTTAGCCCTCCTTTTTCTCTTTGTCAGGAAAACACTCCCCACTTGCCCGATGGTACCTGTGGCCGTAATCAAGGCGTCTAGCGCCTCATTGCTTTGGTATAGGCGTCGTACTCTACAGCCTCGTCCAGCTCATTCATAAACTTAGCCACGGGTATGCTTGCTCCCACCTGTTCAGCCAGTTCTCTCGCCAGAACCAGGTCTTTATTAACGAATTTCGGCGGAGGAGTTTTGGCATCGGGAGGCGGCGGTGGAGGAGCCATTCTCCTTCCCGACGCCAGGATATTGAGCATGCTGCGTCCCATCCAGCTGTCACCGGTGCCCTCTTTCATTATTTCTAACATCATCTTCATATCAAGACCGGCTTTTAGCCCCATGTTCAAACACTCGTGAACAACGGTACCGATATTGAATGCCGCCATATTATTGACCAGCTTGTAGGCCTGCCCGTTTCCAATTTTACCGGCACGGAATATCTTCCTGCCCATCGCTTCGAAAATGGGCCAGCACTTCTCGATGGCGTCATCATCACCGCTGACCATCAGGGTGAACTGTCCTATCTCATTTGTAGGTAGATTCTTGGTCACGCCAACGTCAATCACCCGAACCCCCCTCTTTTTAGCTTTAGCATACAGGTCGCGGGGGTAATTCGGGCCGATTGTGCTGGAGAGGATAATGATGCTCCCCTCCCTTACACCTTCCCAGACGCCGTCTTTGCCAAAGATAACCTCGTCTGTCTGGGGGATATCGCGGACCATGCTGATAACGGCGTCACTGACTTCAGCCACTTCGCGGCAGGAGCTGGCGGCCTTTGCACCGGCGGCCACTATTTCATCAACGGCCTTTTTATTCAGGTCATAGGCCGTCAGGGGAATGCCTGCTTTCAGGATGCTCTTTGCCATCACCATACCGATATTCCCCACGCCGATAAAACCCGCTTTGATAGAACTCATCGTTAAAACCCTCCTATGTGGAAGTATATTTTGAAGCTACCGTGGTGGATTTGTCAAGAGCGGTTAATTCACTTCTTACTAATTTTTCAAAATTAGACTGTTAATGGTTCAAAACTGGACTGGGATATTACATCCTTCTGAAAAAAAGGAGGATGTATGGACCAGATCCACAAGAGGTTCACTGCCGAACAGGTGAAAGTTTT
>DAOUCV010000005.1:0-16955 GCA_034432095.1 Dehalococcoidales bacterium
GGTCCATACATCCTCCTTTTTTTCAGAAGGATGTAATATCCCAGTCCAGTTTTGAACCATTAACAGTCTAACTTTCAAGCGTTAACAGTCTAATTTTGAAAAATTAGTAAGAAAGCGCCAGTAGTATATTGACAAGAACGCCTAATCTGGTTATATTTTAAATAGCGAAAATTAAACGGCATATAAAAAAATGATATATAAGACTGTAGGCTCACGAAGACGTACAATCCGTCCGCAGTCAGCGATGCTGACCCTTTACGGGGACTATCTTCTTAATCGAAGAGATGAGGTTGGAATCGGGAGCCTGATAACACTGTTTGGCAACTTTGGCTTATCTGAGCAAGCAGTAAGGTCGGCAGTATCGCGGATGTGCCGTGCCGGACTATTGAAGGTCAGAAACAAAGGCCGAAAGAGCTACTATTCGCTGACCGAGAGCGGGCACAACTTGCTTACCAAAGGAGCGCAGCGTATCTTCGTACGAAAGAACACCACCTGGGACGGGACCTGGAATATTGTAACCTATTCTATTCCTGAGCAGGAGCGAAAGACGAGGGACACGCTACGCCGCGAGCTAGTCTGGATGGGCTATGGGGTACTGGGAGGGGCTACGATGATTTCACCCTATGATTTGACCCAGGAAGTGATGGAACTGGCGACAAAGCTTGGCGTCATTGAGCATATTCAAATCTTTCAGGCCAGACAGCGGGGCCTTACCGATGCGAAGAAAGTAGTCGCCGCATGCTGGGACCTGGGCCGGATACATGAGAAGTACGCCAGTTTTATGGCGGAATACCAGCCAAGGTTTGAGAACTGGCTGCGGCGTCTTCGGGCTGGCGAGTCTATCGACGCCAGCGAGTACTTTGTGGAAAGGTTTGCCCTGATTCACCAATACCGCAAGTTACCGTTTTATGACCCGGACTTACCCGCTGAACTGTTACCTGAGGACTGGTTACGGCCCCGGGCAGCAGCCCTGTTCCAGGAATACCATGACCTGCTTACTGAAAAAGCCAATGAGTATTTTGATTCCGTGCTGGAAGCATATGACACATAGGCTAAGGAGTGATGAATGGAAGCATCAGAAATACTAAAACAGTTCAAGGACATCTGGCAATTACGGCATGAGTATGCCAAGGACTGGAAGAAGAAAACAGGAGGGAAGGTAATTGGCGGCATGTGCACCTATGTACCGGAGGAACTTCTCTATGCGGCAAATATCCTTCCTGTTCGCATTCTGGGTGGGCATGAGCCGCCTACCCTCGCGACGCCACACATGTTTGATATGTGGTGCCCTTTCTCCCGCGACTGTCTGAATCAAGGACTGAAGGGGAAATACAACGACTACCTGGATGGACTGATAGAATCCAACGCCTGTCTCCATCTACGCCAGGCATTTGGTGCCTGGGAAATCCACATACCAACCCCCTGGACCTACTGGTTCGTCATGCCCAATGCCGTGCGCAGTCCGAGAGCCAAGACCTTTCTGCGAGGAGAGTTAGCGGCATTCAAAGAAGCCCTTGAGAAATTTACTGGGGAAACCATCACTGACGAGGACATAGATAGGGGCATAGACATCATGAATACCAACCGGCGCCTGATGAAGCAGGTCTATGAATTCCGCAAGCAGGATACCCCGCCCATCACCGGCACCGAAGCCATGACGATGGTCTGGGCAAGCCAACTGATGGACAAAAGAGAGCACAACGAGTTACTAAGGCAACTACTTGAGGCACTTCCTAACCGCAAACTTGAGCGAGAAACAGGAGTCCGGCTGATGATTGTCGGTAGCGAGAACGATGACCGGGAGTTCTTACAGATGGTGGAATCAATAGGCGCCACCTTCGTCATTGAAGACCACTGCACTGGCTCAAGATACTTCTGGGATGAAGTCATTCCGGAGAAGGACCGGCTTCAGGCTATTGCCAACCGCTACTGTGACCGTATCCCCTGTCCCAACAAGGATTGGGGAATAGAGGACTGTTCCAGAAAGCGCTTCCCCCATATCCTTCAGTTAGCACGTGACTTCCGGGTTCAGGGGGTAATACTGACCCAGCAGAAATTTTGCGACCCTCATGAGCTTGATATCCCAAGCCTGAGGCGGTACCTCGAAGGCAACAATATCCCTTGTTACTTCCTCGAATTTGAGGTCACTGTCCCTGTAGGACAGTTCCGCATCCGGGTGGAGGCATTCATCGAGCAGATACTTGCCGAGGAATTGTTTGCCTAGAATCCCATTAAATTAAAGGGGGGGAAGATGGCAAAATACAAAACTAAGGGTTTAGATTGTTGGCAGAGAGCCAAGGAGTTAAGGGTCAAGTATTACCAAGACTATGCTGAGGCACACGACCGTGGCGCTCTCCGTTGGGAGGGTGGTGCCTGGATGTTCGATGCTGTTCCTCAGTCACTCGAGGGTGAGATCCATGTACTAACTGAGGAGCCCTACGGAGCCAGCGTTGGGGCCAATCCCAAACTCCAGGTGAGGTATCAGGAAGCCGCCGAGGGCAAGTGGGGCTGCGCTCGAGATTTGTGCGCTTATCTGCGTAACTACTGGGGTTCCATCCTGCTCAACGAATATGCCTTCGGTGGGGAATGGCCCAAGTCGGACTTTATCTTCCAGAACCATATCTGCTGCTCGCACGCCAAGTGGCTCCAGGTAGCTGACGAAATCGCTGGTGGCGATATCCCGTTCTTCTGTTTCGATGTTGGCGTCGGTGCTTATGATAAAATAGGCGAACGCCAGATAAGGTACGTGGTAGACCAGCTCCACGATGGAATTGAGTTCCTGGAGAAACATACCGGACGGAAGTTCAGTGATGAGAAGCTAATTCAGAACGTTAAAAACACCTATGATTCCTGTTGCTACTGGGCAAAGACCTGCGAACTTAACCAGGCTGTCCCAGCTCCACTGGACGAAAAGACGATGTTCTCCCTGTACGTGCTGGGATGCCTGGAGAAATCCAACCCCGACTTTGCCCATTTCTATAAATACGAGCTCTACCCGGAGGTAAAAGACCGGGTAGCCAATCAGATTGCGGCTGTAGCTAATGAGCAGTGCCGGGTGATAACAGATACTCAACCACCCTGGGGCTTCCTAAGGGTATACCGGTATCTGGAGCAGTATGGAGTGGTCGCCGTAGCCAACCTCTACACCAATTCCCTCATCGGCTGGTGGACACACGATGATAAGGGGAACCTGGTGCCCTATCCCACTCTTGAGGAGCAGGGAATAACCATTAAGGACCGAGACCATGCCCTGTGGTTGCTGGTAGAGGGCGAACTTAAGGGCAAGTTAGAGTGGGCGCAATTCTACGGAGCAAAGTACAAGAACTATTTTGTCACGAAAATAGCCCGGCAGTGGAAGTGCGACGCCGCGATAATCCACCTTAACCGCGGCTGCGAAGGAACCGCCCAACACCAGATGGAGATGAAGATAGCTCTACAAAACATGGGGCTGCCGGTGCTCACCTTTGAAGGCAATATGGCCGACGAAAGGGAGTTTGACGAGGCTCGAACCTACAGGCTTATCGACCTTTTCGTTCGTGAGACTCTCGGGCTAAAGAAGGTAACTGATTAATACAAAGCTAAGGGGAGATAGTAATGATAGTCGCAGGAATAGATGTCGGTGGGAAAAATGTACATATTGTCATCACCAAGAACGGTGACATACTGGCGAAAGCCGGGGCGCCATCCGGCATAAACAAGGCTGAAGCGGCTGAAAAGGTGTATGACGAAGCCCTGAAACAAGCCGGGCTGACGCGGAAAGACGTCAGACGGGTAGTAGCTACCGGCAGCTCTGGGCAGAGGGTTGCTTTTGCCAATGGTGTTATTCCGGATGCGGCTGCTGATGCTAGAGGCGTGATAAGACTCATCCCTTCAGCACGAACCGTCATCGATGTCGGCGCCGAGGAAGGTCGGGCAATAAAAATTAGTCCCGAGGGAAAGGTCCTTGACTTTGCTATCAATGAGAAGTGCGCCGCGGGCACTGGCACCTTTGTTGACACCATGGCACGAGCTCTGGAGATATCCGTAGAAGAAATGGCTAAAATATCACTTCAGTCCACAAAGTCTATCCCAATGAATGCCCAGTGCGCCGTCTTCGGGGAATCTGAGGTGGTCTCTCTAATTCACCAGAAGACGCCAAAACAGGACATCGCCCGTGCTGTCCATGATGCCATAGCCGGCAGGATTGGCTCTGTAGCTCGCATTGTCGGTCTGGAGAATGATGTCGTCATAGTCGGGGGGGTGGCTAAGAATACCGGGTTTGTGGAGTCTTTGAAGAGAGACCTAGGTGTAGAAGTGAAAGTGCCGAACGACCCTGATTTCGTCGGCGCCTTGGGTGCGGCCGCCGCCGCGGCGGCTGGAGTACTTGGGGAAGAGGTGAAAGCCAGGGTTGTAGAAAAAGAGACAATCGAAGAAGGCAAGTAACAAATACTTATGAGGAGGCGCGATGGTCGAGGCCAAGAGAATAGAACCTGAGAAAGCAGAATTCTGGAGATGGCCCGAAACATATTGGGTAAATCCAGCTATAGACTGGCATAAGGGGAAGTTTGTTACCGTAGGTGTTGATGTCGGTTCAGTTAGCTCCAAGTGTGTGATAATGGTTGATGGCGCTGTTTATGCCTATAGTAGTATGCGCACCGGCTCCGATAGTCCTGACAGCGCCTGGAAAGTGGTAAACTGGGCTCTAAAAGACACTGATATGAAGGTGGATAATTTTGACTATTGCATCGGGACCGGTTACGGAAGAGTGAATGTCCCGATGGCACAGCAGACGATAACCGAGATTGCCTGCCATGCCAGGGGAGCCAACTTCATGTATGGACCAGAGGTAAGAACCGTCCTAGACATGGGTGGTCAAGACTGCAAGGCCATCCGTTGTGATGACCGGGGTAAGGTTCTGAAGTTCATGATGAACGATAAGTGCGCGGCTGGCACCGGCCGGGGGATGGAGGTCTTTGCTGACCTCATCAGGGTACCTGTCTGGGAGATTGGCCCCCGTTCATTCCAGACCCAGAAAGAGCCAGAAATGATAAGCAGCACCTGTGTGGTATTCGCTAAGAGCGAAGTCGTTGGCTTATTGCAGGAAGGCGTGCCTGAGAATGAAATCATGGCTGCTTACTGTGCGGCTATGGCCCACCGGATAGCAGAGCTACTGAACCGCCTTGGGATCGAGGAGAAATTTGCCATTACCGGTGGCATAGCTAAGAACGAAGGCGTGGTCAAGAGACTGGAGAAAGAGCTGGGGGTCAAGACTATGGACAGGGTCTGGTTTAACAAGGATATGCGCACATCAAAGATCCCCTTTGACACCATGGTTGCTGGAGCCATAGGTGCCGCTCTCTTCGCTCAGGCAATGCTGGAAAGAGGCAGGGTGAAGAGCGCCAGAAAGGCTTAAGAAAGCGATAAGTGATAGCTAATTACGGGTTCAAAGACGGCTCGGGTGACTGGTTTGTTATTGTTGATACCGACCGGTGCAACGGGTGTGGCAGGTGTGTCGAAGCCTGCCCGGCAAATGTGCTTGAAGTTGGTGACGACGAGTTTGACCCCTTCCGTGAAGAACCGGTACTGAAGGTGAGAGAAGAAGAACGCAAGAAGGTAAGGTATAGTTGTGCCCCTTGCCGTCCCGGTTTTGGCCAGGAACCTCCACCCTGCGTTGTTGCCTGCGAGACTCAGGCTATTTCCCATTCCGAGGGATGGAAAGTCCTGTACGGTAAAGAGTGACTTGGACCTCTACCATGAGTACGGTCAATCTCACTATTGACGAAGTTAAGGTCAATGTTGCCCAGGAAACAACAATTCTGCAGGCCGCTCTACAGGCCGGCATTTACATCCCACACATCTGCTCGCACCCTGACCTACCTCCAGTAGAGACTCTAAAGCCCGCTGAAGCTGTTTACCGCGGTCAAACACGCATCGAAAACAAGAAGCCTACCTTAGAATACGATGGCTGTCAGCTCTGCATGGTTGAAATCGAGGGAAGGGAAGGTTTACACCGGGCATGTAATAGCCCGGTGGCTGAAGGAATGGTAGTTCACACCAATACTCCGGAGGTTCAGGTATTCCGGCGTAACAGGCTCATGCTTATTCTGGCGGAACACCCCCATGCCTGTCTCACCTGTGCTCAGAAGGAGGGCTGCGCTCGTTTCCCGTGCTCTACAAACATACCGGAGAATGAAAGATGCTGTCCCAAGTTCGGCAACTGCGAACTACAGAGTGTAGCCGAGTATATTGGAATTAAGCCAGAGACCCCCCGTTATATCTTTGGCAATCTGCCCATTATCAAGGACGAGCCTCTATTTGAGAGGAATTATAACCTCTGCATTGGTTGTACGCGCTGTATCAGGGTGTGCCGGGACGTGCGTGGAGTTGGCGCGCTACACTTTGTCTTTGATGAAAAAGGCCGGGTCATGGTGGGTACAGTAGGCGCTACGGCCAACGAGTCTGCCTGCCGATTCTGTACCGCCTGTGTTGAGGTTTGCCCCACCGGGGCCCTACAGGACAAAGAGGAATTCAAGGAAGCCCCCTGCCGGACCACCTGCCCCGCCGGGATAGATGTCCCCCGGTATGTGCATCTTATCAGCGAAGGGAAATTCGCCGATGCTGCCGCAGTTATCCGGGAGAAGGTACCCTTTCCCCGAGTGCTGGGTTATATTTGCCCCAATACTTGTGAGTTGAAATGCCGACGTGGAGAATTAAATGAGCCGATTGCCATCAGGGCTCTGAAGAGATTTGCTGCCGAACACGATGACAAGCGCTGGAAGGCCAGGCTGAAGCCAGTTACCAGCACGGGTAAAAAGGTGGCCATCGTAGGGTCAGGTCCTGCCGGACTTAGCGCCGCTTATTACCTGAGCAGGTTGGGACATTCAGTCACCATCTTTGAAACGGCATCACAGCCTGGAGGTATGATGCACTCAGTAATCCCAAGATTTCTATTACCACAAGATGTACTGGACGAGGAAGTTGCCGAAATCTTGAGTTCTGGCGCCGAGCTCAGGCTGAATACCAAGGTAGAGAATGCCAGTGAGCTCCTTAAGAACGGATATGATGCTGTTTTGCTCGCCATCGGATTACAGGTTGGAAGCAAACTTCCTATTCCAGGCAATGACCTCCAGGGAGTCTTTATCGGGCTTGATTTCCTCAGGGGCATCAATAAGAGGGAAGATATAAAGCTGGGCAGGAACGTGCTGGTCATCGGTGGTGGCGGGGTAGCTTGCGATGTAGCCCGGACTGCTAAGCGTCTTGGCGTCCCACGGGTTGCGATGGCTTTTCTGGAGTCAAGAGAGACTATGCCGGCTCCTTCACGTGACGTCAAACAGACGGTGGATGAAGGAATAGAACTTTACCCTTCCCGGTCCTTTAAACAGATTCTCGGTGAAAACGGGCAGGTAAAAGGCGTTGAGTGCCTCCAGGTCAAATGGATGAAGTTCGATGAAGAAGGCAGGCTGCAACTGGAGACAGTCCCGGATTCGGAGCACACTATAGAGGCAGACACAGTCATCTTTGCCGTTGGTCAGGCAATTGATAGCCAGTTTGTGGAAAGAAGTGGACTCGAACTCACCAGCCGCAAGACAATCAAAACCTCACCTGATACTCTAGAGACCAGCCTGAAGGGTATCTTCGCCAGCGGCGATGCTGTCAGCGGGCCAGCCTCAGTCGTTGAGGCCATAGCTACCGGCAGGAAAGCCGCTATCTCAATTGATATATTCCTGGGTGGTGAAGGACTCATCGAGGAAGAACTGAGTGAGGAGAAGAAAATCCTGCCCTACCTGGGCAGGGAAGAGGGCTTCATAGAAAAAGCTAGGGTTGAGCCTAGTCTTTGCCCCACCAGAGAGCGAATCCGTTGTTTTGAAGCGGTGGAGCTCCCCCTGAATAGTGAGCAGGCTGAGGCTGAGGGTCGCCGTTGCCTCAAGTGTGATTTGAGATTCGAGCTCAGCAAGCCAATCCTGCCACCTCGCAAGGAGCCGTGGCTCGAGTTTACACCCGAGAATGTGAACCGATTACCCGAGGTGGAGGGTGTCTTTCAACTGCTCGATGAACAGGAAAACATCATCTATATTAAAGGAGCCGTGAACCTGCGCTTGGAGTTGCAGGCGCAGCTGGGTCTTAATGAAAAGGCTCGATACTTCATTTATGAAGAAGAGCCGATGTATACCAAGCGGGAGAGCGAACTTCTTCAACAGTATACCCTGCAGTATGGTGAGATGCCCGAGGGGAATCGGGAGTTTGATGACCTCTTCTAGGCAAATTCTTATACCGGCTCTTAGTCCTGTTGCCTTGCCTCTTTGGGAGAGCGAAGTGACATGACTCTTCTTTCTGCCACACTATCTGGTGATTCTAAGATTAGCGGGTAGTCTCGAGCCGGACTGACATCAGTTTCCTTTCACTCTTTTCAGCAGCCAGGAACTGGATTGCACTTTCGGTCCGCCAATGTTATAGACAATTCTACATCCGAGCTCTTTACAGACACGCAATTCAATTTCCGGCATGTTCCCTTCCGTCCTATCCCCGCCTTTAGCCAGTATATCGGGCTTGACTAACCTCAGCGCCTCTTCGCAGGTAACGTCCTTTCCAGGGTCGATTATCACCTTATCAACATACCTTATGCTTTCAATTATTTCTTTTCTTACGTTTTCTGAGGGATAGAACGTTTGACCTTTCTTCTTCTTCAACTGCTCATCGCTATTTAACATTACTACCAAAACGTCGCCTAACTTCTTGGCTTCCTTAAACAGTCTTATATGCCCCTCATGAAGGGGGTCGAAGCCTCCGCCCGTAGCTACCACAATCTTTCTTAATCTCAAGAAACGTAAGATACCTTTAAGCATAATATTTTGTCCCACCCTGTTTGACAATATTATATCACCGTGAGGTCTAACTTCATAAGTCTAGGCTGAAAAGTTACCTGGTGCGCCGGGGTGATAAATTTGACGGTAGAAATATGAAGGTGGTATATAACTCAGTAGTGGTTTTGGCTCAGGGATTATAATTTTATAGAAGTTTATAGAAGGAGGATACTGCAAATGGAGAAGAAGAAATACTGGAGACACATAATCAGAGGGCCTTTCTATGTGAATGCAGAACCGGGGATGACTGGCACATCGATATTTGCCCACCACAATGAGTATGGAAACGGTACCACATTGGGTTACCACTGTATTAACGCAAACTATGAGGCACCAATAACTCATTCCCATGATTTCCACGAACTGCTTTGCTTCATCGGGGGGAACCCGGAGAATATAAATGACTTAGGGGCGGAAATCAGCATCTGCCTGGGTGACGAATTAGAAGAACATATCATAACCAGCGCTACTATTGTCTCCATCCCGCCGGGCTTAAAGCATTGTCCCCTCATTGTGAAGAAAATTACTAAGCCGTTCGTATTCCTAGAGATATCAACCACCAAGGAGTATAGCCAACCCACGGAATTATTGAAAGAAATGCCTGCTAGCAAACCAATAAAGGAAAAAGGTAAATTTCAACCCGAAAGCTAAAACGTAAAGCTGGGCATATTTCACAACTACTCTTTACGTTGGGCACAAAATCGCCTAACAGCCGACCATAGCATAAGAAACGGACATTTTCCGTCAGAACCCCCCGTTTCGTTTGCTGAAGCCTTTAAATACCCATTCTCCTTCCCTTGCCCCACCACTCGACCGACTCTTCGTCCTTCAGGTCACTCCTCGTGCGCTCGCGGGACAAAGATGTTATCCATAGACCTGGCAGCCCTGTATATTCAAATGGGTGTTTCGTCTAATACCCTTGGTTCCCGATTGTCTGTTTACAGCCGTGGGGCTATAATGCAAGCAAAAAAGGCGATTTTTTGCTTTGTTTTGAGTGGAGGTCTAGTTATGGACAAGAAGGGTAGAATCGCAATTCTTACCGCAGGAGGGGACTGCCCCGGTATAAATGCCGTCATCCGGGCAGTCGCCAAGAAGGCTATTCTTGAATACGGACTAGAGGTTATCGGTATCGAAGATGGATACGACGGCGTTATTCATAGTCGCCATCGAAGGCTTCAATATGACGACGTCTCCGGAATTATTACACTTGGTGGCACCATACTCGGCACTTCAAATATAGCAAACCCGTACCGGTACGCCGTAAGAAAGGGTGACAAACTGGAGTTTGAGGATATGTCACAGCAGGCCATTACCAACATAAACAGATTAGGGATAGACTGCCTCGTTTGTATAGGGGGTGACGGCACCCTGAACATAGCCTCTAGACTCTTTAATGACGGGGTGCCCGTTATTGGAGTGCCCAAGACGATAGACAATGACCTGAGAGGAACTGACATCACTGTTGGTTTTGATTCAGCCGTTTCCATTGCTACAGAAGCTATCGATAGGATACATACCACTGCTCAATCGCACCACCGTGTTATGGTTGTGGAAGTTATGGGGCGTAATGCGGGGTGGATTGCTCTACAGGCGGGTATTGCCGGCGGAGGTGATGTTATCCTCATTCCAGAGATTCCTTATGAAATGGACATCATCGTGGATAAAGTGATGGACAGGAATAAAAAGGGCAAGAGATTTACTATAGTCGTGGTTGCCGAAGGGGCAAGACCGAAAGGCGGAGACATCGTAATAAGGAGAATCGTTAAAGAGAGTACCGACCCGGTTCGCCTTGGAGGCATCGGGCTTGTGCTGGCCTCCCAGATCGAGAAAACAACAGCGATTGAAACCCGTGCCGTTATTATCGGACATCTCCAGAGAGGCGGAACCCCGACGCCCTCCGATAGAATACTGGCAACAAGATTGGGCACCAGAGCGGTCGACATGATAGAAAAGGGAAAGTACGGGTATATGGTAGGAGTCAAAGGCAATTTACTCACTGAGGTCTCGTTAGAAGAGGTTACCAAAGGCCCCAGACAGATTCCAATTGATGACCCGCTGATTCAATCTGCCCGGTCGGTAGGGACTTGCTTCGGCGATTCATTATGACCCAGATTCTGCTGTCACTTTCTCTCGCCCCGCCTCATGGCGAGGATTATCTTTATCCCTTCAAGATTGGCACCCTCGTCTTCCAACTTAGCTATCTCTTTGATAAGCTCTATTTCTGAATCGCTGAAGAGACGCTGACCGCCCTCTGTCCTCTTCGGCATAAGCAACCCGGCTTCTTCAAACCTGCGGATACGCCCGGCTTCAACACCGGTTAGCCTCACCGCAACCCCCATTGTGTATTTGGGGAGCTGTCCTTCTTTCCGGTCATCCGGGTTGAGGGCCTCTCTGAATGTCAACGTCACGACTAAAACCCCCTCCCTATTACCATCTAGTAAGTCTCTCCAAAGTCCTATATCTTCTGACTATATATTCTAATAGATGCACTCATGCATGTCAATATCAATAGTAATTTGTTAGAAATATATTAGAAATAACTAATAGGGTATTGACATATCTTGTATCAACTGCTATAATACTTTGTAGCAAGGAGGTTATCATGGCTAGTAACAACAGTATTGGCGTCTATGTTATGCAGGTAGCGGCGACGCTGACCGGCATGCACCCGCAGACGCTACGCAAATACGAGCGGATCGGCCTGGTGATGCCCTCACGACATTATATGGTGCGTCTGTACTCCGACGAGGACATCGCTCGTCTCAGGATGATAAAACACCTGGTGGATGACGTGGGGCTTAACCTCGCCGGTGTGGAGCTAGCGCTCAAGATGAGGGATAGACTGCTCGATATGAAAGAGGAGATTGCTTCGGCAGGATTAAGCCACCGACTGGAAGAGCACCTGACCTCTTTGCTTGATGGCATGCTGGAAATGCTCGGTAGCTATTAACTTGAACAATGGCAGATTATGTGCAGTGGAGGTGATAGATATGGCAAAAGCAGTTGGCATTGACCTGGGAACGACATTCAGCGAAATTGCAGTGATGGAAGGGGGTGAACCCAAGGTAATACCCTCCGCAGAGGGTGGTAATATTGTCCCCTCGGTAGTAGCCGTCAACAAGAGCGGGGAGAGGCTCGTGGGGCAGGTAGCCCGCCGCCAGGCGGTGATTAATCCCGAGAACACCATCTACAGCATCAAGCGGTTCATGGGAAGAAAGTGGGGCGAGCCGGCGGGACGCGAGCTCCCGGTGGAGGAAGATGCCCGCCGCAAGACCTATAAAGTCACCAGGGGACCGAACAACGAGGTGCGGGTGATGATGGGTGGCAGGGAATACCGCCCCGAGGAAATCTCCGCCATGATTCTCCAGAAGCTGAAGACAGACGCTGAGGCTTACCTGGGCGAGAAAGTCACTGACGCTGTTATTACCGTCCCTGCTTATTTCAATGACGCCCAGCGGCAGGCGACGAAAGACGCCGGCACTATCGCCGGGCTGAACGTGCTACGCATCATCAACGAGCCTACCGCCGCCGCCCTTGCTTACGGTCTGGACAAGAAAAAGGATGAGACCATCGCTGTCTATGACCTGGGTGGTGGTACCTTTGATATCTCCATATTGGAGATTGGTGAGGGCACCTTCCAGGTAAAGTCAACCGCTGGCGACACCCATCTCGGCGGTGATGACTTTGACCAGAGGATTATGGACTGGATCTGCGATGAATTTAAGCGGGAGCAGGGGATAGACTTAAGGCAGGACAGGATGGCGCTCCAGCGCATTAAGGAAGCCGCAGAGAAGGCCAAGATTGAGCTTTCCACGGTGCAGCAGACCGAGATTAACCTGCCCTTCATCACGGCTGATGCCAGCGGCCCCAAGCATCTTGCCATGAAGCTTACCCGTGCTAAACTGGAGCAGCTCGTTATGGACCTGGTGGACAAGACCCTTGAGCCCTGCAAACAGGCACTGAGGGATGCCGGTAAGAGCACCGCTCAAATCAATGAGGTCATTCTCGTGGGCGGCCAGACACGTATGCCACTGGTCCAGCAGAAGGTAAAGGAGTTCTTCGGTAAAGAGCCGCATAAGGGCGTTAACCCTGATGAGGTTGTTGCCATCGGGGCAGCCATTCAAGCTGGCGTGCTCAAGGGGGAGGTCAAAGATGTCCTGCTCCTTGATGTGACGCCGCTGACGCTGGGTATTGAGACTCTGGGCGGGGTGATGACACCGCTCATCCCGCGCAACACCACCATCCCGACGTCAAAGAGCCAGATATTTACCACTGCCGCAGACAACCAGCCGAGCGTTGAGGTACATGTCCTCCAGGGTGAAAGACCGATGGCAGTTGATAACCGCACTCTGGGCAGGTTCATCCTTGATGGCATCCTGCCCGCCCCGCGCGGCGTACCCCAGATTGAGGTCACCTTTGACATCGATGCCAACGGCATCCTCAATGTGTCGGCGCGGGACAAGGGCACCGGCAAGGAGCAGAAGATAACCATTACCGCCTCTTCCGGGCTTTCCAAGGAAGACGTCGAGCGGATGCGGCGTGACGCCGAAATGCACGCTGAAGAGGACCGCCGCAAGCGCGAGGAGATAGAGATAAAAAATATGGCAGATAACCTCGTCTACAATGCCGAGCGGACGCTCAGAAACCTCGATGGCAAAGTACCGGCTGATGTCCGTTCTGAGGTTGAAAGCAAGATAGCAAAGGTGCGCTCGGCGCTCCAGGGCACCGATACCAGCCAGCTAAAGCAGGCGGTTGATGAACTCCAGTTATCATTGCAGAAAGTGGGTACGGCTATCTATAGCCAGCCCGAAGGCAGCACTTCCGGTGGCGGCCAGACAGGCAGTAAGAGCGGTGAAGACACGGTAGAAGGTGAGTTCAGAGAGGTGTAACTACAAGACCGCGGAGGAAGAATATGAAGCTGTGTGTAAAGAAAATTTACTGTCCCGCATGCCAGAGACTGGTCAGGTGCCATGAGCAGGCGATTAACGGCAAAATAAACATCGTTTGTTCCAGGTGCGGAAACCCAATCTGGATAAAGGACGGCTTAACCTGGCGCTATACCGTGAGAAACAGAAAGAATGAAGTCGGCTCCGGGCAGGCCGCAGGGGTGCCCGAAAAAACAAAAAATTAGGTAAGGAGGTGTTGCTATGACATTAATGCGATGGGAACCATTCAGGGAAATAATGAGCTTAAGGGATGCCATGGACAGGCTGTTTGAGGACAGCTTCGTCCGTCCGTCTCGCCTCTGGCCAGAACTCGGGAGAGGAGAACTGCCCGTCGACATGTACCAGACAGCTAACGATGTGGTAGTCAAGGCTTCCATCCCGGGCTTAAAGCCGGACGAGGTGGACATCTCCATTACTGGAGATACACTCACCATCAAGGGCGAACACAAGGAGGAGAAAGAAGTCGAGGAGCAAGACTATTTCTACCGGGAGCGCCGTTACGGAGCCTTCAGCCGCTCACTGACCATTCCTGTACCTGTCAAGACGGAGAAGACAGAGGCTACCTTCGAAAACGGCGTACTAACTGTGACCATGCCCAAGGCTGAGGAGGTAAAACCCAAGCAGATCAAAATAAAAGCCAAGTCAACGAGTGAAGGTGCCAAGAAATAATTCTCGAAACGCCCCTTCGGCCTGCCCGGAGCCGACTTATCTAAGAAAGACTTAAAAAGAACACTGTTATAGGATGGGCTGAGACAGACCAGAGCCATACAGGACAGTAAAGCCATGGAATAAGCAACCAGGTACCGGTCTACAGAAGTCAGCTGTGCCATCCACGTACGGCAAAAGGCGCCGATGCTCTTCTGGCAGCCTTAATTATTTTTCTGGTGGTATGACCCCCCTTCGCTTAAGTCAATTCTCTATTACTAGCGCGATATCTCAGGGATGTTCCTAATCTTAAAAGCTTGGCTCCCCGACTAGGGCTCGAACCTAGAACCTAGCGGTTAACAGCCGCCCGCTCTACCGATTGAGCTATCGGGGAACCATCACGCCGACGCAATAGCTATTATAGCAACTTGGATACCAGAAGACAACCCGAGATTTTTCATGACGCAGGGATAGATTATTTATCAAATTTAGGGCATCCATATCCATCCGAAAACAATGTCAATCAGACTCCTGCCAGGTAATGCAACTACTAAATTGAACTCAAGGCAAAGGTAAGGTTGGACTAGGGGCAAGCTAAATTGAGGTAAGAGAAATACCATTGGCTGCCGAGCCTGGATTCGAACCAGGGCTAAAGGATCCAAAGTCCTCTGTGCTACCGCTACACAACTCGGCACTCTATACTAGATAATTGGTGCCGAAGGTCGGGCTCGAACCGACACGGAGGTTGCCCTCCGACAGTTTTTGAGACTGCCGCGTCTGCCTATTCCGCCACTCCGGCTCTTTCCAATTCAATCGCGAATATTCAGTTCTTATGGTGCCGAGGCGGAGATTTGAACTCCGACGAGCTTCCGCTCACCACCCCCTCAAGATGGCGTGTCTACCAGCTTCCACCACCTCGGCTTAAACTGGCAGGAGTGGCAGGATTCGAACCCGCGACCGGCGGTTTTGGAGACCGCTGCTCTTCCAGACTGAGCTACACTCCTGCGAAGCTAAATCCTATGTCTTACTAGACATAACACTTGAAAGTTGCGTTAAATTTGCGTTATTTTTGTGAAAACCGTTTTTACCTGCCGGTAACACTTCATCCAGTAAGGCCATAGCATCTTCTTGCATACCTGATATTATATGCGAATAGGTGTCCATTGTAAAGGCAACACTGGAGTGCCCCAAGGCTTCACTGATAACCTTTGGTTTTGCCCCACGCAGTAACATTAAAGAGGCAAAGGTGTGTCTAAGGTCATGAAAGCGAAGGTGCTCCAGACCGGCACGTTTTACTATCCTGGCAAAATCATGCGATAACACGCCTGGGTCAAGTGGCTTACCCTCAGAATTGCTAAACACCAAGCTATCAAAAGTGAGCGCTTTACCTGATAATTGGCACTCCAGCTTATAGTCTCTAAGGAATAGGGCAAGTTTAGGCGTCATACTCACTCGGCGTCTGCTATGGGCTGTTTTAGGCTCTTTGAATTGACAGACTCCCTGGCGCTTATACAAAACCTGACTGACGCTTATTGAGGCCATATCGAGGTCAATATCACGCCACCTTAAGCCTAGCAATTCAGCCTGTCTTAATCCGGTACTGACAGCGGTGTAGATAACAGGGTAGTAGTGGTTATCCTTTGCCGTCTCTAAAAGGGTTTCAACCTCAGCAGGGGTTAGCGTTCTCATAACCTTTTTGCGTGGTGTAGGGGGGTCAACAAACTCAGCAGGGTTACGTCCTAGATAGCCTTGACGGACGGCATATTTTAAGGACTGAGACAATACCCTATGTTGATGGTGAACTGTCCTGGCTGATAGTGTTTCACAAGCCTTGCCATAGTAAGCCTGAATAGCTGGCGGTTGAAGTTCTTTTAACTTGATATTGCCTAAAGCTGGTATTAAGTGATGCTCTACAATAGATTTATAGCCGTCATAGGTGCGAATGCTACAGTTAGTCTTAACATATCCTTCAAGCCACTGGTTAAGATGCTCGGTTACTGTGAGCTTACCAGTAGGGACTGGGACACCCTTTTCGAGACTGACTAATAGCTCGTTAAGCCGTTTTTGAGCGTCACCCTTGCGACCTCGGACAGTCTCGAAATACCGTTTAGGTTTACCATCAGGTGTTTTCCCTACATAGACCTGAAGTTGGAATGATGATTTACTCAGTTGCCTTATTGAGCCTTTCATTTTTTGACCTCCCCTTTTTTGCGATTAGAAAATTCCGAGACTACACCCTTTATGAAAACCGAAACATCTGGTTGCTTATGAGGGACTGTAGCTCTATCCGGTTTTGCTAGTTCATTGTCTAACACGTGAGAATCAAAGGGCTTACCTAGATATTGGTAAATCTGCTCAACGCTGGCATATTCGTCTGCGTAAATTGCCAGAGTTTTTAAGTCCCCTATGACATGGGCTAGACGGGCTACCCACTTTGCCCCTCGAATAGTTAGACGGGGATTAAATCCGAGTTCGCCCCCAGTTTCAGCCGTTATCTTCTCCCAGAACTTCTGCACCTCAAGGA
>DAOUCV010000006.1:0-16067 GCA_034432095.1 Dehalococcoidales bacterium
GGAGAACCGGATGGTAAAGTCGGTTACCTATCCGCTAAACGAGTTCCCAAGAGTCCAATTTTGAAAAATTAGATAGCTGTAGACAGTCTAATTTTCAAAAATTCCTAACATAGTCAAAAGTACTATTTCTTAATATTTATTTGTCTCAGATTCTAAAGCTCTCCTTATAACCGGCATACTTCTCTCTCAACTTTGGTTTTTCTATTTTGCCGGTGGGGTTTCGGGGTATCTTATCAAAGAATATGCGTCTCGGTCTCTTATACCTTGGCAGGTTCTGCTCGCAGAATTCATTTACCTCTTCTTCGGTTAAGGCCATACCCGGTTTGGGGTCAATTATAGCGGCAACTACCTCACCCAGCCTTTCATCGGGCACACCGATCACACCGACGTCATAAATCTTGGGATGGCTCTGCAATACTTGTTCTACTTCAACTGGGTAGATATTCTCTCCACCGGTGATAACCACATCCTTCTTTCGGTCAACGAGATAGATAAACCCCTCACTATCTGCCTTAGCCATATCGCCGGTATATAGCCAGCCATCTTTGAGCGTTTCTCGGGTCTTTTCCGGGTTCTTGTAGTACTCCTTCATCACTCCGTTGCCCCGGACAATTAGCTCGCCAATCTCTCCCTGAGCAACGTCCTCTCCCTTTTCATTGACAATTCGTGTTTCCCAGTTGAAACCCGCCTTACCGATGGCTCCTACTTTATGCTCGTTTTCTATGCCCAGATGAACACAGCCTGGGCCGGTGGCTTCGCTCAACCCGTAGGTAGTATCGTATTGCATATCGGGAAAATATTCCTTCCAATGTCTGACTACGCTAGGGGGTATTGGTTGTGCTCCCATATGCATCAATCGCCAGCAGCTCAGGTCATAGTCTTCCTTCCTTAACTCTCCTCTGTCGAGCGCCCCGAGTATATCCTGTGCCCAGGGCACCAGCAGAAACACTACGGTGCCTCTCTCTTTGTGGATAGCATCAAAGAGGTTCTTGGGGCTCATTTCAGTTAGTATGGTTGCCCGACCACCGACAATCAGACTGCCAAACCAGTGCATCTTGGCACCAGTATGGTATAAGGGAGGGATGAGGATGAAGTTGTCATCGTGCTTGATATAGTGGCTGTAGTTCTCAGTTATCGCCGCACACTCCATATTCTTGTGAGTGAGAAGTATCGGTTTTGGCGCTCCAGTAGTACCGGAGGTAAAGTAAAGCCCGCAGGGGTCCTCATCGTTCAGGTTGACCCTCGGGGGTTCAGGGGATGATTTATCAATTAGAGCTTTCAGGTCTTCCATGCCCCTGGGCACAGTTTGACCAACGAAGATGTAGTCCTTTACCGTAACTAACTGTGGTCGAGCAGCCTCGACTCTTTCGACGAATTCCTCCCCCAGGACCATTGCCTTCGCCTCAGCAACGGCGGCACAATATTCCAAATCCCGGCTGGTGAACCTGAAGTTGAGAGGTACTGCCCACGCTCCGGTTCTGATGATACCAAAATAAGCCTCCAGCCAGCTAATGGAGTTCATCATCCAGTGTATGACTTTATCGCCCTTTCTAATCCCTCTAGCCATAAGGGCATTGGCTATTCTGTTAGCCCTTTCATCAAATTCTTTCCATGAGATTTCGTTTCTCACCTTCTTGCTGGGCTTTAATTCAACAAGGGCGGTATCATCGGGGTACATTCTGGCATTTCTGGCTAGCATTTCGGCTATCGTCATTGGTTATCTCCCTTAAGAGTCTTCCGGCATGCCTGGTAGCCCAGGTCAAAAGCCCTGATATTGAGCGGGGCTAACCTGGCGGAAAAACGGGACTGTATTTGCTCTTTTATGGTTTTAATCTTAATGGGAAGTCGCCCGATGCCGAACAAAGCACCCAGCATGACAATATTAGCTGATAGGGTGCTCCCGGCTTCTCGGGCAATCTGGGCTGCGCTTAGCTGGACCACCCGGCCTGAAGCCCTGCTTAGTTTCTCAATAATTGTCTCAATCTCGGGGTAGGAACTCTCACCTAGGGTGACGGTGAACGGGACTACCTTCTCGGTGTTGAGTATGACCACGCTGGACTGCCATAGATAGGCGATATTTCTTAGTGCCTCAACCGGCTCCATGCCGATTAGAACATTGGCTTTGCCGGTCGGTACAAGTGGTGCCAGGACTCCGTTGCCAATTCTGATGGTGCTGGAGACCGAGCCGCCTCTAACTGCCATCCCGAGCACCTCTGAACCCCTGACATTCAAGCCGTCTTCGACGGCGGCGTTGCCTAAGAGTTCTGACATTAAGATTACACCCTGACCGCCAACGCCGGCGATGACAATATTGAATTCCTTTACCATACTTCACTCCTGTATTATCGCCTTGTAGGGACAGACCTGGGCGCAAAGTCCGCAGCCATTACACAGTGAGCTGTCAATTATTGCTTTCTTGCCTTCCCTCATTATGGCCGGACAACCAAGCAGGTCAATGCAGGCATTACACTTTTCGCTACACCTTTCCCGGTCTACTCGGTAAGGAACCACTTTCTCACCTTTTGCCTGTTTTTCTCTCTGGTCGAGTATGGCGCACAGCCTCCGGGAAACGACGAGCGATGGTCCATCGAACCTGATGGCTCTCTCCAAAGTATCAATGGCTTTTTTCAGGTCAAAGGGGTCAATGACCTCGACAAATTTGACGCCGCATGCCCTGGCTACATCCTCAATCTTTAGTGATGGGGCTTCCTCGCCGGTAGCTGTGTGACCAGTGCCTGGGTGAGGCTGGAAACCAGTCATGGCGGTAGCTGAGTTGTCAAGCACCACCATTGTTATCTTCGCCTTGTTGACGACGGCGTTTATCATTGGAGGTATTCCGGCGTGGAAAAAGGTTGAATCACCCATGTTCGCCACTATCGGAGCATTCACGATATGCGCCAGTCCGTTGCCGATACCAAAGCTAGCCCCCATGCAGATAGTGGTGTCAACAGCTTCCTGCGGGGGATTATAGGCAAGGTTATAGCAGCCAATATCCCCCGGGTAGATTGGCTCCACATCTTTGCCATAGTCTCTGGCTACCCGCCGCGCCGCAACCCCGATAGCGTAGTGGGAGGCTCGATGTGGGCAGCCGGGACACATCGTTGGGGGCCGCCGTGGCAGCAGTGGGGCAGTTTCCTCGCTGAGCTTATCTACCTTAGTAAAGTCAATCGGAGGCTTAGAACTGGTTAGCCTGGCTATGGCTTCGGTAATCGTCCTTGTTGAGAGCTCTCCAATCCGAGGGATTAAATCCTTGCCGTGGATTTTGACCGGTATATTAGCCTCCCCGGCAATGGCTTTTACGTGGGTCTCGACAAACGGGTCAAGCTCTTCGACTACCAATACCTCGCCCACTGATTCCAGTAGTTTTCTCACCAGTTTCTCAGGCAGTGGATGTGGTGTGCCGATTTTCAACACTGAAATCCTGTCACCAAGCTCCAGCCAGTTTATCGCTTCCAAGGTGTAGCTATAGGATAATCCGCTGGCAATGATGCCAAGCTTGGCGCCATCAGTAAGTCGCAACTGATTATACGGAGAAGCATTTACGGCTTCTCTTATCCTTTCAAACCTCTGGAGCATCAATGGCTTGTTGAGTCTGGCTTCAACCGGCGTGTAGTTTAACCACTGGCGGTTTTTCTGGAAGGAGCCGGCTCTTCTCTCCTGTGACATCTGACCAAGGATAACATCACTGCGACCGTGGCTTATTCTCGTTACTGACCTGAACATAAAAAGGTGCTTGAATTCTTCGGAGAGTTTGAAGGCATCAGCCATCATATCCTTGGCTTCCTGAATGGAGGATGGCTCCAGGACCGGTATATATGCCTGTTCCGCAATGTAGCGGTTGTCCTGCTCATTCTGAGAGCTCCATGCCCAGGGGTCGTCAGCCGAGAGCAAAACCAGCCCCCCCTTGGCACCGATGTAACCAGCCGTCATCAACGGGTCATGAGCCACATTGACGCCAACGTGCTTCATAGACGCCATAGCTCTCAGCCCACAGATTGAAGCCGCCAGGGCAACCTCAAAGGCTACCTTTTCATTGACTGACCATTCAACATATATCTCAAGCTCTCTGGCTACTTTAGCCAGGGTTTCCAGTATTTCAGTTGATGGAGTACCGGGATAGGCCGCGGCGACTTGAATTCCAGCCTCTATGGCACCCCGGGCTATCGCCTCGTTGCCCAGCATAAACAGTCTTTCTCCAGGAGCATCAGAAGCGAGGGTCAGTTTCTTCAAATGCTTACCTCCTTGCTTAGGTCGTTGTCGTTGAGCCACCGTCCACGCTGAACATCTGTCCGGTAACGTGGGCCGAAACATCCGAGGCTAAAAAGGCTACCATATTGGCAACATCCTGAGGCGTGGTCGCCCTCTTTTGCGGTATTTCGTCGATCATCCGTTGCACACCGGGGGTAAGCTTGCCACCGACAAAATTGGTAATCGCAATGGCAGGAGCAATACAGTTGACGTTAATTCCCTGGGTTGCGATTGCCAGCGCCAGGCTCTTGGTGAAGCCGCCTACCCCTGACTTGGCGGCGCCATAAGCCTCAACAAACGGCCCGCCCCGTTTAGCCGCCCCTGACGATATGTTGATAATCTTGCCACTCTTTCGCTCAAGCATGTTGGGGAGGACTGCCTTGGCACAAATCATCGCCCCCTTGAGGTTAAGGTTTATATCTTTGTCCCAGTCCTCTTCTTTCTGTTCCACGAAGGGTCCCCTGGCAAAGGCATGGCCGGCATTGTTGACCAGTATATCTATCTTGCCGAATTCCTCCAGCGCTTTCTTTACCATGTCGTTCACTTCGGCGCTTTTCGTTACGTCGGCTTTGATAGCTATGGCTCTACGTCCCAGAGCCCTGACCTCAGCGGCAGTTTGTTCGGCTCCTTCGATGTCTATATCATTGCAGATTACATCGCACCCCTCTCTCGCCAGAGTCAATGCTATCGCTTTGCCGAAACCTATCTGGCTGCCAGCCCCGGTTACCAGGGCTACCTTATCTTTCAAACCTAAATCCATTGCTCCCTCCCTTGATTTATTTTCTGATTCCTAGAACATATAATCGCCACCGTCTACCTGGATGGTCTGTCCCGTAATATCGCTGGAGACATCCGAGACCAAAAAGGCCACTGTATTGGCTATATCCTGAGGCGTGGTGAGCCGCCTCATCGGCACGGTTGAGATAAAGCGTTGCTTCTGCTCGGGAGTAGCTTTAGCCGCAATCTGGAAACCGGTATCACCCATACCAGGGGCGATGCCGTTTACATTTATTCCCAGGGGGCCCAATTCCCTCGCCCACGATTTGGTTAAGCCGATGACGGCTTCTTTAGCCGCGGCGTAAAGACCACCGGTACCGCTTCTGGCCACGCTTGACGAAAAATTGACAATCTTGCCGCTCCGGCGCTCACGCATATGGGGGATAACTGCGTTCGTGACATACCACGTCCCCTTGAAGTTAATATTTACATTTATGTCCCAGACCTCCTCGCTCGTTGGCGGCCCAATACCGGGAGCGCCAGCATTGTTGACCAGTATATCTATCCTGCCGAATTCCTTCAGTGCTGTCTTTACCATGTTGTCCACCTCGTCTTTGTTCCGTATATCTGCTTTAATCGCCAGAGCCTTACGACCCAGAGCTCTGACCTCAGCCGCTGTTTGTTCAGCTCCTTCAATGTTGATATCATTTACAACTACGTCGCACCCCTCTCTTGCCAGAGTCAGGGCTATCGCTTTGCCGAAACCTATCTGGCTGCCAGCCCCGGTTACCAGGGCTACCTTATCTTTCAAACCTAAATCCATTGCTCCCTCCCTTGATTTATTTTGGCTATGCATCCACTCGTTATGACAAAGCATTCGGTATGTCAAATTCTAAAGCCCGATATCTTTACTGTCAAGGTATGAGATTGCTTATTATCAACCTCACCCCCATTAAGCACCCGGAAAAATCTTTGATTTTTCCGGGAACCCGCTTTACCCCCTGTCGTTGAAAAGGAAAGGGGATAAAGAGGGGAGGTCAATAAATAATCAAGCCTCCCAGACTACCTCACCGCCAATTATGGTCATCTCGACCTTGATATCTTTTATTCGGTCGGGGGGTGTTCTGGTGGGGTCATCGCTGAGTATCACCAGGTCAGCCAGTTTGCCCCGGGTGAGGGAGCCTTTTATACCCTCCTCAAAAGAGGCATAGGCGGCGTTTATCGTGTACATAGCCAGCGCCTGACTGGCTGAAATACGTTCTTCGGGTGAAAGTGGCTGCCCTGTCTCAGCCCGTCTGCTGACAGCACCATATATGCCCACTAATGGATTTTCGGGGACGATGGGAAAATCTGAACCAGCGGCAACAGTCAAGCCGCTGTTGAGTAAAGATTTAAATCGATATAACCACCTCAGCCGGTCAGCCGGTATCGTAACCAGATACCGTTCACCGCTATAGTAAGGGAAGGGAGGATGAGTAACCACCACTGGTTGGAGCTTCTTTAGTCGTTTGAGCAGATGGGGAGGACACTCTGAACAGTGCTCAATGCGGTGGCGTCGTCCAGCCTGGGGGAGCTGGCGGTGGGCATATTCTAAGGCATTGATAGCAGCTTCCACCACACTATCCTCAATGGCGTGGATAGCTAGCTGAAAACCGGCCCGGTGAGCCTTGAGCACCTGCCGGTTTAACTCCGGTTGGGGAGGGTACAGCTGACGGGATACCCAGCTGGGCACTATCTTGACCCCACCGAGACGCAAGTGGCTATCACCGGAGCCGAAAGTTAAGCCCGCCTCCTGAAACTGACTCATGGTCTCAATACCACACATCATTGATACCCGGCACTTTAATATGCCTTTCTCTTTGAATCGGAGGAAATGCTGCCACCTCCTGAAGTCATTGACATACGTTGCATCTTGTAGAGAGGTAATCCCTTGGGACAGGTAGCGCCGGTTAGCCAGGGTTACGGCTTCGGCTAACTCTGCTTCGGACAGAGGAGGCATTGCCTTTTCTCTGATATAACCCAGCATGTCGAACAGCAAACCGTTCGGTTCCCCGCTGGTGGGGTCCCGGGCAATATGCCCGCTGGCTGGTTCTTCTGTTTCCCGGGTAATGCCGGCCAGGGAAAGGGCCAGACTATTGAGTACGCAGGCGTGCAGAGAGCGGTGGGACAGGACTACCGGATGGTGAGGCGCTACCTCATCAATATCCCAGCGAGTCGGATGGCGCTTCTCCGCAAGGTAGAAATCGTTATAGTCGGTGCCGGTAATCCACTGGCCCGGGGGAGTGGTCTCAACTTTCTGGCGGATAGCTGCCTTTATGTCGCTGATAGAGCGAATTGATGGTGCGCTCAAATCAATGCCGAGCAGCTTTCTCAGAAAGGAGAAAATATGGCAATGGGCGTCATTAAAGCCGGGCACTACTGTTCTGCCCTGGCAATCAATTACCCTGGTTCTGGCTCCTCTGACTGACTCCAGGCTTTCATTGCGACCGACGAGTAAAATTTTGTCTCCCCTGATTGCCACCAGCTCAGCAGCGGGCTGGGTGGGGTCTATGGTTATTACATTAGCATTTTTCAGGATAAGGTCTGCTATTGGCATTTTTGACCGGATATCTCCACAGTAGTATACTACTCACAGCCTGACCCGACAAATGGAGGCAGAGATGAACGCTGAGGAACTGGCAGAGAAACTGGTTTTGTGGATAAGGGAAAAGGTATCATCTGGCGGGCGCAGGGGGGTGGTGTTAGGTATGAGTGGCGGGGTTGATTCGTCAGTGGTGGCGGTGTTGTGTCAGCGGGCTTTTCCGCAGAGCACGCTCGGGGTGCTGATGCCCTGCTATAGTAGCCAGGAGGATGAGCAACACGCTCTGGCGGTTGCACGCAAGTTTTCTATCCCAACCAGAACGGTGGTTCTTGATACTGTTTTTGACACTCTGCTCAAGGTACTGCCGCATGATACCGCTGAGTCCGCGGCAGGTCGGCTGGCTAAGGCTAACCTCAAGGTCAGGCTAAGGATGCTTACCCTTTACCATTTCGCCAACTGGCTTAACTATATGGTGGTTGGGTCAAGCAACAGGAGCGAGCTTACGGTAGGCTACTTCACCAAATATGGCGATGGTGGGGTAGATATTATGCCCTTGGGCAATCTGGTTAAAGCGCAGGTGAGAGAGCTAGCCAGCTTTTTGGGCATTCCGCAGGAGATTATAAATAAGCCTCCTTCAGCCGGTCTATGGCCGGGGCAGACCGATGAGGGCGAACTGGGGTTCAGCTATGACGAACTCGACCGCTACCTGGTTACCGGTGAAGCCTCGGATAAGGTAAGGAAGAAGATTGAGTCTATGATGATGGCCAGTGAGCATAAGCGGCGCTTTCCCCCATTCCCTACCTTTTAGGTTTATGCTATTTCTTTTCATCAGTACCCCCTTTTTAAATTCCGGCTTTTAACCGAACAGGTGTCAATGCTATAATGACTATGAATGGACATTCTGGCTGGGCTTAATCAGGCACAAAGAGAGGCAGTAGAGGCGATTAGTGGACCGGTGCTGATTTTGGCTGGTCCGGGCAGTGGCAAGACCAGGGTCATTACTCATCGTGTTGCCTACCTGATTAGGGTCTGCGGGGTCAGTCCCCGCCGCATTATGGCGGTCACCTTCACCAACAAAGCCGCCCGGGAAATGCAGGAAAGGCTTCTCCAGTTAGTCCGCAGTTCAGTGCCGGATTTGACTCTGGGCACCTTTCATGCCATCTGTGTCCGCATCCTGAGGCGGCATGGCGAAGCTATTGGAGTTGCCCCCCGGTTTGTCATCTACGATAGGGAGGACCAGCTCCACCTGATAAAGCGCAGTATTCAGGAAATGAACCTCGACCCCAAACAATATGTTCCTTCAGCTATCATCTCAGCCATCTCCGCCGCCAAGAGCCGTATGCTAACTCCAGACGACCATATTCAGCGGGGACGCAGCTATTTTGATGAGGTGGTCGGGCGGGTCTATCAGCATTACCAACAGCTACTGAAGGAAAGTAGCGCTCTGGACTTTGATGACGTGCTGATGAAGGCGGTGGAGTTGTTCCGGAAGAGTCCCCAGATTTTATCACACTACCAGTCAAGGTACCTCCACCTCATGGTGGATGAGTTTCAGGATACTAACCTGGTTCAGTATGAGCTAATCAAGCAACTGGGAGGTGAACACCGCAATATCTGTGTCGTCGGCGACCCTGACCAGTCAATCTACTCGTGGCGGTTTGCCGACCTGCGCAACATCCTCAACTTTGAGAAAGATTACCCTGAAGCTAAACTGGTGGTGCTGGAAGAGAACTATCGCTCAACCAAGATGATTCTGGAAGTAGCCTCCAATATCATCTCGGCTAATCAGCAACGCAAACCCAAAAACCTGTGGACGCAGAATAAGACGGGTGAGCCAATCACAATAGTTGAGACCTACACCGAGCAGGAAGAAGCCCAGTTTGTGGTCAGTGAGGTGGAACGGCTGGTAAGTCAGGGTGGGTTCAGCCTGGGCGATTGTGCCATAATGTACCGGACAAATGCTCAGTCGAGAGCCCTTGAGGAAGCTTTTATCCGTTACGGCACGCCCTATAAGCTGGTCGCCGGTACCCGTTTCTACGAGAGGCGGGAGGTCAAGGATATTATTGCCTATCTCCGGCTTATTCAGAATCCTCAGGATAGCGTCAGCCTGATGAGGATAATCAATGTCCCTCAGCGTGGTATCGGGCAGCAGACCCAGGCTAAGTTGTCTGGCTGGGCGAAGTCGATGGGGATTTCACCATATGAGGCATTACGGCTTGTGGCTAAAGCAGAGACAAAAGATTCCGCATCTCAGACGCCCTTCACTCCTCACATTGCCCGAGTACTGACGGTTTTCTCAAACCTGATGGAAGAGTTTGTCGCCCGCAGTCGGGAGTTGACGCTGGTTGATTTGTTTGACTTGGTCGTGGAACGCTCCGGCTATAAGCAGTACGTATTAAGCGAAGCGGATGGCGAGGAGCGCTGGGAGAATATTCTGGAACTCCGCACCGTAGCCCAGGATTACGTTGGCTTGAAACCGAGAGAGAGTTTAGCTGCCTTCCTGGAAGGGGTAACGCTGGTGTCTGACGTTGATGGGCTTGATGAAAGTGTCCCGGGAGTAACCCTGATTACCTTACATCAGGCCAAGGGACTGGAGTTTCCCGTGGTCTTTATTGTGGGTATGGAGGATGGCATCCTGCCCCATTTTAAGTCGTTTGACGACCCTGAGCAGATGGAGGAGGAGAGACGGCTCTGCTATGTCGGCATCACCCGAGCCAAACAGAAGGTGTATCTGGTTAGAGCGTTTCGTCGCAATCTGATGGGGCGAAGCATGGTAAGTCAGCCATCGCGTTTCCTGAGTGATATCCCCCCGCACCTGGTTTCGACCGGCGATTGGCGGGAGGGTGGAGGGGGCGAAGTAACACCCTCAATATATTCCTGGAATAAACCTCCTGCCCCCACTCCTGCTGTCCTGGAACTGAAGGCTGGCGACCGTGTCCGCCACGCCCAATTTGGCAGAGGGGTGGTGGTGAACTGTCAATTGGTAAAGGACGATGCTGAAGTGGTGGTCGCCTTCAATGGCGGCGTAAAAAAGCTCCTCCTCAGCTTCGCCAATTTAGAAAAAGTGGAGTAAAGTGATAGGGCGTAAAGAGGGGGCTTCGCCCCTCTTTCCTGCTAATTTTCTTCTCCCCTTCTAAGAGAGGGTGAAAAGCAATTAAAAAAAGAGACCCTTGACTTCTTACACGGAAGCGTGTATTGTTAGGTTAACATGCCGATTAGAGTTTTAGACCCCCAGGTAGTCGCACGGATTGCCGCTGGGGAGGTGGTGGAGAGACCGGCTTCGGTGGTGAAGGAGTTGGTGGAGAACTCGCTGGATGCCGGCGCCAGCCAGGTCTCGGTGGAGACGAGGGGTGGCGGGGTGAGCCTGATTCGGGTGAGCGATAATGGGACGGGGATCCCAGCAGCAGAATTAGAGCTTGCCTTTCAGCGGCACGCCACCAGCAAGATAAGCAGCCTTGATGACCTGGCGTCCATTTCCAGCCTCGGCTTTCGTGGCGAGGCTTTACCCAGCATCGCCGCCGTGGCTCAGGTAGTCATTGTTACCTGCGCCGCTGGTGAGACCGTAGGGAACTATCTCAGTCTGAAGGAGAGTATTGCGGTTAATCGGGGAAGCCATGCTCGCTCTCAGGGGACAACAGTTACGGTGCGAGACCTGTTCCGTAATGTCCCCGCCCGACTAAAATTTCTCAAGTCACCGGCAACAGAGAATAGCCACATCGCCAATATCGTCAGCCAGTATGCCCTTGCTTTCCCTGAGGTCAAGTTTACCCTTTCCGTCGATGGACATACGCTCCTGCGGACTCCGGGTAGCGGTCGGCTCATCGACAGCGTCCTGGAAGTCTATGGTGTGGAGATAGCCCGGGATATGCTGGAGTTGGACAGTGAAGAAGGAGGGTGGCAAGGCGACTCAACATTTTCATCTCTGAAGGTGACAGGGATGGTCGGTTCACCAGCCCTCAGCCGTTCTAATCGAAATTACCTCAGCTTCTTTGTCAACCGGCGCTGGATAAGCAGTCGGTTGCTATCCTGGGCAGTAGAGGAGGCATACCACGGGCTGCTGATGCAGGGGAAACATCCGGTGGCGATTATCAATATCTCACTGCCCGCTGAAGAGGTGGATGTTAATATACACCCTGCTAAGTCCGAAATAAAATTCCGCAATGAACGTCTGGTATTCAGCGCGGTTCAGAGAGCGGTACGACGAGCCCTGATAGAGCTGGCGCCGGTACCCAGGATTGAAGAAGTGGCTACCGCCTATAGAGAGCCGGCAGTGTCAGCTCAGCCATTATGGTCTGCCCCTCCCACCGCTCACCCTCCTGCCAGCCCTCCGCCAATAGCTCAGCCGACCCCTACCCTTTCGCTTCCGGCTCTGCGGCTACTAGGTCAGCTTTCCAGTACCTATATCGTTGCTGAAGGTCCCGAGGGTCTATACCTTATCGACCAGCATGCGGCTCATGAGCGCATCATCTTTGAGAAGATTCATGAGCAGAGTTCGCAGCGAGAGGTGGAAGTTCAGGGGCTACTCGAGCCGGCGACCCTTGAAGTCACTCCCCGTCAGGACGAAGTCCTCAAGGCGCATTATAAGGACCTGGCTGAGTTCGGTTTCTCCATCGAGCCCTTTGGCGACAGGACATACTTGGTGAGAGCGATACCGGTCTTGCTTCACCGAAAAGACTGGGCAGGAGCCTTAAGGGAACTGCTGGACTCCTTCTCGGCTGAGGAAAAGGGCGACTGGCGGGAAAGGTTAGCCATCTCCATTGCCTGCCACGGTGCCGTGCGAGCGGGAAAAGTGCTGACCGATGACGAGATGCGCGAGCTTTTACGGCAACTGGAACAGACCGCCACTCCCAATACTTGCCCTCACGGCAGACCAACCATGATTCGCCTCAGCTCAGGACAGCTGGAAAAAGAGTTCCACCGGAGCTGATTCACCCATAACCTACCTCTTCTTCAGGAAGAGCTTGAGGCTGTTTATCTTCGCCACTCCCTTGAGGGAGCTTACCATAGCCAGCAGGACATTGGTGACGAACTCTCTGGGGAACGAACTTAGGGGAATGGGGGCATCATTGACGTAAAGGGAGAGACGGTCACTCTGAGGTCTGATAAAGCCTTCCTCCAGCAGGTCGGCTAAGCCCTTGACATCCTCCAGAGAGAACTGACGGGTCTTGGTCTCCAGGGGCTCATCGGTGACGATGGCCACAAGCTTCTTAATGTCCTTTAGAGGTGGTCCGGCCGCTTTGCGGTGAACCTCAATCTTGGGGGCATCCCCCTGCTTGAAGCCCTCGGCGAGGATGATGTCGTAGTCCTCGCCGAGGAGCCGGACTATTTCATCAAGGATTGTTCCCGAGGCAGCAGGCTTTATCAACAGTATTCCATTTTCGGAGCCGAGCACGGTAGCTTCGCTCCCGGCCTGGAGGTGACGCCAGGTGTCTTTGCCCGGTGTATCGAGAACCGCCTCTTCGACGGTATGTTTAACGGTAGCCACGCGATAGTTCCTTGATTTAAGCTCCCGAATCAGCTTTTCTATCAGGGTTGTCTTCCCCGACTTCGACTTACCAACGATGGAAACGATAGCTGGCATTTCTCCTTCTCCTTTCCAAATTTATTTGCTTTCTTTCCTCTCCCCGAATAGCCTGGTGCCGAGTCTCACTATATTGGCGCCCTCCTCAATGGCAATGCGGTAGGAATTGGTCATCCCCATTGACAGGTACTTCATCTCGACATTAGGCAGGTTGAGCTGTTTGAGCTTTTCAAATATTCTTCTCGTTTCGACAAAATAGGGTCTTGAGTCTTCAGGATTACCGAAACGAGGCCCCATCGTCATCAGTCCTGTTACTTTGATGTTTTGATAATTTGAAATCTCCCTCACTAATTCGATAACACTCTCGGGCAGGACGCCTGTTTTTTGTTCCTCCCGACCGCTGTTTACCTCGATTAGCACCGGCATTATTTTGCCGATTTCAGCGCACCGTTTATCAATTTCCTTGGCTATTTCCACAGAATCAACGGTCTCTATCATATCAAATAGCCTCACCGCTTTCTTCACCTTATTTTTCTGGAGATGCCCTATTAAATGCCATTTTACTCTGTTACCTATCACCTCATAGGCTCTTTCGGCTTCCTGAACATAGTTTTCCCCGACGATGTTGACTCCTGCCTCAACCGCCTCCAGGATTTCTTCCGGTTGCCGGGTCTTGGCGGCGGCTACCAACTGGACTCCCTCCGGCAGTTCGCTCAATATCTGGCTAACATTCTGTCTAATTTCCATCACCAGACCACCACTAAAAGATTGTAGCAGTAATTCAGGACATTTTCTATTGGAGCGTTGGCAAACATTGCGCAGTGCTGCGAGGCACGCCGAGCCTGTCCATCGCCGCAGGGCAGCGGGACTTCAGACGGCTCCGCTCCTTGTCCTTATCCCGGTAGACAACCTTAAAACCGACAGTACAGGTATAGCTACCACCGTCAGCGAGATAGAGAGCCTTCGGTGACGGCGTCAATCGGGATTTTGAGACGCTTATTCTTAACCCCCTTGGGCGTGAATCAACCCGGGTGCTTGACAAAAAATAGACAATACAGTAGAATTTGGGCAATTAAATAAGGTAAAGGCTGTGAACAAGACTAGTAGCCTTCAAAGCGGGGCGCAGAGAGTCGGGTGAGGTGTGAGCCGATGCCAGCGCAGAAGGTGAATGGACTTGGGAGCCGCAAACCGAAAGTCCCGATTCTATCAGGACGAGTAGATTCTGTCGCCAGGGGAGCGTTACTGAACCCCAGGGTATGAAGGTAAATATCCTTTGTACCGTAAAGAGATGGTCAGCCGGTAACTGACCAAGAAGGGTGGCACCGCGGAAGTTAACCCCCGCCCCTTAATGGGTGGGGGTTTTTAATTAGGAGGCAGTATGTTTACTGAGTCAAAAAGGTGGCCCCCGTGTGGGGCCAAGATAGCCAGTAAGAATTCGTTCCAAAGCTAAAAACAAAGGAGGGGAAAAATGGCAAAAAAATTTGATAGAGCAATGTATTTTCTTGACCAGAAGGACATGCCAACTCACTGGTATAATGTCCTGCCTGATTTACCCGAGCCACTCCCGCCGGTTCTGCACCCGGCTACGGGAAAGCCGGTAACTCCCGATGACCTGGCACGACTCTTCCCCATGGAGCTTATCAAGCAGGAGTTCAGCCCTGAACGCTACATCGAAATCCCGGAAGAGGTACAGAGAATATACCGCACCTACCGCCCGACAGTGTTACATCGTGCCTACCGGTTGGAGAAATATCTTGATACTCCGGCAAAAATTTTCTACAAGTACGAGGGCACCAGCCCAGCGGGGAGCCATAAGCCAAACACCGCGATAGCGCAGGCGTACTACAACAAGAAAGAGGGTGCCAAGAGACTCTGTACGGAGACCGGAGCCGGACAGTGGGGCAGTGCCCTGGCGATGGGCTGCATGTTCTTCGGGCTGGAATGTAAAGTCTATATGGTCAGGGTCAGCTACAATCAGAAGCCCTACCGCCGTATCATGATGGAGACCTGGGGAGCCAAAGTAGTACCCAGCCCCAGCCCGGATACCAAAATCGGACGCGAGCTGCTGGCGAAAGACCCTAACAACCCCGGTAGCCTGGGAATCGCCATCAGCGAGGCGGTTGAAGATGCGGCAACCCACGAGGGTTCCCACTATTCCCTGGGCAGCGTACTCAACCACGTCCTGCTGCATCAGACCATCATTGGCGAGGAGACCAGGAAGCAAATGGAGATGGCTGATGCCTACCCCGATATTATTGTCGGTTGTATCGGCGGTGGTTCCAACTTCGCCGGGCAATTCCTGCCCTGGATAAGAGACAAGCTCAGCGGCAAGAAACCAAACATGCGCATCATCTGTGTTGAGCCCGAGGCCTGCCCCACCGTGACCAGAGGTCCTTACGCCTATGACTTCGGTGATGAGGCTGGCCTTACCCCTCTGCTCAAAATGCATACCCTGGGACATACGTTTATGCCTCCGCCAGTCCACGCTGGTGGACTGCGCTACCACGGGATGGCACCCATTATCTGCCACCTCTATAACCTGGGCTTAATTGAGGCTAGGGCAGTGCCTCAGGTAGCTACTTTTGAAGCCGGTGTCACCTTCGCCCGAACCGAGGGCATTATTTCGGCTCCAGAGGTATGCCATGACCTCAGGGTAGCTATTGATGAAGCCCTCAAGTGCAAGGAATCCGGTGAAGAAAAGACCATTCTGATTGCCCACAGCGGGCATGGGCATTTTGACATGGCTGCCTATGATGAGTACCTCTCCGGCAGGATGCAGGACTACGCACTCCCGGAGGAAAAGATAAAAGAAGCGCTCAAAGCCCTGCCCAAGGTACCCGCGGCATAAAGGACGAATACGGCACACCGAAGTTAAGGGGCTGGAAACATAACCAGTCCCTTAATTATTTCTTAACACTCTTGTGATATGCTAAAATATATTACTAAGATGAAAAGGATAAATATAAGAAACTTAGCCATTTCCCTGATTCTGATTTTGTT
>DAOUCV010000007.1:0-6300 GCA_034432095.1 Dehalococcoidales bacterium
TGGTCCATACATCCTCCTTTTTTCAGAAGGATGTAATACCCCAGTCCAGTTTTGAAGCATTAACTGTCCAGTTTTCAAGCGTTAACTGTCCAACTTTCAAAAATTAGTAAGAATAGTACTTTTGACTATTGACATTTGAGCAGGAAATAGTCTATTCTCCATACAAAAAGGGAGGTAAACCGATGCAAGGATACTGTGTTAAATGCCGTGCCAAGAAAGAAATGAGAAACGCCCGACCTATAACCATGAAGAATGGCAAGCCAGCTACTCAAGGCGTATGCCCCACCTGTGGCACCAAGATGTTCAGGATTGGCAAGAGTTAAAGCCGGGCAGGCAGGGGAAAACGGTTCAGATTATTAAATAACTCTAAGGTGTCAGGCATCAAAAGGGCTCTTGGTACCTTCAGCTATTAAAGCGGCACCAAGAGATGCTACAATCTGTGGCTCTTCAGGGACCAGAGTGCAGATATTTAATGTCTCCTCTATGCTCTGAACCAGCCCGATATCTTTTGCCCCGCCACCAGCTAGGGCAATATCTTGCTCAATTCCCAGCCTCTCCATCAGATTTTGAACTTTGGCGGCCAGGGCACGATGAACCCCAGCCAGGATGTCCTCTTTCGCCGCACCCTCAGCAATCCGGGATATCGCTTCTGTTTCGGAAAATACCGCACAGCCAGTATTAAAGTCAATTTTCCTTTTAGACTTAAGGGATAGCGGTCCGACCTCCCCAAGGTCAATCTGGAGTACATGGGCAATTATCTGCAAAAACCGGCCGCTCCCACCAGCACATTTCTCACTCAGTAGAAAGGCAATAGCCCTCCCCTTATCATCCAGCTTAATAACCCTGCTGAATTGTCCCCCGATATCAACCAGCGTCCGGACGGAGGGAAACAAGCGGAATATCCCCCGGCTCTGGCAGGATATATCGGTAATCACCCGATGGGCAAAGGGCACATTAGACCCGCCATAACCGGTAGCCACGATACAGGCTATATCTCCAAAAGACACGATTGCCTTTTTCAGTGCTCCTGCTACTACCTCATCAGCCGTAAGCTTATAGTTTCCCCCCGAGGGGACTATATGGTAGGAGATAAGTTTGCTTCCGGCCAGTACGACGGCTTTGGAAAAGGCGGAGCCGATATCAACTCCAACAAAATAAGGCATCGGCTGACTCACACAAAGAACTTAGTCTCTTGCAAACGGCGTTCGCTTCTGACCAAGGGTAAGCCACTCTTAATCGCTTGCTGAGCCGCGTCCCTGCCAAGGAGAGCGGCACCAATAGCCCCGGTAACCAGTGGGTCGGGCGGTATCAATACCGAATAGCCGAGCTTCGCCTCTAAAGCCCTGACCAAGCCGATATTCTTAGCCCCGCCACCGGTAACGGCTACATCCTTCTCTATCTTCAGGCGGCTCGCCATGGCATATATCCTGGTGGCAATGGCTTCGTGAAGACCAGCCACCAGGTCCTCAACTGGCACGCCCTCAGAAAGTTTAGCCACTGCCTCCTGTTCCGCAAATACGGTGCAGGTGTTGCTTATCACCACCCTATTTTTAGCCGCTAATGATAAAGTGCCCATGTCTTCCAGTTTCACCCCGAGTCCCTCAGCCATCAACTCAAGAAATCTCCCTGTCCCGGCGGCGCATTTATCGTTCATTACGAAGTCTACCGGCCGACCATTATTCAACTTTATCGCCTTACAGTCCTGACCGCCGATATCGATGACCGTTCTGGCGGTAGGCAGTAGATAGCCAACCCCTCTGGCATGGCAGGATATTTCCGTTATTTGCTTATCAGCGAAGGGAACATTGATTCTGCCGTAGCCGGTAGCCACCACATAGGTTATATCATCGAAGGATAACCCTGCCCGAGTCAGGGCTTCCTCCATTACTTTATAAGCCAGCTTTCTTTGTTCGGGACCAGTGGCGGCAACCAATGAAGCCAGTATCGCCTCATCCATAATTACCACTTTGGTCATTCTCGAACCAATATCTACCCCGGCAAAATACATTTCTTTCAAAACTAACCTCTCCTAGTTGACTCCAGGGTTTCAATGAAAGCATCTATCCTGGCTCGGGTATCCGCCTCAGAGTAGGAACTGATATCCACAATATCGCTCTCCAGGATCAGCGAGGGAATGTCCCTGTATATCTTCTTCAGCAGGTTCAATTGCCAGATCAGGCCGGGGTGCCAAGTACGGCAAGAAAACGCCTCATGCATTACCACCCCGTCTATTCTATAATCCTCGATGTACTGTATCAGGCGTTCCACGTCAGGATGGGAGCCGGGGCGCTTCTTTGCTCTATCGTACCAGTAGGTCCAGTACTTCAGCCACCTCCAGGCGATATGCTCCAGAGGGTGGCTAATCCTGGTCAAATCCACGTCAAAGTTGTAGATAGCCTCTACATTACGATAGGTGGTCTCGACCGGGAAAACGGCCCCCTTACTATTAAAGTAGTTAAAATCGTTCAGGGCAAACCACGCCGGCAGTCCCCCACCCCAGAGCAACCGATACTTCTCATCGGGAACAACCCCTTCCCTATTGGCTATCTTGTGTTGCAACTCATCGTATAAGTCCTTGAAAAAGTCATAGGCTTCCTGAGTACCCATCATAAAGGCTATGGGCACCATGGTATTCATGGCGTCCCCCGTATCCATCGGGCAGGGAATAGCCTTACGCAACTCGTAAGCCTCCCAAATCATGTTCCAGGTCTTGTCAGTTAAGTCAACAAGCTCGCTTAACCTGTCCCAGTCCATCTTTTTGCCTGTCTGCTTCTCAAGAAACCCTATCAGACCGCTAAGTTGCTGAACTATGTACTTTATATAGTAATCCTGGACTTCACGGTAGTCATAGTCTGCCTCGTATGGTGGCCAGGGGAGCTCTACCACGTAGACGGGTACATCAGGCATATAATGCTGGGCGGCCTGATACCACTTATTTCTGGGGTCGCAAACCATCTGTCCACTGCCCAGCATCATATCCGGCTTTACCTGTCCTCCCCAGGGAGCATCCGGCGGCATTTCACCCAGTTCGGCACGCCAGGCATCAAAGCCAAGACCGCACAGGGCATAGGTGCAAAGGGAACGGGAAAAATTCTCTGCCTCAGCCTTCTCCAGAAACCGCTGAGCGTCGCGTTTGGCCGCACAGATACCGGCGTAGTTCTCCGTCCACATCGGGACGATATCCATAGCCCGGATAATCTCATCATAGGCGCAGGCGATAAAAGTATAGGCTACCAGCTTACCCTCCTGCTTGGCTCTTTGGGCTCTCAAGGTCAGCTCCCGGCTCATTCTGGGCACTTTAGCCGCTGCCTCAGTAGCGTGTGCTCTTGGTTTCCTCTCCCCTGTCATCTTCCTCCTCCGTTAGCCATCATTTCCAAAAATGCCTGGACCCTGGTGCGTAGACGGGCAATCGTTGACATTGAGTATTCGTCCTCAAGATAAAGCACCGGCGTGCCCAGCGATTCTATATAGCTCTTCATCGCCGGTACTTCAAAGCCAAAGGGGTCACAGTATTTGTAGATATAGAGCACTACACCACCAACCTTAAAATCCTTAACCATTTGACCGATATGACCAAACCTGTCTTCCAGATATTCCCGGTAGCTCGCCTTCATTTCCCGATAAGTCCGACCACATTTTATCTTTCTCAGGTACCGCTCAGCGATGCCATCGATAGGGTCATCAGTTACGTCTACTAAAGGAAAGTATTCCCTGGCGCCGGGACACAAATCATCGGCTACCACTTGAGCACCGCTATCCTCAATCAGGTCAATAAGAGCTACATCGTCTATCTGAGCACCGACAACCATTATTCTGGCTGATTTCCCGGCCGGAACGCTCGCTCTCTGCTTAACCTCACGAATAATGTCAGCCAGTAAATCATTACCCTCATCTACCGGAATGCCCATCACAGCCACTAATGTTTTGGCTACTTCTGTGCCGGAGATTAAGGGTGGGTCTGATTTCCTCAGTTCATAGAGCTCCCTCACCTTAGCCCGGTTTTGATTATAGACCCTGACAGCCTGAGCCAGGCTTTCGTTAGAAATCTCCTTCCCGGCAAACCTCTCCAGACTGTTTTTGAATGTATTTAGCACAGCTTTAAAGAATTCAAGCGATGAGTCATCGGCCGAATGGGGAAGATTGATGAGATGGGAGTAGGGAAGGTTAAGGTTATACTTCCATATATCATAAGTCCGGCAGATACTATCGCAGGCATGAGGTATAACCAGACCGTCCAGGAAGTCGTAACTGCCCTTGAGTGCCATATCAAAGCAGCTACGAACCAGAGGGCAGACGATGGTCTCCATCTGGGTATCAGCCCGGGTAATTGGCTCGCTGACACTCCCCTTTATCCTGAAGGGGACAAAGCCAGCCGCAGTTATGACCTCAAGGGGGACGTAAGCACACAAATAGCCTATGAGCTTCCGGCCCTGGCGCTTAAGCTCCCTGGCTCGATAGCCGTAATCCCGGTAATATTTATCTACTGCTGCTAATCCCCTGAGGTTGTTTACCAACCCCATCCCCTTTTATCCCCCTTCCCCTTTACAATGGAAAGGGGAGATGTTTATTTGAGAGGGACTTCGTCCCTCTCAAACTCCCAATAGTTTTATAGGCATTGCCTCTCTTTAATCTCTTAATTAGATTGTCACTCCTTCTTCCTTCAACTTAGCGATGTCTTCCCAACTATAACCCAGTTCCAGTAATATCTCCTCGGTGTGTTGACCAAGCTCAGGCGCTTCCCGTTTGATTGAGGCCGGGGTCTCATGAAATGTCCAGGGGAAGCCGAGCATCTTTATTTTACCCCACACCGGATGGTCGAACTCAACAATATAATTGTTAGCCAATGCTTGAGGGTCATTAAACACCTCGCTAGCTGACTGCACAGGGGTATAGATTATGTTCTCTCTCTTGAAAATCTCCATCCATTCATCCCTCGTCTTGGTAGCAAACCTCTCATCCAGAATCGCCACAAGTTCCTTACAATGGTCATGTCTCGCCTCTATGGTGTTGAACCTGGGGTCATGCTCCAGTTCCTCCAAACCCATTGCCTTACATACATTCGGCCAGTATTTATCTGGCTGGAGGTGAGCGATGACAATCCATTTGTCATCCTTACACTTATAGTGGTTATAGATTGGATTACCCGCTTCAGCCCTAACATATCTGGGGATTTCCTGTCCCAAAATCCCGGGGGCGGCAAAATTGACTCCGTTTAAAGCAATCAGGGCGCCCATCAAGGATGTATCTACCAGCTGCCCTTTACCTGTCTTCTCTCTGGCATAGAGGGCGGCGGTAACTGCCCAGGCACAAACAAGACCACCCAGCTCATCACCCATCCCCGGGATAAAAGTCGCCGGTGGGCCACCCCGTTCCCCCGCCATCATCATCGTCCCGGACCTGGCTATGCCGGTATAGTCAAAAGAAAGCATGTCGGCATCGGGACCTTCCCGTCCCCAGCCAGAAGCATGGGCATAGATAAGACGTGGGTTTATAGCGGAAAGTACTTCGTAATCAATCCCCAGCCTCTTAGGAGCGTTTATATTCAGATTGGTCAAGAAAACATCCGCCCGTTTAATCAACTCAAAAAATATCTTCTTCCCCTTTTCCGTGGTCAAATCCAGGACAATACTCCTCTTGTTCCGATTGCAACTTTCAAAGTAAAAATTTCGCCCCTTCAAACCGGTATCAGCGCCAATGATTCTCATCATCCCCCTTCCCGCGTCGCCTGTCTTAGGCTCCACCTTAATCACATCAGCACCAAGGTCACCCAGTCTCATGCCGGCGACAGGCCCCTGCTGAAACTGAGTTAGCTCTACCACTCTAACCCCATCTAAAGGTCCAGCCATTCTGTACCTCCTTTTGTAAAGAGAGACTTTGCCCCTCTTTAACACCCTAAGGGATAAAGAGGCTTCACTCTCCTTCGGGGGGGTTAAGAGAGGCTTCAGCCCCTCTTCAAATGTACTCTTCCTCCTTCCCTTGTTAGGGGAAGGGGGTTAGGGGAATAGGTTAAAAAACAATCTTTTCAAATTTCGGGCGGAGAATTCCCAGAGCCTCTGGCATCTTAAAAGCCGATAGAAAAAATGCGAGGCACCATTCACTGAGCAAATTTCTGGAGAAACCTCTGGGCAGACATTCCGGCCGTGGCGCCATCCCCTACGGCCGTCACTACCTGCCTGGGCGAGCCGCTCCTGATGTCACCGGCGGCAAAAACACCGGGAACCTCGGTCTCCATCCATTGGTTCACTATAACCTGCCGCTGACTGTCCAGCGGCACCACACCCTCAAGATAGTCCGTATTAG
>DAOUCV010000008.1:0-10807 GCA_034432095.1 Dehalococcoidales bacterium
AAAAGGTAAAGAAAGGAGATTGAAGAAATGACCTGATTATGCTAATTTTATTTTACCCGGGGTGGGTCAGTTTTCAGCGATAAACTGGGTCAATTTTAAGCGGTAATCTACACCAATAGGGTGCCCTTCTCCTGAGTCAACCTATAAAAGCCTTTCGCTTTATGCTATATCTTTGAACTGATAGCCGACACCAGGTACAGTCAGGATATACCTGGGCTTTGCTGGGTCAATCTCAAGCTTGCTGCGCAGACGGCGGACAAAGACGTGCAGATATTCCCTCTCATCCCGGTACTCGGAACCCCACACCTTGTTTAGCAGGTGGGTATGAGTGAGAACCTTGCCTGCATTGAGCACAAATTCCTGTAAGAGACTAAACTCCGTAGGTGTCAATTTGACCTCGTTACCGGCAACAGTTACCTGCCTGCTGGCAAAAGTGACCTGCAGGTCGCCACAGGCGAAAGAAGGCTTGGCGACCGTGGTGGCAACCGCCTCGGCGCGGCGGAGCACCGCTCTGACCCGAGCGATGAGTTCATCTTTGCCAAAAGGCTTAGTGATATAGTCATCAGCGCCAAGGTCAAGGCATTTTACTTTGTCACTCTCATCACCTTTGGCGCTGAGCATGATAATCGGGACTTGCGTCCATTCACGAAGCCGGTGGCACACTTCAAAACCATCCATTTCGGGCATAACTATATCCAGAATCACGAGGCTAGGCAGCTCCGTTTCAAAAACATGGAGAGCTTCAGCACCATTCATAGCGGCAAGCACCTTGAAACCCGCGGCTTCGAGGTTAGTACGGAGAAACTTTATTATGCTCAGCTCGTCATCGACTACCAGCACGCTCGTTTTCTTCATGAGACTCTCCCCGAGACCGGATTCGTCTATAGTTTTGAGTCTTGACCTTTGTCTGTAGAGGCTTTAGGCCATCTCGCCAAGCCTCCTCTGAGGATTCTAAGGAGAGCCTCGCTGAATTCTTCAACAGAGGCCATCGGTTCCCTCAATTCCGGGGGAAGCTTTGAGAGTGCTTCTCTGCCCCCTCGTTGCTGGGAAGCCTGCTGGTATATCAGTTTATGCTCTCGAGCTAAAGTCTCCACCAGCTCCACAAACAGTTGCTGTAATCGCGCTGTCTGCTCTCCAACTTTTTGCTCAAGCGCAAGGCGGTGGCGCTCGTTCTCCAGCATGAGCTCCCTTTTCTCGATAGCCCTTCGCACCTTCCACACCAAGTCATCATGGTCGAAGGGTTTGATAATGTAGTCATAGGCTCCCAGCTTCATGGCTTCAATAGCCGTTGGTGCGTCACCAACCGCAGTAACCATGATTACACTGGTTTCGGGTTGGCTATTGACTATCCGCTGCAACACTTCCATGCCCGATATCTCCGGCATCTTGATATCCAGCAGCACTGTCACCGTTTCCAGTTCAGATATCTTGGCTAGTGCCTCCCGCCCGTTAGCCGCCGTCTCCACCGTGTAACCGGCTCCTTCCAGAACCCGTTGAAGAAGGCTGCGCACCGATTCCTCGTCATCAACGACCAGTACTCTTAATCTGTCCATGTTCATCGTTCCACCTCCGTTATGACTCTTCCCACCATAGCTCTCGGTTCACTTCACTGCCGGTCTCCTGGTGTCCCTCCCTGCTTCTTGTCTCGGGCATATGATTGCATCCCCGATAATACCCAAGTGTTCCCATCCTACGAGTTTTTAGCCTATCAGTAAATAGTCATTTGTATCATTTGAGTGATACTTTGGTATCACGTTTGGATAACATTTTGGTTACGCCTCAACTTTGTTTCAACCCAGATAATGCGTAAGAGGTTTGAGCTGGAAGGGAAAGAGATTTGAAAGGCGCCTCCTTTTAGCTACAATGTAGCTAAGAACAAAACGCACCCAAAAGGTGCAAAAGGAGGCGCCGGTGAACAATATAGCGCAAGCGAAGAAAAAGGGCAAAGGGATTGAGGTTAGCTTTTCTGGCCGTGGTCTAACTCCCTTTGGAGGCATAGGGTTACTGGGTGGGTTGATGCGCAAATTGAAGGTTAAGGAAACTCTGGAGAGTAAGGTGCAGCTTGCTCGTCGGGAGCGCAAATATAGCCTGGGAAATATGTTGCTTTCCGTGATATATGCCCGTGCCCTGGACCTGGAGCGGCTTTCAGACACTGTCGTGCTGCGCAAAGATGGTGTTTTTCAGCAGGTGGTGGGATTTGACGATTATCCGCACCAGACCAGCCTCAGTCGCTTTCTGAGCAAGTTCAATGTGGGGGCAGCGAAGAACATAGGGGAGGTCGGCGCGAACCTGCGGCGCACGGTAAGGGGAGAGATGGGAGGTCAGCCTCGAATAACTCTGGATATGGACTCGCATGTGACCACAGTGTACGGCAAGCAGCAGAGGGCCAAGGTAGGCTATAACCCGAAGAAGCCGGGAAGGAAAAGCTACCATCCGCTGCTGTGCTTCGTTGGAGAGACGAGGGACTTCCTCTGGGGCCGGTTTCGCCCTGGGGACAGGAATAATGTGCAGGACAGCAAGGGTTTTCTCAGGGAGTGCCTGGTCAGGCTGGGTGCCGGGATAAAGGAATTGTTTCTGCGAGCCGATTCCGGCTTCTATTGTGATAACTTCCTGAGATACCTGGAGGGGAAAAGAGGAATGGCGATATGGTATGCGGTGGTGGCCAAGCTCTATCCTGCCATTCAGGCCCAGCTGGCCGGGCTGGCATACCGGGACATAGGCAGCGGGGTAGAAGTGGGGGAGTTTCAATATCAGGGGTTGGGGTGGAAGAAAGCCCGGCGGATGGTGGTCATTCGGGAGGAGATAGCAGAGGGAGAGAAAAAGAAGAAAGAGCCGAAGCTGCTGGAGCTCAAGGGCCATACTTATCAGGCCATTGTGACCAATATAGAGGACTGGGCGCCGGAAGAGGTTTGGCGTTTCTACAATGAGCGGGCCAACGTGGAGAACATGGTGAAGGAAGGGGTGATGGGCTATGGCCTGGACGTGGCGGTGTCCCACTCTTATGCTGGCAATATGGCCCACTTTTTCATCACCATGCTCACCTACAACCTGATGAACTGGCTCAAAGAGGGTGTGCTGGGTCAGAAGAAGGTAAAGAGGATGGCCAAATGGATAAGACAGCACTTCTTTCTCATCCCGGGCAGACTGGTGAGGAAGGGGAGAAAGCTAATCCTGAGGCTATCCCAAAGCTATCCCTGGCAACAGGAGTATTGGAGGGCTGAGGCGCGTCTTGAGGTTTTGAAGCTGCCGCTGCCAGGCTAGACGGGCATTTGCTCGACAAATCCCGTACGGTAAGGGGGAAGATTGTCCTCCGAGCCGGCGGAAAGCCCGTTAAACACATCAGAGCGCCGCTGAGGGGGATGAAAAATGTCAGAAAACGGCGGTTGGCGCTGGGGGGAAGTCGTTATCGGCTCAATGAGGCTTGCTGGAAAGGGAAAGGCACTCCTTTATGACCTTAACGCATTATTTGGGTTAAAGGAATCTGCGCAAACTCGGGCAATGATAACGGCTAATTTCATTATGGTCTAATTGGAGGAGAGCAGGAGGCGAATCTGCTCCCTGTTTGGTGTGTACTCTGGTTTTGATAGTAATGGGCACCTGTCCAACGATATTACTCCATTTCGTATGTCGGCAGCGCAAGCAAGGCAGGTAGGATATCCACACTCCTTACAGTTGGTTCTGGGGAGCAGTTTATAGATACTATAGATGGTAGGGAGCTTACGTTCCCTGAAAGTGGGAGTAATGCGTTCGCGTTCTCCCCAGACTCGGTTGACTAGCCCGACCACTTGGTCGGCAACTGATGATGCTTCGGACGGGTCTGTAACCATGCCGGTTTGAATTTCGTGGGGGCGGAAGGCATACCGCCGGCGGTTATTAACGCCAATCAGGATGCTGTTCTCCCGGTCATAGAAGGTATCTTCCAGCACAGTATTAAGGTAGGGAAAGGAAGCGCTTATGTCAGCCGGCAAGATTACCCGCACGCCATAGCGGCCGCTGCCCGGGTGATGATGGTCTTCGACCAGCTCAAACCGATAGTCGGTTATCAGTCTGTCAGAAGTGCTCACGCCTATATTATAACTGGAGGCTACCGGAAAAAAAAGATTCTATGCAGATGACAAAACCAGCATCGGTGGATGAACTTCTTGAGTGTTGCTGGATTGCGCCTGCGCGGCCAACCGGTCAGCTAAGCTTGCATAACCCTGAGCCTGCGTTGCTAGCAATATTCATTGACAGGATTGGGCCTTGATGTTATGATGAGTTATAAGCATATGCTCATAATTGACCGTGAGGGGAAAGGTCCCGACCACTAAAGTGTCGAAGAGTCGCTTTCCTACCAGGCGTGACCTGCGTTAAGCCAGCCGGGATACCACTAAGCGCTCTCGAGGAGGTTTGCCTTACTGGAGAGGAGGCTGAAACGATAAACCTCAAGGGCATGGAAGGGCGGAGCAGGAAGCCGGGCTGGTGTTGTGGGAAAGCCCCTGGGGCAGGTTTTACCAGTCAAAGAAAATGGAGGGGCACCGTTTCTATAAGTACGCCACCTTCTACAGCTATCAGGAGGTAGAAAAATTACTCACAGACTCGGGATTCACTATTGAGAAGACCGTTTCCACACTCGTTCAGAAGCCGGGAGAGGTGCAAAAGGTGGAGGCACCGGAGGAAGGGTTTTCTGTTGAAGCGGGCTTCACCATCATCGTGGCTGGGAAACACCTGACTCCGGGGCAGGCAATTTCCTTAAGCGGGTAGTTTCTAATTAGGGAGTCAGAAATGGAAAGTAAAAATAGCCGGACACTTCAGCAGGTATACCGAAGCGCAGTCAGAGACTATACGCCAGGCTGAGAAGTAATTATGATTACATTTATCAAAAATTTGGAGATGAAGGATTAAAGTTAATATCAGACATGAGCCGTGAATACGGGCTGACTGTAGCTAAAAGAGCTAAGAATAGTCTGAAAAGTAACGACCTTCCTTCGGTGGCACAGTATCTCCTGAGGATATTTGAAACGATTGCTTACGACAAGCACTATGACGCTCGTATTGAAGTAGGTAATAAAAGAGCAATTATTAAACTTGATGAGTGCCCTCTTCACTTCGATAAACCAGAAATGTGCCTAGCTCACACTACCATGGAGAAAACGGTGGTAGAAGAACTGAACCCAAATTTGGCATACCGGATTGGCAAGTCCATCCCAGCCGGTGATGCCTACTGTGAGCATATTATTGAATCAAGACACTAGAGGAGAGTTCAATGCAACTAAAGATAACGACATTAAGTGAAAACACTGCCGGCCAGGGCAACTTCCTCGCCGAGTGGGGGCTGAGCGTCCTAGTCGAAGCTGATGGGTTGAGAGTCCTTGTGGATACCGGACGTAGCCTCTCGGTAGTGCACAATGCCGAGTCAATGGGCATCGACCTTTCTACTGTTGACTGTATTGTGATTAGTCATGGACACTACGACCACACTGGAGGGCTGAGGGATGTGCTCAGGATAAAAGGCGAGGTGGAGGTAATCGCCCATCCTGACATATGGGCTGCCAAATATGCAAAGCGTACCCAGCAGCCAGCCCGGTATTGCGGTATACCCTTTCTACGTGAGGAGCTGGAGAGTCTTGGTGCCAGATTCAAACTTGTCAAGGAGCCTGTCCGAATTTCGGACCAGATCATGACCACCGGAGAAGTCCCGATGTCCTCAGGTTATGAGGTGATTGACAGTGGCCTCTTTGTTCGAGAGTCAGGGGTACTCCACCCGGACCCCCTGGCTGACGACCTGGCTTTAATCATTGATACCGACTTCGGACTGGTCGTCATTCTTGGCTGTGCCCATAGGGGTATAGTTAACACCCTGCGCCATGCCCAAAAACTCACAGGCAAAGAACTGGTCTACGCAGCTATCGGTGGTACCCATCTCTTCCGGGCTTCTAAGGAACGGCTTGATAAGACGGTCGCTGACCTTAAGGAGATGGGAATTCAGAGGCTGGGCGTTTCGCATTGTACCGGTTTTCATGCCTCGGCAAGACTGGCTCAAGAGTTTGGCGATACATTCTTCCTGAACAATGCCGGGACCCGGCTCACCTTACCCTGGTGACGATGGAGAAATCAGATGCTCGAGTTAGTGTATCCGGCTTCCTTCCAGTTTTTGATAGGGTGTAACTTTATCGTCCGTTCGTGTAAAATTACTTCACTCGTGCGGGGACTCACAAAGTACAAAATCAATAATAACATGAGGAGAAAAAAGCAAAACAAAGTACGGGAAATATATAAATCGTTTATGATGCAGGGCACCCCTACCTAAGGGTGCCCCGTCTCCACCGCCGCCTCTTGGCGAAAGAAACGGGGTTATGGTGCCGTATAAGGATTTTTTATTGGAGGGCATAAATGTCTAAGGTAGCTGATTTCAATCGTTGCGGAGAAGAATTGGAGAAAATATTGCTACTGCAAACATCCCCGATAGCCGTCAAGATGCTGGAGAAAGAGGAAGATATCCCGGAGGGAGCTGTTAGACCAAAGAGAGACCACGGGTATCATCTTGCCCAATGTCAGGCCTTCGCCATGTCACGGCGCGAGAAGGCTACCGTTGCCATGTTAAAAGAAGACAACTGGTGCCCGGCTCCGCTCATTGCCTACGGGCTTGTTCCCAGACCGTTCGACCCGAGCGGTCGACGGGGGGAGCAGTACGATTGCTTCGAATACGGTAAATATATCGGAATTCTCACCGCACCTTTGAGGTCAGCCAAATTCGAGCCGGATGTAGTGATTGTATACTCCGATACCAATCAACTCCGGACGCTCCTGCTGGCAATGAAGCCAGACGATAGACCCCTGGTGAGCGGTCACTATTTCCCGCCCTCCTGCGCCTACGCAGTAACAACACCGATTTTATCCCGCCAGTACCGGGTTGTCCTCCCCGACCCCGGCGAGTACGCTCGGGCGCTGACAATTGCGGGTGAGATGATGTTCTCCATCCCAAAAGATAGGCTGGAAGGATTGCTGGAGGACCTCAACCGGTTTGAAAAGAGCGGTTCCCCGTTCGTCCATGAAAGCATGATAATGAGGCCAGACTTCCCTCAGCCGGAGCTTTACAAGAAGATATTTGAATCCTGGGGGATGGAACACGGGTAAATACGGTGTGACATATCTGAATTTGACGAGGAAGTAGATGTAAAGAAAGTTGACCAAGACGGGGTACCCATGCCGCTCCGCCCCTAAAGTCACCCCCATCCCACTGCACGCAAGAAACAGCACCAGATTCTGTTACGCTTTGCTCTTCATTCCCCGCTCTGCAGAGGTTTTCGAGCTTTTTACGGTGCGGGGCTTTAGTATCAGCCTAAAGCCCCAGAGAAAAACCTCCTTAATCCCATTATGTCAGCAAGGGTTAACACATCCGTTGCCTGTCAGAGATGCGCTTTTATGGTTATCCCTCATAATGCCACCTCCTTACCACTACTCGCGGAGGCCTGATGACCTTAGGAGCGGATTTGTTAAAGTGCTGCTACTTGCCGAAAAGCCTGATGATGACGTTCACGATGATGGTCAACACCAGGCTGATTACCAGGCCGGTAACAATCGGGAAATAGAACTGAAAATTCCCCTTCTGGACAAATATATCGCCGGGTAACTTTCCCAGGAAGGTTACCTTGTTGGCAAAGACCAGAACCAGCCCAAGGATGGTAACAAAAACGCCCGCAAGTATCAGTAACCTTCCTATGTGGTCCAGTCCGAACATATTCGGGAATCCCACCTCACACCCTCAGTATCTGGCCCTTGATAACATCATCAATGGTAATTAATCCGAAAGAGTCCCTGGACTGCCCGGGATTGAAGAGCAACACTCCCCGGACATAGCGGTTACACGCCTCGTGGGAGTGCCCGAAGATAATGATATCCACACCTTCAAACTGCTTCCTCACCCGCTCGGCGATGCCAAAAGGCGCTCCAGACCCATGAATGAGGCCGATCCTCCGCCCGTTGACCTCGAAGACCTCTTTTTCGGGTAGCGCCTTCTTAATCTCCGCTGAATCCATGTTGCCGCGAACGGCCTTTACCGGTTTGATCGCCCGCAGACCATCAAGCACCGCTTTTTGCGTAAAATCCCCGGCATGGACGATAAGGTCAACATCGGCCAGGGCTTTCACGACGGTGGCCGGTAATTCATTGATGTCTCTAACGTGAGTGTCAGAGATAACCCCAAGTTTCATGCTCATAACTTCGCCCGGATGTCCCATTTCTATTTTACCACTTTATCACCATGCTGTAGCTATCCGGTCGGGCTGGGGCGACCCCTGGCATGGTACAACACCATCATCAGCCTACAGGCTCTATAGAGAGGGTTATTACTGTGCCCGGGCTCATAGATTGACGGCTTCCGGAGGCTACAATTGGAGGAAAGCATAAAAGCTTGGCCATTGGCGGTCGCTAAGGATGGTTCAAAAATATACCGAAAGCGTCACTTTTGAAGACAGCCTGAAACACTATAGGGCGCCGATGGAACGACTGCCGGGCGCGACTCGCGGACTCGGGAAAGACGAAAAAGTGCCGAGGACCAGAATCGAACTGGTGACACGCGGATTTTCAGTCCGCCAAGAGCACCTCTACATCGAAATATTAACCCATTTAGTCGCAATAGGTCAAGCAGCGCAGGAATTATTATCAAGCGTCCGGAATAACGGTCACAAAATTCAAGAGGCGAAAGAGCTTTTGCGGCATCAGACTATCCTGTAGCCTGATGCTTTTTTGTTTGTTTTAGACTGGTTAAGCACTGTTTTGAAAAGAGGAAGTGGCGAGTGACAGAGTGCAGTACTGATGAAACACAAGGAATCAACCATTTGTGCGAGGGCGGCAAACGAGTCGGATTGCTACTTGACCTGGCCGAGTTTCTCAAGTCGGTGCCGGCAAATCTCACAAGCGGAGGTGAGGCATGAGCAGAACAGATTGATAGCTGAAGGAAATTAACACTTTGGAAGGAGGAATCTCATGAGAAAAAAGCAAAACAACGGTACCAATTCCGAAGCCGAAGAGACCGCGACTGAAAAAGACCAGGAAGCGGCACAGGCTACGCCCGACGAAGAGCCCATTGACGAAGGAGCCGAGATAAACCGACTCCTGGACGAGGGCTACAGCGTCAAGCAGATTGTGGCCCTGGGATTTAAGAGGCGCACCGCCTACCACTATGCCAAGCTGAGGACCAGGCCAGAAAACCCACCGGCTGGCGATGATGGCATAGCCGTTACCACTGCCCCCGTCACCGCTGGCAAGCATGAGCTGATGAAGCTCGGCTCCAAGGACACCATTCCGCCGGAGGCGATTGTGGACGCCCTTGTCTTCCCGCGGGACGGCCAGACCATCGCCGTCTGGAAGGATGGGTATGCGAGTTGCCTCTGGCAGGTAATCGGCATTGCCAGGCTGCTACAGGTGCTCTCAGCGGGTCAGGCTGACGTGGTGACCACGCAGCTTCAGCTCTGGCGAGAGGCCAAGGAGAGCAGCCGGGACATCGCCCAGGAGGCCGCCCACCAGGCCGCCCTGGAAGTGGCGCAGCATATCGAGCAGAGGCTCCCCAAGGCGACCACTTCCGCTGAGCTTACTATTGCCGATAGGATGCTCGGGCCGAGTATCACTGGCGGATGTAAAGTAGACAAAAGTGGCGGTTGAAAATGTTACACCTTGCATAATTAAGGTGCCAGCCTCTTTACTGGAAGTAAGGAGGGCAGGTAATGCTAAGCAAGGAGGAGTTTATCGTGTTAAGACACTATCTGGGCGAGGGGGTATCAAAGACGGCCATCGCCAGGAAGCTGGGTATAAGCCGGATGACTGTCTATCGTCATGCCAACAGTGACAAGACTGAGCCGGTTTACGGCCCTCGCCCGCGGAAACCGTCGCTGCTGGACCCCTACAAGGACTACATCCGGGGCCGGCTCAAGATTTATCCCGAGCTCTCGGCGGTACGTCTGCTCAAGGAGATACAGGAGAGGGGCTACCGGGGCAAGTACACCCGTGTCAAAGACTTCATCCGGCTGGTGCATCCCCGGCCGCCGCTGGAGCTGGAGAGGCGTTTCGAGGTGTCAGCGGGGGAGCAGGCGCAGGTGGACTTTGCCACTTTCAAAACCTGTTTCGGCATCGTCCATGCCCTGCTCGTGGTGCTGTCCTGGTCGCGGTACCTGTGGGTACGCTTCTTCTGCCATCAGGACCAGCTCACCGTGCTATCCGGTCTGCACAAAGCCTTTGTTGCCTTCGGCGGTGTGCCGGGAACGGTACTTTTTGACCGGATGAAGACGGCGGTAGCAAAATCGGAGGGTAATGGGAAAGCGGTCTTCAACGAAGAGATGCTGCGCTTCGCTGCTTATTACGGCTTCCGCCCCTTAGCCTGCCGGCCCTACCGTGCCAAGACGAAGGGGAGAGTCGAGCGGGCAGTATCCTACCTGCGCCGCAATTTCTTCTACGGTCGGCACTTCTGCGGCCTGGAAGACCTCAATAACCAGCTGGAGAAATGGCTTGAGGAAACGGCCAACGCCAGGAGGCACGGCACTACCGGTGAGGTCCCTCACCAGAGGCTAAAGGAGGAAAAACTGCACCTGAAGTCCATGCCGGCGCATCAGACGCAAACTTCAGGAGGTATTACCCTAGCCATGATAGGGCTGGCTGCCCCAATGGGGTGTAACATTTTCGCCGCTGAAAACGTAACATTTTCATCCGCCGTTGACAACTACCTCTTACCCCAAGGTAGATGCCATCCAGAAAGAGATAGAGTATCTCTTCCCCACAGAGGTCGCGGTTGCGCCAGTTGTTGAAGGCTTCCTTAAGAGCTTTATTTGCCCGG
>DAOUCV010000009.1:0-9890 GCA_034432095.1 Dehalococcoidales bacterium
CGGAGTGCTATGTCCATTTACTCTCCTCCTCAAGTAAATTTTTTGTCAACTACGCCCACAGCGGGGGCAGGGCATGCCACTGTAGCCCAGACACTGGTAGCCACAGTAGGGACAGACCACCCATTCTTGGCTGGCAGCCGAGGTACCATAACTCCGGCCGCTTAGGCTCTGAAAGCTCTGAATAAGAGGCTCAAAGGCCTGCATCATTGCCTGGTAAAAGGTGGGCATAAGCGACAGCGCCATCAGCCCTATCATCGCGGCACCGGCAATGGCCCACTCATTGGAATCTCTTTTTACCGGTTTTGTTGGCTCTGCTTTGGTAACCTCTGCGTTAACAAGCTGGATTGTCGTACTACCAAAGATGTTGCCCAGCTCCTGCCTAAACCTTTGCCTCTCAAGCGATAGCTTAGGTGTTTCCAAAGGCGTCGGAAGAGGCTTTTCTATCGCTGGTTTTTTGGGCTCCGGCTCGACCTCCTCCTCACTTTCATCTTCCTCCTCGACCTCGTTGGCCTCATCCTCAGGTTCTTCGAGCTCAATGTCTTTTTCCTCTTCTTCCCATTCTTCTTCATTCACGTCACCCAGGTTCTCGGCAGGTCTGTACCTGCCTTCGCTTTCCTCAACCCGCCGTCTGAACTCCTCTGCCCAATTACTGCCCATTTCAGTTCCTCCTTTTCTCGATATTTGTTTAGGTTAGCCACCTCAGGCGTTCTATACCCTTCTCCGAAATGCAGTACATTCTCCAGCGCCCCTTTGCCCGCCGAGACCTGACCAGCCTTTGCTTATGGTAGTTGTGTAGCAGCTGGCTGGCATGGGAAACCGAGGACAAACCCAGCTCATCGGCAATCTCGCTGGCCGACCACCAGGAGCCGCCGGAGAGAAGTTTCAAAACAGCCCACTTTGCTTCATTTTTCGCCGTCATGGTCAAATCACTCCTGCAATCAAGACATCGTATGTTTGATTAGAACCCTCAAATCAAACCTAGTATCAGGGTATGCAGTCGCGTCACAGTCGTAATCAAGCATCCACACTTGATTGGCATAGCCAGGGGTCACCCCCTCCACCTGCTCCAGATGGCTTGGGGAAGGCTTGAACCGCATCCCTTCTGGTTTACGGACTCCGGTAATTGCCGTAACCTGCGATGTCCAATCAACCCTAGTGCCAAATCTCATCTTCAGCTAAACCCCAATCAAGTCTTGTGCCAGTGTCTCAGCATGACCAGTCCGTAAACGGACCCCGTGCTTTTCCGACTGCCGGGTGATGATGTCATTGTGGCAGCCTCCCTGTCCTCTTGAAATTCTCAATTGCCTGCTCTCTGGCTCTCCTAGTCATAAGGTTTGTCGGGTAAGGCATACCTCCCCTTCCTCGCTCATAGCCGTCTTCGTAACCCTCATAGTAGCCCCGTGCATACTCGGCGTCCTTCACTTTGCCTGTATCGGGCAACTCAAGGGGCAGGCTATCAAGTGCCCGCTCAACAAGGTCGGAGAGGGCGCTTCCCGTAGCTTCCAGATATGCCTGTAGACGCTCGTTGCTTTCCCTGGATTTCAGCCTGAAGCTTCTGGTTGGATGTTCCCAGTCATATCTGGACCGGCTGAGCTTTTTCTTAATGGGTTTACTTGTTGTCATCGTTTACGACCTCCTTTGCGACGTTTCTTGATGCCTATGTGCTTGCCATGAGGACTGCTCATAGTCAGCGTGAGCCTGAGGGGGAATTGTTGATTGTGTGTATCATAGCTTCCAGAGGTATTTTCGCTGGCTCATCCAGCTCGGATGGGTAGAGTTCACCGGTGAGGAGGAGACCTCAGCGATGCAGGAGGCTACTGGCTATCACCGAGACTCTTACCCACGGAAGCTCTACCGCCTCACCCGAGAAGGTGTTGCAGCCCCAGACGAGGACTGGGCGCACCCGCAGCGAATGCTCTATCCTGAGATAGCGGACATGCCCATAGAGGACTACTTCAGAGAGAAAAGACGGGAGAGGAAGTACCGCCGGCCCAGAAAAGAGGAGCGGTTTTTGAGACCCTTTACCGCCGGGCTGTTTATTCGGGAATACCTTATGGGGCTGGGTCCCGAGGACTCACCCAAAATTGACCCTGATGAAGGTGACTACCCGGAGCACATCTTCTACTACTATAAAGAAGCCCTGCGCCGGGCCTACGCCAGAGATGCCGTCGCTTGGGAAAATGAAGAGAGAATAAGAAAGGGGCAGGAACCTTACACACCAGAGAAGTACGCCGAACGGCTGCAGTGGCATCTGGAAAGAATACCCTACAAGCTGCACCGCGCTCGCTATCATAGCTTCTATCGCTACTTTCATTACCTCCAGCAACTCGGCTTTGTTGAGCCAACTGATAGGGAGGAGGCCTCTTATGTCCAGGGAAACTATCCCGATGCCCCGCCGCGCACCTACTATCGGCTGTCCCGAAAAGGAAGAGAGGCTCCTGGGTGGGAGTGGTTTCGACCGCAGCTAACTCTTTATCCCGAACTCACGCCCCAGTATTTTAGCGAGAAAAACAGGGAACGCCGGCAGAAGGCAACCACTAAGAGCTAGGTGGAAGCTCTAGCCTGCCTGCCAACCCAGAGGTAGCAAGCCATCTAAGATGACAAAGGCCCGCCTAGTTTTCGATTTTGTGTCTCGTTTGTTGTCAGGTCACACACTTCGGGTATTGGAAGTCGATGGTCAGCAGGGTTTCCGCCTTCAGCAGCTTCATGTACGGGGCAGCTACTCTTATCGCATTCAAGAGACGCAATTGTGCATCTGGAGAGGAAGGGTAAAACTGCATATACCATTGTTTCAGAAAGGTAACCAGCCGAGCTATCTCTGAAATATTTAGTTTATCTGTGTCCTGCCACATTTCCCAATTCTTGTCTCTCATGTACGAGTCGTAACACCAGGCTCTCTTTTCTTCCTTATGAAAGATGTCGCTGGCCTTGGGTATGGCTTTATACAGCATCAGCACTACCCCCCTCTTTTTCATAGTCCAACGCGTCAAAGCGGCCGTTCTCAGCACTGGCTGGCGCGAATATTAGAACTCATACAAATGACAACCGTCAAGCCAACCAACTCACCTGTGGATTCTCATGAAGAAAAGCACTCCCTGTAGTACATAAGGAAATGGCACGCCAAACTCTCCTAAGGCGAGCACCGCAAAGAGGGCGCCTAAGGCGGCAACATTGCCCTGGCTCAGCGTATTTAAAGCCCTGGAGATAAATTCAACATATCCGTTTATCATGCTATCTTACTCAATGTAAGGCGATACCTGAAGCAGCTCTGGAACAGTAACAAAGGTGTACCCCTGTGCTTGCAGGGATTCAATTATCTTCGGCAGCGCCTCTACAGTCCGGCTCCTGTCTGAGCCATGCTGGGTCCCGTTACCATCTGTAGCAGGATTATGGCTCCAGGACGTACTTGGTGCACAATTCGATTTTCTATGGTCTCTGGTGGCGGCTTATGCGGGTCATTGGCGGAAATTGACCAGGTTACGGTTATGAGTCCTTTCTTCTTCACATACTCAAGCTCCCAGGGCGTTTTTCGGCCATAAGGCGGACGGAACAAGTGCGGCTTGACACCCGTAGTCTCGTAGATGACGTTTTGCGCCCTGTCCAGTTCTGAATAGTCGGGGACATCAAATTCAGTTAAAGGTCTGTGTGTATATGAATGATTGCCCAGGACGTGTCCTTCAGCCACAATCCGCTTTGCGACATCAGGGTAATATTCCACATTCTTGCCGATAACAAAGAACGTAGCTTTAACCCCGTGGGCAGAAAGGATATCCAGGATTTGTGAGGTGTAAGGTTCGTTCGGTCCGTCGTCAAAAGTCAGTGCGATAACCTTTTCAGGAGAAGCCGCCCGGGCATAGGTGTTGCCGAAGACATCCGATGAGGGCGAAAAGTATCCCCAGCCAAGAATGCCCACGATGATGCAGGTTGTTGCCAGTGACCAGGCATAGCGCAGGACGAGCCGGCGCTGCCCGGCGTGCTCTGCCCTGGGGCAGGCACGCGTTCTGGTCAACGACCTCCCTGTCACCCGGAACCAGATTTGCTCTACAATAGTGCCATAAAACATGTCGACAAACAAGAACTGCCACATGCGGCCGGTGAAGCGGCGTGACGAAGTCTCCGCCAAGAGATGCCCGTCATAGACTATCTTGCCAACTTTACTCAGCCTGACCAGCACATCGTGCTCGTCACCGATAAAAGGAAGATTGATGTTATAGCCACCCGCTTTCAGCAGTGCCTGCCGACGGAAGGCAAAAACGGCAGCGAGACAGAAGGGAGTTTTCCCCAAGAAGTGAAAAGATAAACGATTGATGAGCCGTCGGAAAAACTGTAGTGGCCTGGCCCAAAAAGGGGAACCTGTGTAGACTACGTCGCCAGCCACGGCGACAGCCTCAGGATGGGAAGAAAAATGCCTATCTATACGTGAGAGCCAGTCGGCAGGATACACAGTGTCGGCATCCGCCTGGACGATAATTTCCCCGGAAGAGGCTTTGAATCCGGCATCTCTGGCACGGACAGTGCCTCTTTGAAGGCAGAAGATAAGTCTTATTCCAAAGCTGCGGGCAACCTGAACAGTATTATCGTTGCTGCCGTTATCTACCACGATGATTTCGTATGCAGCTTCGTAGTCCTGGTTTCTTAAGGACTCTAGGCATCGAGGTAAGAGCTTCTCCTCGTTGAACGCCGGTATTACAACGCTGATTCTAACCATATTGTGTGCCCTTATCACCTCATTTGTTATTCGGGCTATTCTACCTTTGTGCTTGGCTTCAATACCTCTCCCGCCTTTGTATCACTGGGGTTCACGGCTTTTATCGGTTCCCCGTCCTTTTCTGCTACCTGGAACTCTTTTGGTCTATCCGTCTTCGTCAGAACTAGCTTAATGCGATGGAGCAGACCTACCTTCCGCCTTTGAGTTAACTGATTTTGAACCTCCAGCAAGAGCCCGCTCAGCTTATCAACGTCACAGGCATAGCTTTGGCGGAACGCTTCAAACTGCTCATCAAGCTGCTGTACGGATGCGGCAAAGGCATGCCACGGTGCCTTCTCCTCAGTAAGCTTTAGGTTTTCAACCTCCAATGCTTTAACCCGGTCTCGCAGTTCTTTATTGGCTTGCTCGCTTTTCTCCAGTTCCGCCGTCGCCGTAGCCAGGCTCTTCTCCGCGCCGCTTAGAGTCTTCAGCCTGTTCTGAAGCTCTTCTATCCTTTGCTGCTGCTGGCGCAGTTCATCATCGGTCTCCCGCTTTAGATTGTCGAGGCAACTTGAACAGTAGGCGGGATCCCCTTTTGCCAGTTCCGCCGCACAACCGGAACATACGCGAACATCCATCTTGCGCCTGGCGGAACGACACTGCGGGCAACGCCTCGGCTCTGACCAGCCCTTATCGCTGTAGCGTTCCTGCGCGCCAACAGTAAAGGTGAAGTCCTTACCACATTGTCGGCATACCAGTATCCTGTCTTTAAGCTCTTCCATATTACCCTTCTTCGGTGCCAGTATTCTTGAAACAATACTTTCGTTGATTGCCTTGGTTTACCTTTTCCGGTACTTCGACAATATCTTTAAGGTCAAGGGTATAGGCGCACTGGAGGCACTTCTCGTACCAGCCGTAGTAGTCACGGTCCAGATAGACGTTGCCGCCACATTTAGGGCAGTGCTTTGGCATGAACCCTTCTCTCATCAACGCTCCTATTCCGGCGAGCTATATTGGCCATCTGCGCCCTTCCTGGCCCGTTTGAAATGGTTTGCGCTAGGAAGCTGTAATAGAATCGTCTGTATCGGGCTCGCTTTCCACCCCCAGAGCTTCAAGAAAGTCACCGAGTGCCGCTTCACGCTGAGTGCTCGGCAACGATAGGACAAGACTGGCGTAGACCCTGTACTCCCTGTTCTCACGCATCATAATGACGTAGCCAGAACCAAATAAGTCAGCAATCACTCTGCGTAAAGACCTCTCGCTGATGCCTGTAGCCTTGGCCAGTTGACGAGTGCTGATTCCGGGTTGCCTGGCAATATTGACGAATACTATTGCATGCTCAGTCAGAAAGCCCCATTCCTCCATCGCTCAATACCTCATTGCTTAGCATAAAATAAAGATGTTAAAACCGTGTTGAAGCCGGGTTAAACACGGGTTAAATTCTACGTTCGAGAGGAGAGAACGTTGTTATCAAGGCGGCGTCTATGGATGTTATAATGGGATGGAACATGGCCAAGATTTTAATTATTGAGGATGAGCCTGACATCGCCGATTTTGTGAAGCGTGGGTTGGTTGATAGCGGCTTCGAGGTGGAGGTTGCCGGGACAGGAATCCAGGGGCTGGAAGTCGCCCAGTCCAGCCATCCCGATCTTGTGGTTCTTGACCTGATACTTCCAGATATGGACGGCATCGATGTGTGCCGGGAACTGCGTAGCAGCGGTGATACGGGCATCATCATCCTCACCGCCCGGCACCTAGTGGGCGAGCGGGTACATGGACTTGAGGCTGGTGCCGATGACTATCTTCCTAAGCCCTTTGCTTTCGAGGAGCTGCTAGCCAGGATTCGGGCTGTGCTTCGCCGTCGCTCCACCACAAAGGAAGGTATTGTCCAAGTAGGTGATCTTGAAGTGGACACCGAGCGGCGTGAGATTCGACGAGGCGGCCGTACTGTTGTTCTGACGACCCGTGAGTTTGAATTGCTCAAACTGCTGGCACAAAACGCGGGTAAGCCATTGCGCCGGGAGTTTATCATCCAGCGCATATGGGGTTACGACTTTGAAGGGGAGACCGACCCATTGAAGGTGTATATCAACTTCTTAAGGCGCAAGTTGAATGCCCAGGGGGAAGCCAACCTGATACAAACAGTCCTTGGCTTTGGCTATGTCCTGAGAGAGAAATGATGAAGATGAGCCTTCGCGCACGAATTTTGCTGTGGTATGGCGTGGCCATGGTCGTGGTCATTTTCGGGCTGGCATTTACGGCTCAGCATATCATGGTAGCAAGCCTGCGTGCCGACCTTGATGAGAGTCTCCAGTTACGTGCCGAGATGGTCATTAACGCCATCAGTTCAAGCTCGGTTCCTGCCGCAAGTTACAACGAAGTGATCAAACAGCTCACCGAGCATCAGCTTCCCTCGGTGCCGCTCTTCATCCGCGTGAGCGACCCTCAGGGAAATATATTGGCCAAGTTTGGCGATGTGCCGGAACCAGTAATTCCGCTGCTGGATAACCACTTGCATCTGCCTGGTATTGCCGGGGGACGGTTCGATGATATCCAAGTTAAAAATGCCCAGTCATTAAGGGTCTACACCGTGGCGGCACCCGACCAATCAACCTCAACCCCCCTGGCTCTGGTACAGACCGGAGAGAGTCTCGCCGCGGTGTCTGCCGCTGAAGACCAGCTCTGGCGGTATGCCCTGACTGAAGGCGTCATAGGCAGCCTAGTAGCCCTGGCAGTGGGATTAATCATCCTCCGACAGGGCTTTCACCCACTCGATAGAATCCTCAAACGGGTGCAGGAGATAAAAGACACCGAGCTTACTGCTGGACTCTCTAATGAACCACGCCCCCACGAGCTGCAACAGCTGGCTGACAGCCTCAATAACATGTGGCACCGCCTTGATTCGGCGCTGAAGGCAAAGCAGATCTTTGTGACCAGTGTGTCTCATGACCTGAGGACGCCGCTTACAGCCATACAGGGACAGATTGATGTTCTGCGGCGAAAACTATCGGCAGACCCCGAGGTGAAAGAGAGCCTGGACAGGACCAGCAAAGAGATTCGCCGGCTGGTGAGATTGACAAATAATCTTCTCTTAAATACACAACTGGGCTCTATGCCCCCTATCGTTGCTAGGGATGTCAACCTCAGGGAATTGCTTGAAGAGATTGTCAGGGAGGTGACTGTACTGGCAGAGGGTCTGGAAATAAGCCTCTCTGCCGGAGAAGACATCGTCGTCCCCGGTGATTACGACCTGTTCAAGCAGATGGTTCTAAATGTCACCGATAACGCCATCAAGTTCACGCCGAGGGGAGGGCATGTTGAGCTTGCTCTGCGTGCGGAGGAGGGATGGGCAGTGGTTGAGGTGGGAGACTCCGGCCAGGGCATCCCCCAGGAACACCTGCCCCACCTCGGGGAGCCGTTCTATAAAGTTCGCTCTTCCTCGTCATCACTGCGCGGAGTGGGATTAGGATTGGCTATAGTAAAGCAGATTGTCAAGCTCCACAAGGGGCAGATGGAAATCAATAGTCTGGTGAACGTTGGGACAACAGTGAAGATACGCTTGCCGATTCACGGCTCGATATGACCCCCTCGCCATAGCTCTTAGAGATGCTACGTTCCACAATTGCCGTGTTCTAGTTAGTGTAAGGCCAGACTTATCGTCAGCACGACGAGCACAAAAGCAGTGATGAGGACGTATTTGATGTCTTTTCTCCAGGCAAAATACAGGGCTGATGCGATGACTCTGATGAAAGGGGTCAGGACTAAGGTGACGATGCCGAGGGTCATAAGCAAGATACCGTTATTCGACGTATGTGCTCCCTTGAGTAGTTCGCCAAGGAAAATGAAGAAGTTTTGACCCTGAAGAAACAGTGCCTTGTCCGCCAACAAAATATCAAGGTTTCCGCGGGAGCGATAAAAAATGACTATGCCAGCAGTCTCCAGCATTAAGCTGAGAACTACACCGACGATAAGCAGGTAGCTGATGATTGTTTCCAGCTTCGATTCGGCACTGCCTAAACTGGCCATAGCGATGTCACCCCTTTATACAGCATTTGAACGATCAGATAAGCAACTATCGCCAGAAAGAGGATTCTGAGCCATTTATCGCTGAGCTTGTTCAAGACCCTTCCGCCAACCACGGAGCCGATGGTGGTCCCTATGGCTACAGGCGCGACCAAAGTCAAATTCAGGAGTCCAGAAAAGAGATAGACACTGGTCGCGGCGAGAGCGGTCATGCCAATGATGAAGTTGCTAGTAGTGCTGGAAACCTTCGGCGGCAACTTCAGGATATTCTCCTGAACGGATACCTTGAAGGCACCTGCGCCTATGCCTAGCATTCCTGCCGCAATCCCCGCGATAAACATTCCCAGTCCGCCGAGAAGGGCATTAGTAGCCTGATACTCCACTGTTTCTTTTCTGGCTTCATCAAAGTAAATTCCTTTAAGCCTGAGCCAGGCTGAAACTCTGTCCTGATTTTTTGCCATGGCAAGGTCTTTGTCCCTGGTATGGTTTCTCATGCCGACAAACGAAGTCAGCAGAAAAGCAGCAAAGAAAAAGTACAGATAGACTGGTTTAATTAAAGCCGTAATTGTGGCACCTACAATGGCGCCAGCAATGGTGAACATCTCCAGGTACATGGCAATCTTCACATTCGTAATCCTGTCCCTGACATAAGACGCCGCCGAGCCGCTGGAGGTGGCAATAATGCTCACTATTCCCGAAGCTATGGCGATCTTGATCGGAACCCCACAAAAAACGAGTATGGGGATAAGGATGCTGGCCCCGCCAAGACCAGTTAAAGAGCCCAAAAAACCAATAAGTACTGAGAGAGAACTCAAGGAAGCCATATTTAACATCATGAAATCTCGCAGCGCAAAATAAACTCAGTCTGGCATGCAGTCAGACTGTGGAGACTTTACACCATATCTTATGCCCGCCTCGTATAATTATCAACCAACGTCTTCGTTTTTCACTTTGCGTGAATCTTTCCGCCCTGCCGGGGGAGACGATATTCAAGCTAGGTGAACAAATGTCATAAAAGAGTCTTTTGTTCAATAATGAAGCTGTAAAACAAAAAAGCACCTTAAAAACTGAATATCGGAAGTCCAGAGCCTTGCCTTGTGGCTAAATAAAATAGCCTAGCTAGGGACAAGCTAGACTAGGCTAAATCTAACACTATGGAGGTTGACCACAATGCTAGACT
>DAOUCV010000010.1:0-12789 GCA_034432095.1 Dehalococcoidales bacterium
AGATCATCTCCTTCTCCTTGTTGAGATATTGCTACCTCAACAAGGATTGATTATTTCCCGGGGAGGGTCAATTTTGCGGGATAAAGGTGGGTCAAATTTCAAAGAGAATTAACATTGGGGTGCCCTTTTGTTGTCCGAAAATCTTCAGGAAATGTTAAGAAATTCCCCGTAGATTTTAAGGAGTCATTTCGCATCCCGGCTGTAAGCTGAAACCGCAAAGCAAGGCGTGGAGGCGGGCTGGGATGAGAAACAGCTGGATTAAGCGGATCTTCCCCCTGCTGGCTGTATCACTTCTCACTCCTTGGCCAGTTGCCTATGCCTACGATTTCACTAACGGGGTGACTGACCACCATGGGGTTCAGATAGAGGTTGCTGAAACCTCAGCAGCACCAACCTGGTCTGCATTTGGAGGAGCAATCGGCGGCGTTACTCCCGGTGACCTTTTTTACATTGACGCTACTGACAATCCTCTGGATACCAGGGTCAATCTCTACATCACCAACGCAGACGAGCTTATCCATTGCTATAGATATCTAATCCTCAAGGTCGGGGTCTATACCGAGAGTAACGGTGGTCAATGGGAGAAGGCAACCAGGGCTAACGGTGAGCCGTTTCCCGATACCTTCATTACGATGCGAGACGCTCAGGTTAGTTTCACCTTGCCGGGACTCGTCAGATACAAAATCACCATCGATAGCGGCAGTTTCTACTGCACTACTACCAACCCCGGTAAGGGCAACCTCTCGCCTCAATTCTACCTCACCGTGGACAGCCCGGAATAGCGAATGCCCAATGAGCTAGACAGACAGGAGGTACACGAAGATGACAACAGGACGAAACAATACAGTTTACCGGTTCGACCTGAATGGTGGGAATAAGAATGACACCTTTAACATGCACGATGAATGCATGAGGGAGTTCCGCAGGTCTCATCCCAATGTCGCATTAGTCAACGGACCCAGGTTGGACAAAGCCGATTTTCTGAAGAGAACGAGCTACACAGACAGGAGGTACACGAAGATGACAACAGGACGAAACAGCACAGTTTACCGGTTCGACCTGAATGGTGGGAATGAGAATGACACTTTTAACAGGCACAATGAATGCATGAGGGAGTTCCGCAGGTCTCATCCCAATGTCGCATTAGTCAACGAACCCAGGTTGGACAAAGCTGGTTTTCTGAAGAGATTACCATCCGTGCAGACCAGCTAGCTCGTGAGGGAAAGAGGGGAGCAAAACTTAGCGAGGGTGGAATGGCTTGGTGAACTCTCTTTCCAATATGGAAGATGACACACTACGAGCTTTCACAGAACTGAAGGAACAGGGAGGATTGCAATAAACAAATGAAAGAACGCCCATGCGTAATGGCAGTAGACGATGAGCAAGCGATATTGAGCTTGCTGAAACGTACTCTTGAGCCGGAAGGGTATGACGTGATTGTTGCTGAGGATGGCTGGTCGGCTCTTGCTCTACTGGAGGGGGCTAAGCCAGACGTGGTCCTCCTGGACATCATGATGCCCGGACTTGACGGTTTTCAAGTTCTCGACCGCATACGGCAACGCTCCAACGTTCCCGTAATCATGCTTACCGCAAGACTTGAAGCAACTAGCGTACGCGACACTCTAGCTCTGGGTGCCGACGATTATGTGAGAAAGCCGTTCAGCAAAGGAGAACTTATAGCACGTATCAGGGCAAAGCTAAGACGTGCTGCATCAGAAATGATTCTGCGATAGACAGACCAGAACTCAAGAAGTCGCAAGGAGGTAACAGCTAATGAGAGAGGCGGATAGAAGAACTCAAGTGCTGACAGAACTCTCTGGCTCGCTAGGATTCTCAGACATGCTAGTGAAGACAAGCGAACTCAAGAAAACCCGTTCTTATTGGAGAAACCAAGCACCGAGGGACTACAGGGTTCCGGGTGAAGAAGCTGTGGATATAGTCATACCTCCGCATGATAATGCTGCCATGCAATTCAGATTTATTACCCAATTACAAAAGATACTTGATGACTATGATAGTCACGGCAGCATCATACGTATGGTTCCCTCATCGTGTCGGGGTACTGTCATAACAGTGTCAATAAAGCTTTCCAAACTCACTTGCCTCCTAGACAGACTGAGCGATATGCCCGAGGTAGAGAAGGTTGAGAAGATAGAGAATGAATTGCCAGGCCAATCTGCCGTTCCTGTCTTCCCCAAGAGGTTTGAGTTTTTCACGAGATCAGCAATCCAAGCGAACAAAAGAGTCCATGTAACTCTCAAGGAAGGCAACGGAGCAGAAAATAGCCTCACAGCCACGAGCGATGCCCTCACAACTATACAAGAACACATCCCGGTCGCGACCTACACTTAGGGAATAGCTTTAGTGTCAAAGGCTACGAGACCAAACCTAATAACCACATTTAGGCAATAAGACGCGTCAAACCCAACTTTCCGGAGACAATGCGAATCAACAAGGCCAGTGGGAGAGTCAGTGACGTGCTTTCCCCTTGTGTGGATAACTTCCTGGGATATGCCGGAATGGTGGGCTGGTGAAAGTAGCGCTTAGTCGTTTTTCGGTGCGCTGTCAAAAATCATTGTTCTCTGGCTGGTTGTAGGGGGAAAATCACGAGTTTTTCTTGCTACAAAATCCATCTTTTCGTGCAGCTGTCTTTACCTCTCCTCCTGCCTAAGGTTCCAGACCGCCTCAAAGAAGTGCCGTGTCCACTCGTTGGCTACCTTACGGTTGATACAGAAGACAATGCGCAGCTTGGGATGTAGAGCACAAAGCTCGGCGATAGCCCTGGCACAGAAGCTCGGCATGTAGAGGAGGGGTGTTACTGGACTTTTGACCGGGGTGGCTATTTGCTACACTCGTGAAAATGTGGTAGCATACAGTGTGACGGGGCGTAGCGCAGCCTGGTAGCGCACCTGAATGGGGTTCAGGTTGCATTCCCAGGGACTCGGTCAAAAGTCCCCCGTCCTCAGAGGGGCTAACCTGAGCCACTTCGACCTGTGGCGTAGTTGTTTCCAATCTGTGATTGTAGCGGTTTGTTCGCATATCCAACCTGACTCTTCGGCTGGCCATTCAGCCAGGCGCTCTGTCCCTCAGACTACCAACCCTACGTGCAGGCTGTCAAACAACCCAAAGCTAACCCGTCAGCTGTCTTCCTGCTCATCCTGAAGGGTCACCCACCTGCGTTTCAGGGCCTCTAGCACCGCTTCGGTTCGCGAGACGACGCCCATTTTGCTGAAGATAGCCTCAAGATGACCCTTGGCCGTGCGGACACCGACCCCGAGTTCACCCGCAATATCACGATTGTTCATCCCTTTTGCTGCTAGCCTCAGCACCTCCAGCTCGCGGCGTGTGAGGTGCTCGGCAGGGTCCACCATAACCGCTCGGCGGGTTGCCCGCTTATACAGTTTCTGGGCTACTATGGGGTGGGAGACAAAGTCCCCGGTGCGAACAAATCGGATAGCCTGCGCTAACTCCTCGCCGTAAGCACTCTTCAACAGATACCCCGCAGCGCCAGCTCCTACAAGGCCCATGATGTATTCCTCATCATCGCATGTAGTCAAGACAAGAACCGCTGCTTCCGGGTGTTCCTCCTTAATGCGTCTGGTAACCTCGACTCCGTCAAGCTTGCTCATACGTGCCTCCATGAGTATTACATCCGGCTTGAGCTCACGGGCCAGCTTGAGCGTCTCCATTCCGTTGGCTGCCTCTCCAACCACCTCGAAGTCCTCCTCCCGTTCCAACAACCGCCGCAGGCCCTGACGCACCACGTGGTGACCATCGGCAAGAAGTATTCTCGTCTTCCTTATTTGCTCCCCCGACACGCTTCCCTCCTTTTACCTTGAGGAGGGACAACACTCCAATCGCCATCGCCTTCTGACTCTAACCCTGCCAGCTAACTAGCGCTTGGGGGCTTAGTCCCTGCCCAGCAAATATCTTTCAGACACTTACTCACTGTATCTATCATAATAAATCTACTCAGTCGAGCATTAGCTTCATCTGTCCCGCGTTGACCACCGCCTTGTCAGCGTAGCAGTTATTAAAAAGCACGTGGAGGTGCTGCGTTTTTGCCGCCAGCTCTCTGATTTTAGGCACCCACTCCTTCAACTCATCCTCACTGTAGAGGTAATTAAACCGTTCAGTGGCCGTCACGCCCTTTTTCTCCCACATATCCCGATTGCGGCCGTGGAACCTTATCAAGCCGATATCGGAGGTAGCCTCTGCCAGCGGTGGCATACTTGACCTGAACCCCTGTGGCTCGTCAACGCAGACATAGGGCAGATTATTGTCACGAAGAAACCTGAGGGTGCGTTCAATGTTCTTCTCATTGAGCCAGGAGTTATGCCTGAATTCAATCGCAATCCGGTACTGCGGGAGCTTCTCTTTGCATTTCAGGATGTAGTCTCGCTGCTCGTTTCCGGGGTAGAACCATGGCGGGAACTGGAAAAGGACTACGCCGAGCTTGCCGGCACTATCGAGTGGAAGAAGTGCGTGTTCGAACCGCTTCCACAGCTCGTCAGTAAGTTCCACCGGAAGGTCGCGCAGGTAGACGTTAGTCTTTTCCTTCAGCTGGGATGGCAGAGCTTGGCGCACGTCTTTGGGAAACGCCTGATGCGGGGTTGGGTGCTGAGTGAAGAGCCGAAACGCTTTGATATCGAAGAGAAACCTGTCTTCTGTCCTCCGCGCCCAGAGTCCGCTGGTCTTCTCATTGAGCAGGGCGTAGTAAGGACTTCACCGGCAATGTTGGCCTCAATCAGCTTCTCCAGCGCCTGGCGGTATTCATCGTGGTATTTGCCAAGGTCAAACTGGGGGACGGCCATCGCCTTGACCAGGGACACAGCCAGGTCCAGCTCCTTGTTGCTGATGGGATACTCCGGCGGTTTGAGGTCGGAGCAGTCCTTCAGCTCCTCGGCATAGCGCAGGGTATGGAGCAGCATCAGCCCCTGGTAAGGTCGGACAACAGCCAGCCGTTCCCTCTCGCGGTAGGCGAGCTTGGCGACCGCCGCCAGCTTAGCCTCGGCCATCGCCGTCACAAAGAGCCGGTAGGCCTTATAACCGCCTTCATCGGAAGCCAGGAAGTAGGGCTTGTCGTAGCACCTGATGTCTATCTGGCTTTCCTCCACGAACTCCACCACCTCAATCGTCTTGACCGATTTGAGGGGCAGGCTCTGGAAATCAGCCTCAGACAGGAGCACGTAGCTATCGCCCACCTCGTAGCCCTTGGTAATGTCGGCGCCGGTCAGCATCTTCTGGCACTTGCCGCAGTACTTGGGCATGGAGATGCGGCTGCCGCAGTCTTTGTGATACTGGTGCAGGCTGATGTCGGCGTCCTCGGTTGCGGAGTAGAGCTTGGAAGGGATAGCCACCATGCCAAAGGTAATGGCTCCCTTCCAGATACTCCGTCGAGCCATCTGGTTCACCTCCGTTCTGTTCAGTTTTTTTGCAATCGCTCGGTTTTTCGGGCGTAGTAACCCTTTCAGACCTACCTGTCACCCCCTTTCAGTCGTGTTTTTGGCAATAGTTGCCCTTTGGACTAAGAGAGGCGTCAGCTCTCTTAGTCCTTGAACCTGGTAATGGTCAGACAGGCATAATGGCACCTATAGTTGTCTATCGGGTATTCCCAGGTGCCGTTGCGGAAATCAAGCAGGTAGTGCCAGTAGCCCTGGTATTCCTGCTCTCGCACAGCTACGAGGTAATCAGTAAATATCCTGACTTGGGCACTTCGGCTGCCCCACAGGACGATGACGCTGGGGGTGTAGTTCTCGTCATCGCTGACTCGCATAGGATAAAAATCCAGCTTGAGCCTGGGGAGCTTGAGGTTATCAAGCCAGAAGTGCCGTCCACCGGCGTCATATGAGCCGATATGGACATCTTTCCCTTCCAGCTCAGCGAGGATTTCCATCAGCCGTTTGATAGCCTCTCTCCGCTTCTTGCGGAGCGGGATTTGAACTACCCTTGAGCCTACCCGAATCGCGGTCACTGGCTCTGGCTTCTCCAGCTTGACCTCCGCCTTTTCAAAGAGACCGAGCTGACCTGTCATAAAATCACCCCCTTTCCTTCAGGCTACATTAGCGAAAGCTGGGTTGATAGCTTGGCTACAGCACTAGCAGTTTCATGATGGCGCTCAAGCCACTCTCGTCGGCGCTCGTTGTTGTATTCAGTTAGCGTCATCTCAGGCTTGCGGATTATCTCAATCCTCTCCAAGCCACGCTCTTGCCATTCCCAAAGGTAGCGCCGAAAGCGTTTGGCTAGCCGTTCTATTTCCGCCTCGCTATAAGCTGTCCCACTTCCCCACTGACCCCCATAGCCAAAGGGGTTAGGATAGGGTCTAATTTGGACTTCCTCATGCCACTGGTAATACCCCTTGCTGGCTTCCCTTATGGGGGTAATGGTTAATCTGGCATAGCTGTTCTCTTTGTCCAGCTCCCATAGCTGGTCAAGTAGGTTGTGCATGGTCTCACCTCTGTCTGATTTTGGGCATAGTTGCCCCTTCAAATTCGGCAGTTTTTAGATAAGGGCTTGCTGGTTGCCGTGCCTTGGCCTTTCCCGCTTCGCCTCAATCGCCCCTTCTGGGATGGCGCTGCGAACAGCTTTGATAGCATCTTTGACACGCTCTATCCGCTCAATCTCCCAGATTAGCCGTGAGAGGCGGTCATCAATATAGCCTGGTAGATTAGCTATGGTTCTAGCGTTACTTGCCTTTGCTCTGGCTTCACTAAGAAATGCTTCGGACAGACTAATCTGGTGCTCTACTTCATCCATAGCCTCATTTACCTTTGTAGCACTCCATTTTATAGGCATCCTTACTCACCCCCCCTTCTAGCCCTGATTTTGGGCATGGGTAGCCCTATAGCTTGACCGGGTCTAGCCCGCTCATCCCTCGCACTTAACCGAGGCTAGGTGCCAGAGTGAATGGGTTAGCTCTCCCTACGAACCGACCAAAAAGTAAGGGGATCGGTCTCCTCCAGGGCTTCCCGACCCCCTTTACCTGAGAGGGGCGGTCAGCCCCTCTTTCGCTATTCGGTTTTGCCTAATCCTTCCTGTAGAATTTGTCCCAAAGCCCGGTGTCCACAAACGCTTTGAGACACAGATTAAAGCCAGCCGTGATGCCGCTATCAGCATACCCAAGCTGGAGAGCTTTATTGAGCGCATGCAGAGCAGGATGGGCGTACTGGACTTTGAAGGCAAGCGCCAGGTGCTTGATATGCTCAACATCACCGTATGGCTGGATGGCGAGACCATTGAAATTACCGGTGTCCTGCCTGTAGCCGATGATGTTATTGTGCACACGCCATCTTGGTTGCATGAGCACAATACACCTAAATTCCCCTTCACTCTCCGACTGGTAGCGCAGAAGCGAGGAAGCTGAAATGGTGATCATGCTTGCATACAAGGTGTGTATACCATGCCGGAATCATGCCCAACAGCAAGCGGGTGACTATAGCAACTTAATCAGCGGATGCTATATACAGGAGTGGAGCCGGTCACCCCCTCCGCCTCCTGGAAGCATAGTTGATTAGCCCGCAGGGTATGGTATACGGACGTGGTATACAGACATGGTAATACGGGAGGTATATATGACAACAGCAAGAGAAAGATACGAAGCAAAGACAAAGGTCGTTACTTTCCGGGTGGACCGGGAGCTATTTCACCAGTTAGAGGAAGTCAGGGCCAAAACTGGTCTTTCTTATGGCAACCTCGTTAAACTGGGGGCTGGGATGGCCGATGAAGAAATAAACCGCCGATTAGCCGAGGTCAGTGGACTGGAGAGCAGGCTGGCTGAACTCAAAAAGGCGATTCGGCAAACACAGCAGAACTTGGAATCCTATGTTGCCGAAGAAAAGAAGCGCAGGCTGGCCGAGCTTGATACGGAAATGGAGGCATTTAAGCTGTTTGACCTGGGATGGGGGTTGGATGAGGTCAGCCTCAAGCTGGGTATCAATCACGACACAGCTTACCACTACTTCCAGAACTGGGGTGAAGTCCGAAACGAGAATCAGGCCATAGAACGGGAATTTCTGAGCGAATGTCTGAGGAAACATCTTGATGTGCTCAGACAGCGCCGTTACTGGTGCCGGCTGCTGCCCGGTTACTCCAAGCAACTGGAAGGTGTGCAGGAGGAAATGAACTACTGCCAGCATCTGCTGGAGGCTCCCTCTGAGATTGATGACGATTGGAAGGCGTTTCTGCGTGCTGAGTATTCAAGGCAGGTTCAGCCAGCCAGGGAAAACCTGAAATCCTGACGAAGGCATCTGACGCCAGACTGTCCATCTTCCACCTTGGTCGGACGGTCATTTTATCGGTCACACACACCAGCGGTGTCTACCGGTATATAGCCGTGGTAAATAGCCGCTGGTAAATAGCCGAATCAGTTCTCTCAACTCACCTTTTACCCCGGCCCGGGGGTTACCCCGCGGCTCTCGGAGGAAAGCTGAAGCCACTGTGCTTTGGTATGTAGCCGCCTACGCTGACGCCGCATCGCCACCGCACCCCAGCTATGCAGTTGGCTTCTGAAAACTGCACCCTCCACCTGCGCCACACCCGCACGAAACTGCACGGTTTAGCTATGCGGGCAGCCAATTCTGGGTATATTGTAGGGCTACACCCCTGGTGACCCCCCGCCGCCATACGGTGGCACCGCACCCAAACTCCTCGCTGCCATATTTACTGCTGCCGTATGTACTTGCTGTAGCTACTTGCTGTATTTACTGGTGAAATTAGCCTGAGACGGTCTATGAATGTTAGAGGGGTATTGAAGCACGCCCTCCCAGAGCCCTTTATCGACTTAAACTTTCTGCCACATACCTTGCAGGTATACATCCTCCCGCACCCCGTGTCCACTGTCGCCACAAACCGTGCCCACAGGGGTTTCGTTCCGTGCCCACAGGGTTTTACCTTGCCCATTTTTCCCCTAGATAGAGCTTGTGGCGCTCACAGGCCACGCCTACACTGTGAATAGCCGCTGTGAATAGCCCGCCTGTGGATAGCCGACACGTCCTTTTTGTAGCCGAATTTTGCTCTCCCAAGGGTAACCCTGGAGCAGAGCTGTCCAGTCTTGGCAATAGCACAGGTCGTAGCTACTGAGGTCGTGTCTGCGAGGTCGTAGCTACGAAGTCGTCGATGTGTAGATAGATTTCCGCATGAAGGGCTCTCTAACTATAAATACAAACAATCTACCAAACTATCTATACGAAGGAATAAGGCTGGATAGGAGTATATGGTGACCGGCGTTGCGCAAGTCATAATACCGACGGTCTGGGGTGACCGGGGACGATGACGTTGACGCCTGGGTTGTTACTCTGCTATTCTGCCTTATGAATGCCATTAAAGGAGGACACATGCAAGCATATTGTGTTAAATGCCGGGCAAAGAAAGAGATGAAGGATGCCAAAAGCATTATTATGAAGAATGGTAAATCGGCTACCCAGGGTGTCTGCCCAAGCTGCGGTACAAAAATGTTTCGCATCGGCATGAGTTAAAAGCCCCGTCTGCTATTACCATCCCGAGAGCAGTCATGACTCAGGGTGCCTGTGGCTTTACCACCCCAGAAAATTGGTCGGCCATTTTCTATCTTTTTGAGCCACTGAAGCTAAGGTGGCTGCCTGCTGGTCTAACCACTATGCCTGAGATGGTCGGCCAGTGGGCTACCCACTGAAGCTAAACGGGTGGTTTTCGCCCATTCTTAAGACCTCAAAATCGTAGCTATATTCCACCCCACCCGGTCACCCTGGAGCGGAGGTTATCCAGTCTTGGCAGGAGCACAGGTCGTAGCTACGAGTGCATAGAGGCGGATAAATGAGCTTGTGTTATCGCAGGCTATGACTTATAATCCCCGCGGATGGACTTGGACAGATGGCACGAAAATGAAGTACATCGGTATTATCTTCTGTCTGCTGTTACTGCTTGCCGCAGGCTGTACACCTGCACCTCCCAACCCAGTACCTGCTTCACCATCGGCGACGGACGCGGTGCCCTCTCCCTCTCGTGTGCCAGCAACAACATCACCGCCCGTGATAACTCCACCGGCGGCACCCGAGCAATCGCCAGCTCCAACTCCTGCGTCAGAACCCACACCCACTCCGGTACCAAAGCCAGAGAGTAAGGACATCGGAATACAGTTTGTCTGGACGGTCGACTCAGGAATCCGTCTTGAAGATGCCAGTGTCCCCAACATCTTACGGCTGGAGGATGGCAAGTTCAGGCTGTACTACGGCGGACCCGGCGGCATACTCTCGGCAATATCTCGGGATGGACTTAACTTCACCAAAGAGGCAGGTGTGAGGGTGTCTTCGGGCAGTGCCGGTAGCGCGGAGATGATTGTCAGTGACCCTACCCTGGTGAAACTCAAGGACGGCAGGGTTAGGATGTACTACAAGGGCGCCACCGGCGGGGGTGGTCCGGGGCAGGCCGTGCACAGCGTTTTTTCGGCAATATCTACAGATGGGCTGAGCTTTGAGAAGGAAGGCGTGAGGATTGATTCGCAGCAGACCCCCGATGGCGGCTGGGCTTCTGTGCCAGAGGTGATTTTATTGCCGGATGGTAAAGTCAGAATCTACTATGTCTCGGACGGCACCGACGTCGGACATGGTATCGTCTCTGCCATATCTGAAGATGGGCTGAACTTTACCAGAGAGGGGCCTGTGCTCCCCGGCTTCGTTGACCCGGCGGTGATAAGGCTTGCCAGCGGTGAGTATCTCATGCTGGCGGTGGCTTTTCCCATGTGCTCCAAAGGCAAGCTTACTGATGCCCAGCCTGGAATTTACAGCTTTACATCAAAGGATGGGATTAACTTCACCAATCGCCAATCGGTGCTTCAAGGCGAAAACAACATTGACCCGGCAATCGTTGAGGTTACCAGTGGTACATATCGGGTCTATTACTGGAATGTCACGGACAAGCCTTCAGTGATAAGAAGCATAAGCGGTAAACTGGTGTCGTCTGCCGCACCAGTATCCTCCGCTGCCCCACCCAATATTGTGTCCGTCCTTGCTCCCAGGACTATCCCGGGAGCTGGTTTATGGCTATTCGCCGTTGATGACGGTAGCCCACAGCTCGCTCTTTCAGCGGAGTCTGATGGCAAGCTCCTGATGTGCCGCCTGAATGTAACCGACCCTAGCGCCACCATCTCATGGCAGACCGTGGCCAGTCCGGCCGACACGGGAGGCTTGCCCATCGCCGACCACTGGCACATCTTTGCTCATGATTATCACTGGCTGGTCTTCTCCGTGGCTGGAGACAGCACCAGTTACCTGCTCAAGCTGGACAAAGATTTCAAACGCCTCGCCATCGTCCCTGTTGGACATACCGACGGCCCCACCAATGACATGTTCCTGGTGGCCGAGCCTGGGGGCGTGGCGGTCGGTCATTTCGTGCCGGGCTACGGGCACACCGTCCACCACTTCGACTTACAGGCGAAGAAGACCGGGCAGGTGCGCATCGGTGGGGGTATCTACACCCATACCAATGGCTCCAGTGCCATTTTACTAGAAGACGGCTATCTTCTCTTTGCCACCGAATCCTTAAATCCCACGGCCACCAGCGCGGTGTGGGCTATCAGGTTTGACGGCTCGTGGCGCCCGGTGGAGATTAAACCCGTCTTTGATGAAGATGGTACGAATGCCGTTATGGCCACTGCCGTCCGCTTAGCCAGCGGTTATACTATTGTGCATCTCCGTGTCCGCACCGGTGTTTCCCCGCGCCAGAAGACGTCTTCTGCACAGCCAGGCCCATTACCGGCGGATGACAGCGGCGCGCTGGTGAGGCTGTTGCTGGCTCCAGATGGCACAATGGTCAACAAAGAAGCCTTGGTTGCCAGCGGCACCAACAGAGTTCACACCACACTGGTGGGCGACTTGCTGGTGACCACTTGGGATGAGACTGGCACTGTCCGCCTGCGTGTTGACCACATCCAGTGACAAATTGCTTACCAGATGAGCAAATCGATTGAGCATATACAGGGGGAAACAAGCTATGGGATTGCGAAGTTCTCTATATAAGGTGGCCAAAATAATGGGTGACATTAACGCCGTCCAGAAGGGTAAGGTGGGTAAGAGGATAGCTAGGCGGACAGCCGGCAAGGCCACCGGCAGGACATTACGGAAGCTAATCAAATAGAGTGTGGGAGTTTATATTTAGGATAGATGCTATCCTGCCCGGTAGCCTTCTTTCCGACACCAGTGCAGGAACAGGTCTCGTTTCTCTTCGGCCTCCGGCCGGCTCTCGGCATAAGCGATGTCCTGCAGCCTCCGTTTAGCCTGCGGCTGCACCTTCTTGGGTAACTTGTCCATTACGTTGACGATTTTGTGGTTCCAGCAGCGCTGCTCCGCGGCGTCAGGATAGACGTTCGCGAGGGCGCCCCAGATGCCAAGATTGCCGTCTCCCGTAACTAGGCGGGGACAGTTCATGCCACGTTCCTTGAGGTCTCGCAACACACCAGACCAACTCTCGGTCGATTCCCGGTAGCCCGGCTTCACTGCCAGGATCACCTTCCGTCCATCCGCGAGCCCGCCGACGATTACTAGGAGCGCCGCCTTCTCCTTCTCCAGCCCCGCCTTGACATAGATTCCATCTACCCACAGGAAGAGCACTTCCAACCCATCCAGAGGGCGGTTCTTCCATTCATCCCACTCATCCTGCCAGCCTTCCTTCAGGCGAGCGACCGTGCTGGCCGAGACCGGCGCACCTTCACCCAGCAGGCCTCTCAGCGCTAAGTCGAAGTCCCCCAGGGCCAGACCGTGAAGATAGAGCTGAGGGATGAGCTTGTTTATCTCGGCGGTCCGCCGGGCAAACATGGGC
>DAOUCV010000011.1:0-8334 GCA_034432095.1 Dehalococcoidales bacterium
GCTTTCCATTGAGAGACCTCCTTAATCCAAAGATTAGCTTACTTGAAGCCATTCCGGGTTCTGTGAGGTCTCTCTCTTTACTGTCAACCTCAACCGACCAAAATGTTACAGTATCATGGTGGAGTGTACGCACAGCTAAGGGATATGACGAAATGTTCTATGGTCCCCTTGCCGGGATTTGGGCTCCTTTTGAACAGCTTATGACCAAACGAGGAATGGTCGAAAACATCGCTTGTATTGACGACCCGTACTTCGACGAAGTGGGCATAATTATTGCCCGAGACATGGTAAAGAACCCCGAGAACTACTACAAGACAATGAGAGAGGCAGCTCGATACGAACTGTCTCTGGCTTGGGGAATATTCCCTCCGGCGCAATACATATACAACATGTGGTGGCCCTGGGTGCAGAATTGGTACGGCATAAGCTGGTCAGGTTGGGCTAACATGAGCGACATCTTTAAGGGCATCTGGATTGACCCGGCTCTTAAGAAATCTATGGGCTACTAAGCTTGGTAACGTAGAGGCAGCCTGATTAGAAGAGGAGTGGAGATAAAATTTTCCACTCCTCTTCTTTATCGAAGTGCCACGGGTCTCTTAGCCTCGGACCCATTCACCTCTAGTTTCTCTTTTCCCGTGTCTCCTAATCTTATGAGGTCTATAAGTGGCATGACTATTCCACAGAAATAATGTAGTTATAGTGAGGTTGACCACCGTTAACTACCCCAACCTCAGGTGTTGGATACTGCTGACGAATCTTGCTACTTATCTGATCTGCCTCAACCTCACTGGTATCGGCACCGTAGTAGATGGTGACAAGGCTAGCCCCATCTAAACCGATTCTCGCCAGAAAGTCAAATATGACTTCATCAACCTTATCACCGGCAGCTAGCAGTTTACCATCGAGCAGACCAATCGCCTGCCCCTCGCTAATATCTAAGCCGCTTAATCGGGTAGCGCGACTTGCCCGCGTGATTTCGATTGTTTTCACCGTAGCTTTAGCTTCAGCCATTCGTTCGGCATTGGTCTCAAAGTCAGCCTCGGGGACAAAGGCAACGAGTGCAGAGACTCCCTGCGGTATGGTCTCGGTGGGGACCACCTTAAGGTTCTTCTTGGTTAGATACTTAACCTGCTGGGCGGCAGGAATGATGTTTTTGTTGTTGGGCAGGATGATAACGTTATCCGAAGGTACGGCTTCAACCGCTTCAAGTATATCCCTAGTGCTCGGATTCATTGTCTGCCCCCCGGGAATAATGGCGGAGGCACCGAGGTCGCAAAAAACCTTAGCCAGCCCGTCCCCGTTGACCACAGCGACAACAGACGCTCTTTGCTTTGTCGTTTGTCGTTCGTGCATTAACAGGAAATCCTTATGTTGCTCGTCCATATTGCGGATGTTAACATCAGAAAGAGCGCCGAAAAGGGAAGCCTCTCTGGTGACGCTGGCTGGGGTTGGTGTGTGAACATGGACTCGGATGGTTTGTGAATCACCGACAACAATCAGTGACTTTCCCATATTATGGAGCCTTTCTCTGACCTTACCAACATCCAGTCTTTCACCCTTTATCAGAAATTGAGTGCAAAAGCCGTAGGGTTCCTCAATAGCCGGAAGCTGCACCGGGCTACCGACCAATGGCAGGCTACTGGCTATCAATTGCGGGGAACGATTATCTAATTCGCCTTTAAGATAGAGCAGAGCTCCTTCCAGCAGGGTGAATAGGGCATGTCCCCCCGCATCCACCACCCCCGCTTCCTTTAAGACCGAGAGCAGGTTGGGGGTATCAGCTACTGATGCCTTAGCCGCCTCAACAGTGGTCTCTAAGATGGAGAGCAGGTTACCATCGCCGCTGGCTACCTGCTTAGCGGCGGCAGAAGCCGCCCTGTTGATTACCGTCAGGATCGTACCCTCAACCGGGTTACTCAATACCTGATAAGCTGTTTTTGAAGCTTCTTCTAAAGCCTCAGCCAGTCCCTTCCCATCGATGGCTTCCTTTTCTTCCAAGCTTTTCGCCAGGCCACGCCAGATCTGTGACAGGATTACGCCGCTATTGCCTCGGGAACCCATTAAGGCCCCTTTTGCCATAGCTCGGACTACTGCCGATATTGTGCCGTCACTGGTCTGGGCAGCTTCAGCTAGACTGGCACGCATGGTGAACAGCACATTCGTACCACAGTCGCCATCCGGCACAGGGTAAACATTTAAGGCATTTATATCGAGGACAATCTTTTCCAGCCAGCTGGTAGCGGCGATAAACGCCTCCCTAAAGTCTTTTCCATCGATGATTTCGGGCCGCCGCATGCTCCTCCTTTCCGGTTTGGTAAACTAGGTATAAAAGGAGACAGCAAATACTGGGCCGGTGTGAGCGCACATCACCGGGGTAAACGGAGTCAGATAGACCTCTGTGCAGCTATACCGGGACCTGATGAGCTCTGACAATCGCTTGCCGTCCTCAATGTTGTCTGTATAGTGGACATTGACGTGCATTGGCCGGCTTGTATCACTATAATCTTTGATAAGTTCAACAAGTCTGAGCATGCAATTCTGCTTGCCTCTGGCTCTGCCTATGTTGTCTACGACACCGGTGTTATTGACCATGCCAACAATTGGTTTCACCCCGAATAGCTCGCCCGCGTAAGCAGTCTTCGGGGCCCGGCCACCCTTGATAAGGTACTTGAGGGTCTCCATCCCAATGAGAAACTTTACCCTGGGGACCATATCTTGGGCTACTTTCACCACTTCTGCCAGGCTTTTACCCGCCTGAGCCGCACGAGCCATTTCCAGGACGATGAAACCTTCGGCTCCAGCGGCGCTATTGCTATCCACGACCTCGATATTGAGCCTCGGGTTTTCTTTCTTAACTAATTCCCTGGCCTCTGTTGCCGCTTCATACATTGCGCTCAGCCGCTTAGAAACAAAAGTGCAGACAATGTCATTGGTAGATTTGCTCAGGTCTTTAAATACTTTGGTGAATTCTCCCAGGGCGGGAGCTCCGGTGGTCAACTCTTTTATGCTCTTGAACATCTTCCAGAACTCGTCCGGAGTAATGTCCAACTGGTCCAGGTACGTTTTTCCGTCAATATTCAAAGCAAATGGTACAATACGTATGCCGTATTCCTTGATTTTCTCTGCGGGCACACAGGCCACAGTGTCGGTGATGATACCTACATTAGCCATGATTTAGCCAAAATCTTATATTACTCCGCCGTCAACGCAGATAACCTGCGCCGTTATATAACCTGCCTGCTCGCTAGCCAGAAAAGCCACCAGTTCCGCCACATCAGCCGGTGTACCAAAACGCTTTAACGGGATGCGAGCCAGTATGGCATCTTTGGCTTCCTGAGGCAGCCTATCAGTCATCTCGGTAGTGATAAAACCGGGGGCTATGGCATTTACCGTTATGTTTCGTGGACCGACCTCCCTGGCCATAGCCTTGGTAAAAGCAATCAGGCCACCCTTGGATGCTGAGTAGTTCGCCTGTCCCACATTGCCCACCAGACCGGCTAGAGAAGCAATGTTGATAATTCTTCCCCAGGGCTGTTCCATCATGGAGCGCAGGGCATACTTAGTGCACAGATAGGCACCTCGCAAATTAGTGTTTATCACTTCGTCCCAAGCATCGTCCGCCATTCGGGGCAGGAGATTATCTTTGACAATACCGGCATTATTGACCAGAATATTGATCCTGCCCCACTGTTTAACAATTTGTCGGGTCATCTCACGAACGGCGCTGGCATCAGCTACGTTGGCTTTGTATGGTGTTGCTTCGCCACCCAGGCTCGCAATTTCTTTGACTACCTTACTGGCTTCTTTATCATTAGCCAGGTAATTCAAAGCCACTTTAACACCGCAGGAGGCCAGCTTAATGGCGATAGCTCTTCCCAGACCACGGGAGGCACCAGTCACCAGGGCTACTTTTCCTTCCAAACCTTTTAGTTCCACATCCCCTATTCCTTGGAGTTAGGGAAATCGTTTTAATACAATGCAGCAGTTTTGCCCGCCCATACCGAAGGAGTTGGAGAGGCACACGTTCACCGTCTGCCGACGGGCTATATTCGGCACATAATCGAGGTCACACTCCGGGTCGGGCGTTTCGTAGTTAATCGTGGGTGGAATAATACCTTCCTTTACGGTCATCACCGCCGCAATGGCTTCCACCGCTCCTGCCGCACAGGCCAGGTGCCCAATCATCGACTTGTTCGAGCTAATTGGCACCTTATAGGCACGCTCACCAAAGACAAGCTTCACAGCCTTGGTCTCTGCGGCATCGTTAAATCTGGTGCTGGTGCCGTGGGCGTTAATATAGTCAACCTCTTCCGGGGAAACACCAGCATCCTGAAGTGCCATCTTCATAGCAACAGCTTCTTGGCTGGGGTCAGGGGCGGTCTCGTTGAAAGCATCGAACGACCAGCCGGCGCCAGCCAGCTCAGCCAGTATTGGTGCCCCACGCTGCTGGGCGTGCGTTAAGGTCTCCAGTACCAGAATAGCCGCACCTTCGCCAAAGACCATGCCACTCCGTTTAAGGTCGAAGGGTCGGCAGGCTTTCTTCGGGTCCGCCTCGCGACTGAGTGCGCCAACTCGGCCGGTAAGAGCGATGGCTAATGGGTTTACCTGACTTTCGGCACCACCTGCTAAAATTATATCGGCGTGGCCCAGCCGCAACAGGTTCAGGGCTGTGCCCAGGGCATCGCTACCACTGGCGCAGGCACTGTTCAGGCTACTATTGGGACCTTTCAGCCCAAATTCCAGTCCGACTATAGCCGGCACCATACAGGGAGCGACCTTACTGAGTAATAGCGGGTCGATTCGCAGCGGTCCCCGGTTTCTGAGAACCTCGCCCTGGTCAAGGAGCAGGTCAACGCCACCGGTCGTGGCAATTATGACCCCCAGCCTTTCCGGTTTCTCTTTGGCTACATCCACCTGGGCCGCTGTCAGTGCCATTCTGGTAGCGGCGATAGCGTATTGGGTGCAAAGAGCCGTGCGGTCAACTCGTTTGATGTCCATATAATTGGTCGGCTCAAACCCCCTGACTTCAGCCGCCACCTTGGCCGGGAACCTGCTGGCGTCAAACTTGGTTATCGGACCAATGCCCGACCTGCCGTTGATCAGTCCCTGCCAGAATTCGTCCACACTGAGCCCCAGGGGGGTAACCGCCCCAAGCCCGGTCACCACTACTCTAGGTTGAGACATTCCGGTCTCCTTTGCCTGCCGTTTGGTTCACGTAACCCAGTGAAGTCAGGGATAGCCCGCCGTCAATGACGATAATCTGGCCTCTTATCATGGCGGCGGCCTCACTGCACAGAAAAGCCACCACGTTAGCTATATCCTCCGGCTGCACCATTCGCCCTGCCGGGGTATTGGTCACCATCGGTCGGGGTAAATTGGGGTCAGCCGTGTATAGTTTCAGGGCTTCCGTTTCCACAGCCGCTGCCGAAACCGCATTGACCCGTATTCCCCTGGGAGCCAGCTCAATAGCCAGGTAACGGGTAAGAGCCTCTAGCGCCGCTTTGGAGACGCCCACCGCCGTATAAATCGGCATAACTAATTTGGAACCAAGGCTGGAGATATTGATAATGGTGCCACCGTTTTTCATCAGTCTGGCGGCTCGCTGAGCACAGAGTAGGGCAGCCCGGGCATTGATGTTCATCGTCCAGTCCCAGCCGTCAAAGTCCAGCTCCATAGCTGTCCGGGGCACACCGGAAGCGGCGTTGTTGACCAAAATGTCCAGTCGACCAAACTTTTCCTCGACTTCGGCAAACATGCTGTCGACCTTCTCCGGTTCAGCGAGGTTGGCTTTAATGATATGAGCGCTAACTCCCTTGCGGCGAGCCGCTTCAGCGGTGCTTTCCGCAGTATCCCGCTTGCGGAAAAAGTTAATAATGACATCGGCTCCTTCAGAGGCCATCTTGAGAGTTATCGCCCGGCCGATGCCCCTTGAGCCACCCGTTATCAGAGCCACTTTACCTTTGAATGACATCTCTTTCCCCGCTTATTGGGGCGCTTTCCCAGCCTTCTCGGCTATCTTACGCTCGACATAGGCAATGAATCCCGCCGTATCGGTAATGTTTTGGAGTTCTTCGTCATTCAGCTCAATATCAAAGGTGTCTTCCACCGCCACCAGTATCTGGACTATGTCAAGAGAGTCAGCACCAAAGTCCTTAAAGGTGGTGGTTGGAGCAATAACAATATCTGGCTTGCGTAGAATCCTTGCGGCAATCTTTTTCACCGTTTCTTCAACTGATGTATTAACGGACATCTCTAGTAAACTCCTTCACTCAAGTATTTGGTTAGCCAATGTTGATTTTACTTCTAACGGCAGCTAGTTCTGACTTTAATATGTCCACCAGGCCTATTTCGACCATCTCTTTGGCGGTACCGATGGTTTTGGCTACCTCGAGTGCCTTGCTCCGACCGTGTGCCTTGCAGACAACGCCGTTTATACCCCATAATGGCCCACCGCCTACCGTATCGGCTGAGATAGTCGCCCGTTTCAGTGCCGTAACAATCTCTTTGACCTCCTTTTCTGGCAGCTTGTTCTGTAATGTTTCCTCGAGCCACTGAGCAATAACACCGCCCAGCCCCTCACAGAACTTGACCACCGCGTTACCCACAAAACCATCACAGATGACAACGTTTGCCTTACCGTAGGCTATATCGTTGCCTTCCACATAGCCGATGAAATTCAGACCGGACTTTTTGAAGAGGTTGTAAGCCTCCTTGACCACTTCATTGCCTTTCCCTTCTTCGAGACCATTACTGAGCAGAGCAATGGTTGGGTTGGGGATGTTCATCCATTTGCGAGCGTAGACCATGCCAATGATGCCGAAATCTAGAAGCTGGTCCGGACGGGAGTCAACATTGCCACCCAGGTCAATTACCGTGGTATTGGGAGCAAAGCCGAGAAACTGCCCGCCAACGACGGGCCGGGACAAGCCTTCCAGAGTGCCCAGTACCTGCAAGGCTGAGGCAAACACGCCTCCCGTTGGACCGACGCCAACCACAGCTGAAGCCTGTCCCTCCCTTACCAGCTTGGTGGCTAACATGATTGAGGCGTTTCTCTTTTTGCGCAAGGTGTAGGCAGGAGGTTCGCCTTCAATCAGGTATTCATCGGTATGGACTATTTCAATCTCCAAGCGGGAAGTATCATATTTAGCCAGCTCTGCCCGGATACGTTCCTCCGGTCCGACCAGAATAATACCAACGCCATACTCCTTACCTGCTAAAACCGAACCCTTGACAATTTCTTCAGGCGCAAAGTCGCCACCCATGGCATCAACTGCTATCTTCATCATGCTTTCACCCTCACTTTCGTCTCGCCAATTATTACCGGCTCATTCCGCTGGTTCTGGCAAGCGACATCACAATAGATTGAGATGGACCCTTCGTCCTTTTGCATTTTGGTTATCTTGCCACTCACGGTTATGGTATCTCCCGGGCGGGCCGGGGCTTTGAACCTGGCGCTGAGTTTGCCAGTGCCAAGCCAGCTTTCCCCGAAGCTATTCGTCATCAATTGGGAAATATAGGACAGGATGAGCATACCATGAGCAATCGTGCCACCCAGTGGGGTCTGTCTGGCGAATTCTGCGTCAATATGAATCGGATTGAAGTCCCTGCTAGCTTCGGCATAGAGGTTGATATGTTCCTGTGTGACCAGCCTCTTTAATTCCGGCAGCCTCATGCCGACACTCAACTCATTTAATTTCAGTCCTGATGTCACTACTATTGCTCCATCACGACAAGGGCAGGATAAAGCTGGTCTCTCCGGTTATTACTGTTGTCTTCTTTTGATTTTCTACGTGAATGCCGATACTCAGCATATGGAACTTGCCCCGCTCCACTTTGCGATTAACCCTAGCATAGCTCGTGAGCATTTCGTCGATGTGTGCCGTATTGATGAACTCCAGCTCTTGGGAAACATGAATGGCGCCGGGCGGCAAGTCCAGCCCTGAGGACAGGGCTGCCATCGCCAGTGCCGCAATCGCCATCGGCGGGGCAATCTTGTCTTCCTTATAGATGCGGTTATTGTCTTCAACTGCCTTGAGGTATGCCATTACCATTCTACTGTCCAACTTGAAGCTGGTCGGAACGAACTCATAGCCGGCGGTGAGCTTCTCGTATTCTATTCTTGGCTGTGTCATCTTGCTTCCAAGACACCTTGAATTTCTAGGTATAACGCTAGGATTTATAACAATTTTCGGGCTCTTTGTCAATACCCTCAAAATCACATCTTATTTACGACTGAAAAGTGAACTCTTTTTGCTTGAAAAGTGAACCGTTAACGCTTGAAAAGTGAACTCCGTTGATACATTCCTCAGTAAAAAGGAGGAATGTATGGAGCAA
>DAOUCV010000012.1:0-1792 GCA_034432095.1 Dehalococcoidales bacterium
GCGAGTGCATTGAGGATATGCAGCGTCTCAGGGATGATGCTGGACTGGGTATCATACTGGGTTACCAACCGCCGGCACCGGAAACTGCCCGGCAGTGGCTTGATAAGTTCCATGATGGGACAGTGATGGCAACACCGTTGCAGGGTAGTTTCATACCGCCCGAATCCAGGCTGCTGGCAGGGCTCAAAGAGGTAAGGCGGCGGACGGTATGTGCCTACATCGAGGCAGTGCAACCGGAATGGGATGTAACTTTAGACGTAGATGTTCAGCTGACAGAAGCACCAGCTGCCAGGAAAGAAATCGAGCGTTTACTTAGACCATTGAAACCGATAGTGACTGCCAACGGGGTTAGTGTTAGTTCCGTAGCATTTGTTAACCACATCCACGTCAGACTGTGTGAAAACCCCCTTTCAGTAACTGGGCTAAACTGGTAGGATAGTAGAAAGACGAGATAGTGAAGGGGGGACCGATGTCATAGCGCGGCCTCCGGCCGCAACCAAAAGGGGAGATGTTCGGATATCTTCGGAGATGCTCCACGCCCTGTCTTTCCGGCATAATAGAGGTTGGTTAATCCCAACGACAACCGCATCGGAGGAGACAGGTTATGGAGGAGTTCCTTAGTAAGTACCAGAACGAGATTAAAGGTACCTTGAGTATGTACGATCGTATTATCTTCAGGGGCCACCTCACTGGGCTGTATAGGCCAGATGGCTTTAAACGGTTTCTGGACAAGCAGGGTGTATTGCTCAAGGACTTTAAGACCTATGCCACCAATACCACGGAAGAATTGAAAGCAGAACTTAAGAATATGGCGAGTGAAGCTGGCCGCCCCTACATTTATCTCGACCATGCCGTCACCAAAGCCATGGCCGGTCAGTCCAAAGAAGAATTCGCCCGTGCCATTGCCGCCACAGATGACATCACCGAGGGTCTCATTTGTATACTTGCTACCCTAGAAATGTGCAGGACATTCTCTGTGCGCGGGAACCACCAAACCCATAAGCTCGAAATCGTCCGCAAGCGCAGTAAGTGTCTCCATTTTTACTGCTACCTTTTCGATAGGGAGTTTGGCTTTATGCATATCCGCCTGCAAAGCTGGTTCCCCTTCACCATTCAGGTCTACATCAATGGCCGGGAGTGGTTGGGTCGCCAGCTGCAAAAACAAGGAATCCGGGCAGAGCGATACGATAATTGCTTCCTGGCCATCGATGACCTGGCAACCGCCCAGCAATTGTGCCAGGGCTTTGCCCATCGGGAGTGGCATCGAGTATTGGATGCTTTTGCCCGGCGAGTAAACCCGAAACTGGCAATGGTGGAAACTGCCGGCTTCGGCACCTACTACTGGGTTACAGACCAATGTGAGGTGGCCATCGATGTTATGTTCAAGAGTCGTCAGGCTCTGGAGCGCATCCTGCCTGACCTCGTGCGTGCCGCCACCCTCGATTTTTCCTGCGAGAACGTCATGCGCTTTCTGGGACGCAAGCTCCATGGCAACTTCACTGGTGAGGTCACCACTCGCGCCAGGAAGCGACCCGAGGGGTGGTGTGTCAGGCATTCCATGGCTGGCAACTCCATCAAGATGTATGACAAGTATAGCGTCCTGCGCATTGAGACAACGCTCAACAATTCGCACGAGTTTAAGGTCCTCAAACGGATCGGCAACGAGTGGCGATGGGTGCCCATGGGCAAGGGGGTAGCCAACATCTGGCGCTACTACCAGGTAGCCACCCAGGCTGACCAGCGCTACCTGAATGCCCTGGCTAACGTAGATATCAAAGGCGAGGCCATCCAG
>DAOUCV010000013.1:0-14665 GCA_034432095.1 Dehalococcoidales bacterium
CGGTAATGCTGGTCGAGAGTGCCGATAGGTTTGGTCTGTCGCAACTACACCAGTTCCGGGGCAGGGTGGGGCGGGGACCGGAGCAGAGCTACTGTATGTTGCTGGCAGAGAACCCTTCACAGGTGGCGAGGCAGCGTCTGGACATAATAGAGAAAACCTACAATGGTTTTAAGCTGGCTGAAGAAGACTTAAAATTGCGGGGTCCCGGGGAATTCTTCGGCACCCGGCAGAGCGGTCTGCCCGACCTCCGTATGGCGAAGCTCTCCGATGTCGCCCTATTAGAACTCGCCCGCAGCGAAGCCATCAGGCTCTTTGAAAAAGACAAACACCTGACCGACCCCGAACATAAGCCCCTCGCTAGAGAACTCGCCCGCATCTGGCCCGAAGCAACGGAGTGGAGTTGAAATTTAGAGAGGTGTTCCCAGAAAAATCTTTGATTTTTCTGGGTGTTTAAAGGGGGTGAGGTTGGTAAACAATCCTAAGTTTTACCAGTTGTCTATCCGGTCGGTCGCATGGTAAGCTTAATGGCGTGGTGAATAACACAGGAGCTGGCATAAAGAGGGACTTTGATGACTTCGCCAGACAGACCTTCGACCTGGTCGTGGTGGGCGGGGGCATCATTGGCACCGGTATTGTCCGGGATGCAACCCTACGAGGTCTCAAAACGTTACTGCTGGAGAAGGAGGACTTTGCCTACGGCACCACTTCACGCTCCACACGCCTGATTCACGGCGGTCTACGCTACCTGCGGCAACTGGAGTTTCGCCTGGTGAGACAGGACATGCGAGAACGGGAAGTCCTCCTCAGGATTGCGCCTCACCTGGTTCATCCCCTCCCCTTCCTGATACCCATGACCGGCTACTCGAGCCGAATGGTTATGGCGCTGGGTATGCGCCTCTACGACATCCTCTCCTACGACAAGTCGCTCCCCTCCTTTCGCTATCTCTCTCGTCGGGAGACGCTGGAGCTGGAGCCAGACCTTCAACTGGATGGTTTAATAGGCTCCTATCTCTACTATGACTGCCAGATACCATTTGCTGAGCGACTTTGCCTGGAAAACGTCCTCTCTGCCGCCGAGGGCGGCGCCTCCATCGCCAACCACGCCAGAGTCACCGACCTGCTGAGAGACGGTGACTCGGTAAGCGGGGTGCGGGTGGAGGACACGCTATCGGGAGAGGTCTATCAGATAGCGACCCGTCTGCTGGTCAATGCGGCCGGCCCCTGGATGGGTCGCGTCTTAGATATGCTTGACCACCACTCAGCGCCGATGCTACGGACGACGAAGGGCGTCCACCTCCTCACCCCCCATATCTGTAATAATGCTCTGGTTCTCTTTGCCCGTGCTGACGGACGTCTTTTCTTCGCCATCCCGTGGCAGGGTTACACCCTTATCGGCACCACTGACACTGACTACTCCGGAGACCTCGATACGGTTCACGCTGAGGCTTCGGATGTTGACTACCTGTTGACCGAAGTCCGGCATGCTTTTCCTTCGGTTAAAGAAGAGGAAATCTTCTATACCACCGCCGGTTTGCGGGCACTGGCTGGTTCCCGGAGTGGCAGAGCCTCCAATGTTTCGCGTCAGCACCGAGTTATTGACCACGAGGTGACGGATAGCGTCAAAGGCTTCATCTCGGTGGTGGGAGGCAAAATAACCGGCTATAGGGCCATCGCCCAGGAGGTGGTAGACCTGGTGTGCCGGAAGCTCGGCCTGAATGTACCCTGTAGTACGGCAGAAGCTCGCCTACCCGGAGCGCCGGCTGCCCGGCAGGGGAAGGTGGCACAGGTGGCTCTGGATAACGGGCTCTCGGTGGAAACAGTAGCCCATCTTAACGCCCTTTATGGTTCACGCTTATACCAGGTCCTGGAGCTGGCGCACAATGACGCCCGGGGGAGTCAGACTATCTGTGCTCATTCCCCGGATATCCTTGCCCAGATATGGCACGCCACACAGATGGAGGGAGCCCTGACGGTGAATGACTTTCTGCTCCGACGCAGTGCTATCGGCTTGGCTCCATGCCAAGGTCTGGATGCTGTAGAGACAGTAGCCCGGGAGATGGGACGCTTACTAGGATGGAGCTCTGCGGAACAAGAACGACAGGTTAAAGCTTATCGCTCCTCGGTAGCCCTGAGTCAGCGTTTCAGGGCAGGGGCTATTGACTCGTAAGGACCGGGCACGTCTCTTGAGGTCTTTCAGTGACCCGCCCCCTTTCCTTAATAATAAGGGAGGGGGAGAATAAGGAGGGATTAGAACCTGTGACGGATGTAAGGTTTGGCTGCCTACCAACCATCATTGGCAGTATGCCTCACACTGACCCGGTTGAGGCGTGCTCTTTAATTACCCGCTACCTGAAAGACGTCCCCGCCTGGCCCCAGCTACCCAGACGTTCCTTTCGGGAAAATATGTATGCCCAGTTCAGCGAGGGCTTCCCCGGGGTGGTAATTGAGGAGGATAAAATCTATGTTGACCGCTCGCGCGATTTGAGCAAGCCCCTGGAACAGCTCTATACCGCCTATTTAGAGAACGATTTTGATAAATACCCCATCGGTCAGGACTTTGCAGCTGGTCTGCGCACCTTCCTCAGTACAGAAAGTCTGTCTCCTCTGGCAGTCAAGGGTCACGTAACGGGACCAATAAGCTGGGGACTGACCATTACTGATGAGAATCGCCGCGCCATTATCTATGATGAGACCCTGGCTGACGCCGCCGCCAGGTTACTCAGGTTGAAAGCAGGCTGGCAGGAAAAGGTTTTAAGCAAAATCTCAAAGAATACCATCATCTTTGTTGACGAACCTTATATGTCATCCTTCGGCTCTGCCTTTGTCTCAATATCCAAAGAGAAGGTCATCAACCTGCTGGAGGAAGTCTTTGGTGGCATCAGCGGCTTAAAGGGAGTCCACTGCTGTGGCAATACCGATTGGCCAGTCCTGCTCGATACCAGCCTTGACATCCTGAGTTTTGACACCTATAACTACGCTCAGTCGCTGAGTCTTTATACTTCAGAGGTAAAGAGGTTTTTAGATAAGGATGGTGCCATTGCCTGGGGGATTATTCCCAATCAAGCTGAGGCACTGGCTGGAGAAACAGTTGCCAGTCTTAAAGACCGCCTTGAGGAGGCAATGGCACCCTTCACCAGAAACGGCATCCGCTTCAAGCAATTGATTGAGCAGGCACTGCTAACTCCTAGCTGTACGCTAGCGTCTTTAACCAAGGAGGCATCCACTAGAGCACTGGAACTGCTGACTGAACTGTCAGCCTATTTAAGAAAACGGTATCTTTAAGCGAGGGCTCTAAATGGAATGTCAGATTGAAGTTAACCGGGCCAAATGCTCCTGTAGCTACGAGCCCTGTCCCAGAAAAGGCAGGTGCTGTGAGTGTATTTCCTATCACCTTCAGTCCGATGAGCTTCCCGGTTGCGTGTTTCCTCCCGAAGTGGAGAAGACCTATGACCGCTCTTTTCGCCGGTTTGTTAAGGTGTTCCAGGACAGAAGTGGCAAAAAAAGCTAGTTTAGGTTAAATTATTAAAGTAGATATGAACAAGAGAAAAAGAATGGCTCTTCTTAAACACCGGCGCAAGAGAAAGAAGATGGAGGCGAAGAGGAAGGCGGAGAAAGCCTCAGCCTGACCAATTACCTGGGGCGGCAAGAGCTAATGAAGCAAGTCTATTTGCTCACCGGCAGACCGGGGACGGGAAAGACCAGCCTTGTCAAACAGGTAGTTGCCCGGATGAAGGGGAAGGCTGGTGGTTTCTACACCGAGGAAATAAGAACCCGGGGGATGAGAGAAGGCTTCAGGCTGGTCACTCTGGACGGGGAGGAGACGATACTGGCTCACGTCAGTATCAATAGCCCATACCGGGTGAGCAAGTATGGGGTTGATATTGAGGCTTTGGACCGGGTAGGCATCCCCGCCCTTCGTCGAGCGGCCCAACAGGGCAATTTAGTTGTCGTTGACGAAATTGGCAAAATGGAGCTATTTTCAACCGCTTTCCGGGAAACGGTGGGCCAGATGGTTGATAGCGGGACGAGGATTCTGGGGACTATCATGCTCAGCCCTAACGCCTGGGCAGATACCATAAAGCGCCAGCCCCAGGTAAATTTGCTCACCGTAACCCGGGACAATCATCCGCAGGTACTAGCTGAATTGCTCCACTGGCTGGGAATCACCGCATCTCCAAGACCGTAGCATAGTGAGGTATTTTTTATGTCTCAACTACCAGAAATGGTTCAAGCCCTCCTAGACCCTGAAATCTACCCCGATGCTTCGCCAAAGGTAGAGCTGATGCAGACCCAGATGTCATTCATTTTTCTGACCGGCAATTACGTATATAAGGTGAAGAAGCCGGTAGACCTGGGCTATCTGGACTACACTACTCTGGAGAAGCGTCATTTTTACTGCCAGCGGGAGGTTGAGCTTAACCGTCGCCTCTGCCCCAATACCTATTTAGGCGTAGTATCAATCACACAAGAAAAAGGCGGTTTTTCTGTAGGGGGGAGGGGGAAGGTTATCGAGTATGCCGTAAAAATGCGCCGTCTCCCTCAGGAAAGGATGCTGAATGTGCTACTGACCACCAAGGGGGTGTCAGCAGAAATGATAACCGGTGTGGCAAAAAGAATAGCCGAATTTCACCAAAAAGCGGAGACCAATGCCACTATCAGCACCTTTGGTGACCTTGGCACCATTATTACCAATACTGAGGAAAATTTTAACCAGACAGTAAAATATATCGGCAACACTATTTCTCAAAAAAGTTATCGGTACATTAAAGACCACACGAACAGCTTTATTGAGAGTAACGCTCCTCTATTCCGTAAACGAATCACCGATGGCAGAATAAGGGATTGCCACGGAGACCTTCACGCCGCCCACATCTGCTTTACCGATGACATCTGCATCTACGACTGCATCGAGTTCAATGACAGGTTCCGGTATTGTGATGTTGCTTCTGAGATTGCCTTTCTGGCGATGGACCTAGACAACTACGGGCGTATGGACCTGTCCAAGACTTTCGTTGATGCCTATATAGCTTTCAGCGGGGACAAGGAGCTGACCCGACTCCTCAACTACTACAAGTGCTACCTGGCTTACGTCCGTGGAAAAGTGGAAAGCTTTAAACTTGACGACCCGCATATTTCGGCGGAAGAAAAGACGAAGAGCCTGACTGCTGCCAGGAAATATTTTGAACTCGCTGAATCGTATATAGGATGATCAGTTAAGATGAAAAAGTTCTGGTTAATAATGGCAACTTTAGCGGTTGCTCTTTCAGGGGCAGCAGGGTGTACTGCCCCCGCACCCGGAGTATCCAATTTCAATCTGATATTTAAATACGGTGTTGGAGCCAAGAATGAGTTAAGCACATTTGAGGACACATACACCAAAGACATGGTTAATGAGCCATCCATTACCGTGAATCTATCTTTGACTGAAGAAGAGTTAGATAGAATCTACCAGAAGATGGTTGAAATTGATTTCTTTGCCTACCCTGACAAATTTTCTGTTTCTGTATCCCCTGGGGAGTCAGTCGGTATGGTAACTCCATATAACAGCTATTACTTTAGGGTGCAGTATGATTCCAAGATTAAGGAACTGTGGTGGGAGGACAAGATAATCAACGAAGACAAGAAGGCTAAGAAGTTGAGAGAGCTTATCCAGCTTATCACCGATATTATTAGAGCTAAAGAAGAGTATAAAAAGCTACCAGAGCCGACTTCAGGTTACCTATAGCCGGAGATTGCGAGGTGAGGTTAATAAACAACCTCACAAGGAAGGAGGCACTAAATTGAGAGAACCATTTATAAAGTTTGTCGAAAATGAATTGGGAACCGGTTTTGTCCTAATTGCCTGTGGACTGCCCGGCACCTGGAAGACCGAGACGACCGAAGAGATAGCCAAGATTAAAGGCTATCCCCTCCTCAGGACCGACCTGATCAGACTGGAAGTGCTGAAAAACGAGGACATCTTCGATGAAAAAGTTGCCTCGGATATGAGCAAACGAACCGCAGTCTATGATGAGACTTTCCGGCGTGCGGAGGAAAGCCTGAAAAATAACGATGGGGTGATAATTGATGCCACCTTTGTTACACAGGCACTGAGGAGACGCGCCGCTGAGATAGCCGCCAGACACAACCTGACCTTTATCATTATGCAGACCGACTGCCCGCAGGAGGTAGCCATCAGACGCATACTTGCTCGTACCAAAGAGGACTACCAGTCCAATGCTCTGACCGAGCAAGCCTACCTGAACAACAAAAAGAGGTTCGAGCCGGTGGATTTAGACGACTTGAAGAGTCTGTACCCGAACCTTAATATTATTCACTTGGTAGTGGATACCCAGTATGATGCGCCGGAAGACTGGTACGTCATTGACGTGAAGAAGAGATAGGCTATGAAAATAGACCTGCACATCCATACCAGGACCGGTTCGGATGGGGCTCTCTCTGCAGAAGAGGTCTTCGGGGAGGCGAAAAAAAGAAATATCTGTTTTATGTCAATCACCGACCACGATTCCATAGCCTGCCAGGAGAAAGCCATCGCTCTGGCCAAGCAATATGCTATAGACTACATCACCGGGGTAGAGCTAAACGTAACCTTTCAATATCCTCATACACCCGCCAAATCCGTCTCTCTGGATTTCCTTGGCTACCGGTATGACATCAGCAATCAGGAGTTAAAAAGTAAACTGGAATTGATGAGAGACCATAGGGAAACCAGAGCCCGTCAAATCCTGGAGAAACTGAACATTGAATTTGATAAAGAGAATATCCAAAGACTCACCGAGGAGGACATCAAGAACATACAGGAAAGTGTGGATGGTGCCTTCGGGCGCCCCCACATAGCCAAATATCTGGTAGAAAAGGGGATTGTCTCCAGTCACCAGGAAGCCTTTGATAAATACCTGGTCAAGTGTGATGTCCCCAAGTACCCTCTTTCACTGGCTGAGGCATCGGGCTTGGTGAGGAATGCCGGGGGGGTGCTGGTACTGGCTCATCCCAATGACCCGAACGGGACATCCCTGGTAAGCATAACAACTGACTTAGACGAGCAGACGAGTACCATTGAAAAATACATGCTGGAATACATTGACGGTATTGAGTGCTGGCATTCGAGACACGATGCTGAAACCGTTGCACACTATATTAAGTTCGCCAAAAAAAATAATCTGCTTATGACCGGGGGCACTGATTGTCACCAAAAACCAATAATTATGGGTACGCTGGATATTCCCCATTATGTTGCTGAGCAGTTCAAGGCGCTGAAGTAGTTTGAAAAGTTTGACTATGGAGTTTATTCCGCCGAATTTTCCTGCCGACCTGTGATATAATGCTCACTACGAGGGTGGAAGAGGCAAAATGAGTAGAATCGGGAGACCGCTGAAGGAGGAAGCGAAGAAACATCCTTTGCACGGGCAATTCAACGGTGAAGCGCTCCGTGGAAAACCCTCGCCTTCACAAAGGCAGCCGACTAAAGGAAAATAAAAAGGAGTAGGCAGTGACTTCAACTAAAAACTATGAAATTAAAGACCCTTCCCTCGCTTCAGCCGGCAGACAACGGATTGAATGGGCTTCGCGTGAGATGCCAGTGGTGAAGCTCATCAGAGAAAGGTTCTCCATAGAGAAGCCTTTTACCGGCATCTGTATTTCTGCCTGCCTTCACATTACTACGGAAACGGCTAACCTCGCCCTTGCTCTTAAGGATGGTGGAGCCAAGCTTGTCCTGTGTGCCTCGAATCCCCTCAGCACCCAGGACGATGTAGCCGCTGCCCTGGTGGACTATGGTATTCCCACCAACGCCATCAAGGGAGAAGACGAACAAACCTACTACAAGCATATTAATACTGCCCTAGCTCATAGACCCCAGCTTACCGTGGATGATGGCGCTGACCTGGTTACGACCCTCCATACCGGGCGAAGCGACTTGATTCAGGGTGTCATCGGTGGCACCGAGGAAACAACCACCGGCGTCATCAGGCTCCGCAGCCTGGAGAAGGAAGGGAAACTTAGGTACCCCATAATTGCGGTCAATGATGCCCAGACAAAGTACCTGTTCGATAATCGTTACGGCACCGGGCAGAGCACCATTGATGGCATCACCCGTGCCACCAATATCCTCTGGGCAGGCAAAAAGGTGGTACTCTGTGGCTATGGCTGGTGTGGGCACGGCATCGCTATGAGAGCCAAGGGACTGGGCTCGCAGGTGATTGTGACTGAGGTGGAGCCAGTGCGGGCCTTGGAAGCAGCCATGGATGGTTTTCAGGTTATGCCACTGCTAAAGGCAGCTAGAGAGGGTGATATTTTCATCACCGTTGCCGGCAACAAGAACGTTATTGATGAGGCTCATCTCAAGATATTGAAAGATGGGGCTATTCTGGCTAATAGCGGGCATTTCAATGTAGAAATTAATATCCCGGCTCTGGAAAAGCTGGCTCGCCGTAAACGAAGAATTCGTCCCTTTGTTGATGAGTATGAGCTGAAGGACGGCCGCCACCTGTACCTGCTAGGGGAGGGGAGGTTGATTAATCTGGCGGCAGCTGAAGGGCACCCGGCCAGTGTTATGGATATGAGCTTTGCCAACCAGGCCCTCTGCCTGGAATATCTGGTCAAGAACAGAGGAAAACTCAAGCCCAGAGTCTACCCCGTACCCCAAGAGATTGATAAGGAGGTAGCCAGGTTAAAACTAAGCTCAATGGGTATCGATATTGATACCCTAACGCCGGAGCAAGAGAAGTACCTCTCCAGCTGGCAAGAAGGAACATAAACTATAGGGCATCAAAGAGAGACGAAGTCCCTCTTGAAAGACCTCGCCCTCCGTAAGGGGAGGGGAAAGGGTCAGTCAACAGAAAATATAGAATATAGTAAGGATAGGTCAGTAAACGAATTACCATAGAAAGGAGAAAGATGACCAATAGCTTTGCCAGTTCACCCAAGTATATGCTCACCTCAGAATCAGTTACTGAAGGGCACCCTGACAAGTTATGCGACCAGATAGCGGATGCTATTCTGGATGCTATTCTGGCAAAAGACCCTTATTCAAGAGTAGCTTGTGAGGTCACCGTCACTAATGGTCTGGTGGTGGTCATGGGTGAGATTACCACTGATTGTTATGTTGAAATCCCTCAGGTGGTGCGGGAAGTAATTCGTGATGTAGGCTACACCCACCCTGAGTATGGCTTTGAATATCGGACGTGCGGGGTACTGGTCTCGATTAATCAGCAATCCCCCGATATCGCTCAAGGAGTAAGCAAGTCACTGGAGGCAAAGGAGGGTTCCAAGGACGAACTGGACCAGATTGGCGCCGGCGACCAGGGGATGATGGTTGGTTTTGCCTGCAACGAAACACCTGAGCTTCTGCCCCTGCCTATTTCCCTGGCACACAAGCTATGCCGCCGCTTGGCTCAAGCAAGAAAGGAGCATATCCTGCCCTACCTTCGCCCCGATGGCAAATCACAGGTGACCGTTGAATACCATAATGGCGTCCCCAAGCGGATAAATAGCGTGGTCATTGGGGCTCAACATGACCCTGATATCGACCATGCTCAGATTGAGAGAGACATTATCGAGCAGGTAATCAAAGCAGTAATTCCAGCTCCGCTACTAGATGATAGAACGAAATATTATGTTAATGCTACCGGCAGGTTTGTCATTGGTGGGCCGGTATCAGATACCGGTTGCACTGGACGTAAGATTCTGGTTGATACCTATGGTGGGGTTGCCCGACACGGCGGTGGCTCTTTCTCAGGCAAGGACCCGACCAAGGTTGACCGCTCAGCAGCCTACGCTGCCCGCTATATCGCCAAGAACCTGGTGGCGGCGGGACTGGCTGAGCGACTTGAACTTCAGGTTTCTTATGTCATTGGTGTGGCTCACCCGCTCTCCATTTCCGTTGAGACCTTCGGCACGGGCAGGGTTGACCAGGAAACCTTACTTAAGCTGATTGACAAGCACTTTGACCTCAGACCGGAGGCAATTATTACAACCCTTAACCTGCGCCGTCCTATCTATAGACAGACCGCCGTCTACGGGCACTTCGGTCGGGAGGACCTTGACCTCCCCTGGGAAAAAACCGACAAAGCCGAGATTTTAAGAAAAGAGGCATTGGGGAAGTAATTTAGCGAGGCGTCTAAGAGGAGCTGACGTCCCTCTTCTAAGAACCTTCCCCCCTCTCCTTTGAAGGAGAGGGGGACAAAGGGGGTGAGGTAGATTAAGAACCCCATAAAATTTGGCACTGATGGGTGGCGGGGCATCATCGCCCAGGACTTCACCTTTGATAATGTGCGGGTCTGTGCCCAGGCAGTGGCTGACTACTTAAAACAAAAAGGGTTAGCCAGTCAGGGGCTGATTATTGGCTATGATACCCGCTTTGCCTCCGAGGACTTCGCCTCAGCCGCCGCCGAGGTGGTCGCCGGAAACGGCATAAAAGTGTACCTCTGTCCTAAGGCAACCCCGACGCCAGTGATAAGCTTTGGCACTATAGCCCAAAAGGCTGGGGGCGCTATCGTCATCACGGCCAGCCACAATCCAGCTATCTGGAACGGCTTCAAGTACAAAACCAAAGATGGTGCTGGGGCTCCCGATGAGGTTACTAAAGAAATAGAAAAGAATATCTCCTATATTTTTAAGACAAAAAAGATAGAGCCATTGCCGCTGGCTGAAGCCTTAGACCAGAGGCTGGTAGAATACCTGGATTTAGCTCCGGTCTATTTACAACATATAACTAAGCTCGTTGACCTCGAGGAGCTACGGCGGGCCGGGTTGAAAGTCACTGTTGACTCGATGTATGGAGCCGGCGCTGGCTATCTCAAAGCGTTATTAAGCGGGGGGGCTGTTGAGCTAGTGGAGATAAACAGCGAACGCAATCCACTATTTCCCGGCATCCGACCGGAACCGATTGCGGCTAATCTGGCGAAACTCTCTGCTACTGTTAAAGAGCAAAGGGCTGATGTGGGAATAGCTACCGATGGCGATGCCGACCGCCTGGGCATCGTGGACGAAAAGGGAGAGTTCCTGACCACGCTTCAGGTCTTCGCCCTGCTCTGCCTTTACCTGCTGGAGCTACGGGGTGAGCGGGGGGCTCTAGTTAAGACGATAACTACCACCAGCATGGTCTATCGCCTGGGTGAAATCTTTGACGTGCCGGTTCGGGAGACACCGGTAGGCTTTAAATATGTAGCGCCAATAATGATGAGGGAAAAGGCTCTCATTGGCGGCGAGGAAAGCGGCGGCTTTGGCTTTCGCGGTCATGCGCCGGAAAGGGACGGTATTCTGGCGGCTCTCTATTTCCTCGACCTGATGGTCAAGACGGGCAAGAAGCCTTCACAACTGGTGGATTACCTTTTTAGCAAGGTTGGACATCATTATTTTGACCGTGTGGACATAGACTTCCCTCAGCCGGAACGCCAAGCGATAATTGAACGTATAACACGGAATTCCCCAACGAATATTGACGGCGTCAAGGTAGTGAAATTTGACACCTTTGATGGCTTTCGCTTTATCTTGGCGGATAATACCTGGCTGCTCATCAGATTTTCCGGCACTGAGCCATTACTCCGTGTCTACGCCGAAAGCAGCACGCCAGCCCGGGTAGAAAGGCTGCTTAAAGTAGGTAGAGAATTAGCTGGAGTCTAAAAGCTCCGGAGTTTTGAGAGGGAGTCTAGTATGCAGGACAAGCTTCCCAAAAGGACTGACAAACCCTGGGGATACGAGCTGTTATGGGCTTATACTCCAAAGTATGCCGGTAAGTTAATCTTTGTTAAGAGAGGACATCGGCTCAGTCTCCAATATCACGAAAAGAAGGACGAGACCCTCTATATTTATAAGGGGAAAGCCCTGCTGGAAACCGAAGGAAATGACGGACAATTAGTTCAATCCGAGGTTCACGATGGTTACCGTTTCAGAGTACCACCTCGGACTAAACACCGCCTGCAGGCTTTAGAGGACACTACTCTATTTGAAGTCTCAACCCCCGAGCTGGAAGATGTAGTCAGAATAGAAGATGACTACGGGCGGGTCTAACCTGCTGACAGACAGCTTGACACGCTATACCCCACACTGATAGACTCAAGATAGGCAAAAAGGTTGAGATACCATTTAATGCTTAAAACAGGATGGCCCCGTGGTGTAGCGGACTAACATAACGCCCTGTCACGGCGTAGATCAGGGGTTCAAATCCCCTCGGGGTCGCCAATCTACCTTCGCAATCGCAAAATCGGCAAGAACTTTCTCGTCCAGGATGGAGACCTCCGTTCCCTCCAGGAGATAACAGGGCATGCCGACATAAAAGACGACGGAGAAATACTCTACGCTCAACCCCACCGACATTATCAAGAAACGTGGTAAGTTCAGCCCACTAAAAGCAGCTCATGCGGCAGCCCGGGAGAGTTTCTTTGATAAGGCTGCTATCCCAAAATATACCAGGATATTTTCATCAATAAAGTCAAGGAGATGATGCGGAATTCTGCCCCCTGTATTCCTTGGACCAAATTAAAGACAGCCAACCTTTAGCCCCGAGCTTCTGACGCATTGTTTTCATAAATTTCCGTGCCTCACCATCTAAGCCATAAAGTGAAAAAAAGAGGTTGGGGACTTGTGTCCCCAACCTCTTTTTGTTCCTGATGCGTCAAAGGTATTCCCCATATGCCTCAACTGGCGTCCGCTCTAACGTCCCATGGCCTTCTTTATGTCTTGGTCTATCCAGAACCTCGCCACATAGTACATCTGGGAAATGTTATATTCACCGCTGTAACCCTTCAACCACGGCTGATTGACATTGACCGTAACCGTCGGAAGCACGCGCACCGACCAGTACTGCGCGAGGACACGGTCATTTGCTTCAATAAGCAGTTGACGTCGCTCAGCTAGGTCAAGGCTGGCCATTTGCTTCTCAAATAGCTTGTCAAAAACAGGGTCGTTATTTTTAACGAGGTTCCTCCAGTGTTTGGAGTAATACTCAAGACCAGTATAAGCCGGGGGCCACATCAAACCAATGTTCCAGTTGCAGGCCATCTGGTCGTGTTTCCCAGCCAGTACGAAACTGCTGAAAGCAGCGGGGTCCATTACCCTGATCTCCATATCAACATTAATATCAGCAAAGTAGCTCTTGATTATTTCCAAAAGGTCCAGGTCATTGGTGGTTTGCGCTACTACGTTGGTCTTAAATCCGTTGGGATATCCCGCTTCAGCCAGGAGTTTTTTCGCCCCTTCAGGGTTATAAGCGTAGCCGTCCTTAAGCTCTTGCGGCCACTTATCGTACGGGGTCATGAACCCGGGGGCTCCTGTGAACCCCATTGGTATCGGCTCCACATAACCGCCATAGTGTGTCTTGGCTATTGTTTTTAGGTCTATGGCCATCTGGAGCGCCTTTCTCACCCTGATGTCCGTAAAGGGTGGCGTGTCACATCTTAAATCCAGCGTTGTACCGTTTGAAGGGAGTCTTGACAGAATTAGCTCAGGATTGGTTCGCGCTAAATTGTCTGCCTGTTCCCACGAAAGATTCTCTACCAGGTCAACCTTACCGGTGCGCAGGGCCGCCATTGTCGTAGCCACATCTGGTATAATCAGCACCACCCACTTATCTGCATAGGGGAGCCTGTTTTCTGGGTACCACTCATGATAGCCGTAGTAGTTTGGATTCTTGATGAAGTTTATTGAGCTATCGGGGACATAATCTGCCAGCATAAATGGCCCGGTGCTTGCCACGCGCTTCCAATCATTCATGTCTCCCCACTTCTCTACTACTTCGCGGGCTACTATCTGGGTACCGGGCAGACTCTCCATGAGAATCTCCCGCATATCAATGGAGGGATACGCCGACTTGAAAACGACTGTGTACTTATCCGTGGCAGTTACGGATGCAACTACCTTCAGCGGTGTCTCTCGATATGGGCTCCCTTTTCCGGCAAAACCACCCAAGCCGTGGTAGCGATTATAACTCCACTCTATATCGTAGGCAGTCAGTTCGCGACCGTTAAGCACCGGGGTGGCCTGGCTGTAGGGGTTAATGGCCCAGTGTACCCCTTTACGGATGTGGAAGACGACAGTTTCTAGGTCCGGCCACTCCCAACTTTCTGCCAAGAGACCCTGCTCATACTCCACAGGAATATACATCACGTTGTGGGCCCATACCTTCCGGTCTACCGCCCAGTCTCTCATGCCTAGCGTCTCCAGCCAGAGGCCTGTCGGCGCCATACCAAAAAACGGGTCAAAATGAGGAGGAGAGCTGGCCGTTCGTGTGATGATTGTACCACCATACTGTGGCTCTCCGAATTTATCCCACCAGTGTGCCTCTCCAGTTGGCGCTGCTACCACTTCCTTCTCTTCTACCTTCTTTTCCTCCGCCTTTTGTGTTACTACTGCTTTCTCTTCCTCCGCTTTTTTCTCCTCCTCTTTAGGAGCACAGGATGCTATTACCAAAGATAGCACCATCAAGGAGCTCACCAGCGCCCACATAATTCTCTTTTTCATCTTTTTCCTCCTTGTTATGAAAGTCGCTCTGGTTAAGGGCATCTGTATTGGTTCAGTCGTTTTCGGACAAATCGATGGTATCAAAATGCTACAACTCTCCCCAGTCCTTGTCAAGTCTTTGCCTCCGCTATCGCTTCGGCCCCTCGTTCACTCCGCCCCAATTCTGGGGCTACGTTCACGAGTCTAATTTCTTTCTTGCCTGTATTCA
>DAOUCV010000014.1:0-17805 GCA_034432095.1 Dehalococcoidales bacterium
GTGGGAGAACCGGATGGTAAAGTCGGTTACCTATCCGCTAAACGAGTTCCCAAGAGTCCAATTTTGAAAAATTAGATAGCTGTAGACAGTCTAATTTTCAAAAATTCCTAACAGAACCCCAAAACGATTGACTTTGGTCGGAGCCGAGGGGTAAAATCAGCCCTGAGGGTGAACAAAACTAGCCGAAGGGGGTGGCAGCCTTCAAAAAGTAGAGTAATGCTTAGGGCGTCGGACGCAATCTATGGTCGGTGGTTGGCCTCCGGCACAAAAAGTTTTTAGACAGCCCGTATAAAAGTTTATTTAAGAAAGGGAGAATAGAATGTTTACAGAGAAACTATGTCAATTTATCTGTCAGACAGGCTATGAAGACATTCCCGAGGAAGTAATAAAAGCCGCCAAACGGGCAATACTTGATTATCTGGGGGTGGCGATGTCTGGCAGCCAGGAGCCATCCGGCAGGATAATGAGCGAGATGGTAACAGAAAACCGGTCTCCCGAAGAAGCCACGGTCATCGGCGGACGGTACAAGGCAAGCTGTACGCTGGCGGCTCTGGCTAACGGCACCTCTGCCCATACTCAGGACTACGACGATTGTCTCGATTTCCCCACCGCAGGCCTGGCTCATCCTACCGCGGGAACGTTTTCAGGACTGCTCGCGGTCGGTGAAAAGAATCATATGTCAGGAAAGGACCTGATAACCGCTTATTGCCTGGGTATCGAAGCCTACGGTAAGACGGGTCTGCTCGTCGTTGAAAGTGGCGTTGGCAATCGCGGCTGGGAATGGACAAGCACGCTGGGAGTGATAGGTGCCACTGTCGCGCTGTCCAAACTGCTAAAACTTGACCAGCGTAAAATGATAAATGCCCTGGGTATCGCTGCCACGATGGCCTGCGGTTTGATACGGAACTTCGGTTCATTTGCCGGGCACATCCACGGCGGCAATGCTGCCAGGAACGGCATCGAAGCCGTAATACTGGCACAGAAAGGGTATGATGCCACCGGCACCGATGTAATCGAGGGACGAGGCGGGTTCTATAATGCTTTTTCCGGCAAACTCGAACCCCTTTCGGAAGAAGTGCAGCGGGAGAGGCTGAATCAGCTGGGAAATCCGTGGAATCTGGTCAGTCCCGGACTGATGTTTAAATACTATCCCTGTGCGCATATCGCCCATTTTGGTGTCTATGCCGGGCAGCAGCTCAGGGAGAAACACCCGTTCAACTGGCGGGATATAGCGGAGATCGAATTCTGCACGCCTTTTGTCCGAGATTCAGCCACGGTTTTCCCGGAGACCGGCGTACAGGGAAGGTTCAACCTGGGGTACTGTCTGTGCCGGTCATTGATACACGGGGGTATCGAATTCGAGTTCTTCACTGACGAAGCGGTAAAGGACTCTGATACCCGCAGCCTGATGAAGAAGATAAAATGGGTGGCAATCCAGCGGGAAGATTTCCCAGGACCGTTCGGCTACCAAGAAGTTGTCCTCAAAATGAAGGATGGCAATACCTACAGTTGCAAAGTAGAACACCCCAAGGGCGAGCCCCAGAATCCCCAATCGCCCGAAGAGCTGGAAGCCAAGTTCCGGAAGTGTGCACTTTATGCGCATTATGAGGAACCGGTGATATCCAGTATCAGGGATATGGTGGCGGACTTCGAGAACATAAAAGATATTAACGAGCTTACCGAACTGCTGGGGCGGTAAGGACAGGAGGGTGTTCATGAGTAGCGTTGAACAGAGTGCTCATCTTGACAGGTTGATTGATAATATACTGAATACGAAATTCGAAGACATCCCCTCTGATAACATTGAGCATGCCAAAGACCGCCTGCTCGATACCATCGGGTGCATGGTCTGCGGGGCGAACGATATTGGCAACCCCGAACTTCTCAGTATAGTCCGGGACTGGGGCGGTAAACCGGAAGCCAGAATCTTCGTCCACGGGGATAAAGTACCTGCTCCAACCGCAGCTATGGTCAACTGCATTATGGCCCGTTCGTTCGATTTCGAGCCGGTAAGCCCGGTGATAGATGGTCAACAGCTTCCGGGGCACATCAGCGGCACCACCACCATGACAGCGCTTACCCTCGGAGACATGCAGGGGGTGAGTGGCAGAGAGCTCCTCGCTTCACTGCTGGTCGGTGATGATATGGCGACCCGCGTATTGCTTGCCGGGAAAGGTGGTACGCGCCGGGGGTACGACCATGTGGGGCAGGCGAATTCCTTCGGGGCAACCGCCATAGCGGGAAGGCTGATGCGGCTAAGCCATGAGCAGCTAAAGCATGCCTTTGGCCTCATACTGAATCACCTTGGAGGTGCTCAGCGGATGATAAGCGATACAGCCACCGGATTCAAACTATCACAGGGAAACTCGGCGCGGGACGCCATCTACTGCGTCCGGCTTGCCCAGGCTGGCTGGACCGGGGCTGAAGATGCGTTGCTGTCCGAAGGTGGATACTACAGTATGTTCACTGATGGCATCAAAGACCCTGACCTTCTCACCAAAGACCTGGGGAAAAATTACTACAGCGACGGGACGTTCAAACCGTATCCCTGCTGCCGCATGAATCACGCCGTAGTTAATTGTGCTGTGGATATCGTAGCTGATAATCATATATCCGCGGACGATATAGAAAAAGTCATCATATACATGCATCCCGGAGCTATGCGTGACGTAATCGGGCAGCCTTTCAGAATTAAAAACTCCCCACATGCCAGCGCCGGCTTCAGCGCTCAATATACCGTGGCCAGCACGCTCCTGAGGGGAAGTTCGCGGCCGGAGCATTTTACAGAGGAGGCCATCCGGGATACAAAGCTCAGCGACTTTCTGAAAAAGGTCTCCATGGCAGAACTGAAGGAAGGGAATATGGAGAGCGGCAGGGTGAGGGTGGTCATGAAGGACGGAAGAGAATTTGACAAGTTTATAGAAATTGCGAAGGGAGACCCCCGGAACCCTTTGTCCAGGGAGGAACTGCTGGCCAAGTTCTGGATGAATATCGACTTTTCCCGGACTATAACCAGAAAGAACGCTGAGAAAGTTGTAAAGCTGGTAGAAGACCTGGAAAACCTGGACAGCGTAAAGAAACTGGTAGACCTTCTCATAGCTTGAGTCTTGTTTTATCTAGGAGCTTCTGGCAAAACCCGAAATTCGCTCTAATTTGATGTAGGTTCTTTTTGTTCTGATACGGGGACAATGTTATAGTGTGGGGAAAAAAATTTGTAGCACTGGCAGCAAAGTGTGATTTAGCGGTTTTACTGTTACGAGCAAGAGGCAGGTATGGGAAAATACTAGTACTCTGACGGGGATGCTGGTGTTATTTTGTTGGCGGCGATGTTAGCCGGGTGCGTCGTTAGCCCGGCGACAAACAGCGGGGATAGAAGCATTAACCCGTTTTTCACTGACCGTATCGCCACAGTGCGCATCGTCGTGAGTGAAGAGGACCGGGAATCCTTAAAAGCCAATGCCTACGCGAAAGACTACTACAGGGCTGATTTTTGGTTTGACGATGAGCTGGTGCCGGATGTCGGTGTCAGGACCAAGGGTAACGCTTCGCTTATGGAGACCGTCCGCTGGAACAGCTCCCGCTTTCCGCTGGCAGTTGATTTTAACCTGTTTAATCAGGCGCGTACCTTCCACGGCGTGCAAAAGGTACATTTCAAAAATGGTTGGAGCGACCCTACTCTCCTCCGGGATGTTATCTTATACGAGATTTTCGCCAAGATGGGTGTACCCTCCCCGTGTGCCTCTCTGGTTGACCTCTGGGTCAATGATATGCGCCTTCAAGGTCGAGGTATTCGTCGGCTAGCCACCACACTCAGGGCTGAGACTGCTTCATAAGCCCGGTTTGGGCGACAGTAAATAGAGAAGGGAGGAGGCGGTATATTCTCCATTTACTTAGACTAAGCGGTTAAAGTTGAGAGGTGCTTTATCCTTTTGAGCATGTTGGGGTGAGTGGTGAAAAGCTCCATCAACTTGTCTGCGAAACCCAGACGCACCCGCTTCTGGCGGAGGTCAGTAAGCTCATCGTAGCTGATGGTGCCACTCATGTCTTGGTCAATCTGGGACAGCTCTCTAATCTCATACCATGACTGGGACGGGTCGTTGAGGAAGAAAGCCTTGACCCCCTCAACCTGTTTCAGTTCTTCTCTGCCCTTGAAGCGGGCACTGCCGTAGACCAGCTTATAGAGGGCAGTAGCCATTTGATGCGGCATATTCCCCAACTGAACGCTGCCCAGGTCAGCATAGTACTCACGTATTCTGGAGCCATAGAGCACCAGGAGGTTGGTGATAAAGTAGAGGATGAAGGCACCGAGCCCGATCAGTGCCGCATAACTCCCTCCCTGCCGGCGGTCGCTGTAAGAACCCCGCCACATCGTGCTCCAGGCAATCCAGTAAAGTATCATCGGGATAGCGGAAAGCAGGGTTATGATTGCCATATCACGGTGCTTGATGTGGGACATCTCGTGTCCCAGGACAGCCCTGAGTTCGTCCCGGTTCAATAAATTCAGGATGCCCCGGGTAACACAGACCCGCCCGTCCCTCTGTGTCCGCCCGAAAGCGAAAGCATTCGGTATTGCTAGCTGTGAGATGCCGACCTTGGGTTTGGGCAGATTGGCTTTCTCGGCAAGCTCGGCAACCATCTGGTGTAATTCTGGAGCTTCTTTTTCCGAGACCCACTTTACCCTCATTGTCCAGCTAACCAGACTGGGGCTAATTAGGTACTGGAAGCCGAGAAAGACGAAGGCTAGGATGATGTAAGAAATAGCGTTGCCCGCCCCTATTAAAGTACCGATACCAACGATGACGCCATAAAGAATGCCGAAGAGAACAGCAATCAGTAAATACATTCTGGTTTGAAGCCACATACCAATCCCCCCTTGCTACTATTATAATACGTCAGGATTTTTAAGTAAATATTAAGTCCGGTGAGAGTAGCTAACAAAGCCTTGGTCTGTCATTCTTTACTGGTAAAGCGTATCCCTCTATGATAAAATGATAGTTAGTTTGTCTGAAGCGGAACACAATGCCCTGAAGATAAAAAACAAGACTGGAAAGCTGGGAAAGTGGTATGGCAAATAAGAATAAAGCAAAGACTATTGGTGAGCTCAAAGCCTCGGGTTATCAGCCTGTCCCGGTCAGGGAGGAAATGAGGCGTAACCTGATAGCTATGATAAAGGAGAAAAAGAATATATTCCCCGGGATAATCGGTTTTGATGATACCGTCATTCCCCAGATTGTCAACGCCATACTCTCGGGGCAGGATATTATCTTCCTCGGGGAGCGCGGGCAGGCTAAATCCAGGCTTATGAGGTCGCTGGTAAACCTGCTCGACGAGGAGATACCCGTCATCAAGGGCTGTGAAATCAACGATAACCCTCTGGCGCCAATATGTAAGTGGTGCCGAAAAAAGGTGGCTGAAGAGGGGGATGCTACCGAGATTGCCTGGTTGCCCCGTGAGGAGCGATACGGTGAAAAGCTGGCTACGCCTGATATTGCCATCGCTGATTTGATTGGTGATGTAGACCCGATTAGGGTAGCTGAGGGAAGATACCTATCAGATGAGCTCACTATCCACTATGGTTTGATTCCCAGGACCAACCGGGGCATATTCTGCATCAACGAGCTACCAGACCTGACGGACAGGCTGCAGGTTAGTCTTTTCAACCTGTTGGAAGAGAGCGACATACAGATTCGGGGATACCGGGTTAGGCTTCCGCTTGATGTATTCCTTTGCGCCAGTGCTAACCCGGAAGACTATACTAACCGTGGCCGGATTATCACTCCCCTAAAAGATAGATACGGGGCTCAGGTGAGAACCCACTATCCCGCTACTATTGAAGATGAAATAGCTATCGTTGAGCAGGAACGGCGGCGGTTCAACGATGTTGAATTTGACTGCTACGTACCTCAGTATATGAAGGAGATTATTGCGGGGATAACACATTTAGCCAGGAAGAGTCCGGATATCAATCAGCGTTCCGGGGTGAGTGTCAGGACGTCAATCGCTAATTATGAAACTATACTCTCAAACGCCATCAGGCGGGCGGTAACACTGGGTGAGAAACTGGCGGTGCCTCGCATCAGCGACCTTCCCTATATTCATTCGTCAACCAGAGGTAAGATAGAGCTGGAAAGTTTTGAAGAGACCAAAGAGGAGAAGGTCATCGATGACCTGATAAAGAAGGCGGTGCTCGACGTTTTCAACCGCTACCACCAGGTGGCTAAGCTGGAGGGAATAGTTGCCCAGTTTAGCGGCGGCTTCAGCGTTGAGGTTTCGGACACGATGAGTGCCAAGTCTTACCTGCGTAATATCAAGGAGATGATGGGCTTGACTGAAGCGGTAAAGGTGGTGGCTGATTCGGAAAAACCTGAGGAAATAGCTGCCGCAGTGGAGTTTGTTCTTGAGGGGCTTCATCTAAATAAAAGGCTAAATAAGACCAGTTACAAAGGTAAAACAGTCTATCGGCGCTGAAATGAACATATATCGTTATTCAGAGTGGGACGGAAGTCAGAACCTGTTTGAGTTGAACGCCGACGAGCTTATGGATGAGCTCGGGCGCAACCTGATGTCCTACGGGGACTTTTCCTATGCTCTGCATCTGATGCAGCAGGGTGGTCCCAGAGATGGACAGAGGAGGCGACTGCCAACCATCCAAGAATTGCTCGAGCGGTTGCGCCAGCGGAGGCAAAACCAGCTTGATAAGTACAACCTTTCTTCAGTCTTGGACGAGATACGTCAGAAGTTAGACAAAATACTGAAGACAGAACGGCAGGGGATCCAGAGGAAACTGGATGAGGCGAGGCAAAAAGCAAGAGAAGGTGCTGGCGAGCTGAGTCCTGATGTACAGCAGAAGCTGTTAAAGAGCATCGAGGATAGGGCAGCACAAAACCTGGCCAGGCTTGATGAACTGCCACCGGACATTGGTGGTCAGATAAGGGAATTGACTGAGTATGATTTCATGGATGAGGAAGCCAGGAGCCAATTTCAGGAACTGATGGAGATGCTGAAAAGGCATGCCATGGAATCATATGGCCGGGACCTGGTACAGAAATTCAAGGATATGGATGCCAGTACCCTGGCTAACTTAAGACATCTGGTGGAAGCCATAAACCAGATGCTGGAACAGCGGATGAGAGGGGAGGAGCCCGATTTTGACAGGTTTATGGAGCAGTTTGGTGACTATTTTGGTTCTAACCCACCTCAGAACCTAGACGAACTTATTGAACGTCTACAGAACCAGATAGCCCAGGCACAATCTCTGCTGGAAAGTCTATCACCGAAAGACAGGGAAGCGCTCGAGAATTTATTACGCTCGATGCTCGACGAAAGCACTCAGTACGAACTGGCCAAGCTGGCGGCTAATCTGGAAACTCTCCATCCCAGCGATAGGTTGCGGCAACGGTACCCCTTCTCCGGTGAGGAATCTATCTCATATACCGAAGCCCTGAAACTGATGGAAATGCTCCAGAAAATGGATAAGCTGGAAAAACAGTTTAGGGACTCCAGGTATAACCGTTCCCTGGATAGCGTGGATGAGCGGCTGGTCAGGGAGTTGCTGGGAGACGAGTCAGCACAAGAGCTGGAGAGATTGCGCAGCATAACCCGGATTCTGGAGGAGGCGGGTTACATTCGCTGGAAGGACAACAGATATGAGTTGACCCCGCGCGGTATGAGGAAAATCGGGCAGAGGGCTCTGGAAGATATATTTGCCCAGCTCAAGAAAGACCGTGTTGGCGGACATAACCTCAGGTTGAAAGGGAGTGGTGGTGAGCGGATAGACGAGACCAAGAAGTTTGAGTTTGGAGACGATTTCCAGCTCCACCTCCAGAGGACGATTATGAATGCCCTCTATCGGGAACCGAGAATGCCGCCCCTGAAGCTGAGCACAGAGGATTTTGAGGTGTTCCGGACAGAGCAGTTAACACGGTCAGCCACCGTTTTAATGCTTGACTTGAGCTTATCTATGCCGATGCGGGGCAACTTTGAGGCAGCCAAGCGGGTGGCTATTGCCCTTGATAACCTCATCAGGAGCCAGTACCCCAAAGATAGCCTGTATATCGTCGGTTTCTCCAGCTATGCCCGGCAGATAAAAAAGGAAGACTTAGCCTATATGAGCTGGGACGAGTTTGACCCCTATACCAACATGCAGCACGGTCTGTATCTGGCCAGGAAACTGCTGTCTAAGGAGAGATGTACTAATAAGCAAATAATATTGATATCGGATGGTGAGCCTACGGCTCACCTGGAGGGCGGACGCCTTTACTTCCAGATGCCGCCATCCCTCCGCACCCTCCAGTTAACGCTAAGAGAGGTGAGGAACTGTACCCAGAAAGGTATCGTGATAAATACCTTCATGCTTGAGGGCGGGCGCTTTCGTGGTGGCTTTCGCGGCGGTTTTTATGGCGGTTTTCGTGACGAATTTCATACCGCCTTCGTTACGCAGATGGCACGTATTAACAAAGGAAGGGTATTTTTTACCAGCGCCGACAGGCTAGGTGAATATCTGCTGGTGGATTATATCTCCAACAAAAAGAAGGTGATCTAAATTTTTGGTGACCCCTCACCCTGTATCCCTCTCCCCTTAATAAGGGGAGAGGGGAAAGAAAAGAAAGAGGGGTGTTAGCCCCTCTTATACTCCCCCAGAAATATAAATTGGAGCGGAAGACGAGATTCGAACTCGCGACCTCCTCCTTGGCAAGGAGGCATTCTACCGCTGAACTACTTCCGCTCTTGCCAGCTATTAGTCAACTTAGTGGTGCCGAGGCGCAGAATCAAACTGGTGACACGCGGATTTTCAGCCCGTCAAGAATACCTCTATTAAAAATATTAACCCATCTGGTCGCAATAGGTCAAGCGGCACGGGAATTATTTTCAAGCCTCGGGCATAGCGGTCACAAAATTCACAAGCCGAAGAGCTTGGAGTCAGCACACTGTACCTTGGGTACCTCCTATCCAGTCCCATATTTAGGCTTAAGGTAGTGTTCGCCATCTCATTTTTGCTGGGGATTTACCACCGAAGGATTAAGGACACGCCCAACAAATATTATGCTACCCGTTGCTATATCACGGATAAGGAAGATGAAAGGTCGGTCTATTCTGACCTCAACAGACTGCGAGGGCATGGCTGTTCGTCCCATTATCACCGCTGTAGCTGCAGCTGCTTCCGTCCCGGCTTCGTCTATAGAGACGAAGGCTTTATGGAGCACGGCCTGAATAAATAGGTCGCGCTTGCCGTCCATCCCGGAGAAGTCAGCGTCGGCAGTAAAAGCTACCTGCATGCCCAGCGTGCTGAGGGCTTCTTTTAGGCTAAAACTGGACTCGTATTCAAACTTGGGCATTGTCAGGAATACTTCGGCTGTCTCCAAATTACCGATTATCGCCTTAACGAGCGCTGCGTCTAGCTTCTTTTCGAAGGTGCTGAACTGCCCGTCTTTGGGCAGCAAAATCACCATTGAGAGTTCTTGCCCGTCATATGGCAATTCAACCGCCTGATAGTCAGTACCTTCGGTATAGCGGAAGGTCTTGGTCTGCTTCATCATGGGCACCGTTATATCACCACCGCTGAGCAGATGGAACAGACCGTCAGCGGTCGCACCCTTTTCAAACGGATATTGCCAGGCTGCGTTGAAGTAGACGGCATTGGTTAAGACAAGTCGTGTTAGCTGGTTTATCGCTCCCTGCGGAACCAAGTCCCTGATTTTCCCCTCAGTCTGGTCACTGACCCACTTGTTAATAGTCAGCCGGGACGGCTCCGTTTCATTAATAAAGTCCAATATCCTCAACCCTGCTCCATAGTTCTCTGCCAGAACATCGAGAAACTGGGATAGAAATTTATAGTCCTTCTGCCCCCAGATGGCGTTGACCACATGTAACCGGAAGCCTTTTTCGTCCTTGCCTTTCGCCCCTTGACCACGCTGCCTTAGCTGGAGGTCGAGGCTATTAAACGCCGGGTGCAAGAGTTCCTGAGACAGGTTAAAGTTTAGAGCGTTGGCCATGTCTGTCTCAGTCTCGCCACGGGCTCCGGCATAAGTCATCGCTAGCGCCTCTGAGATGCTGTATGGCGAGTAGAAGAGATTACCATCGGTCTGCCTTAGCACTTGGTATAGGTCGAAGGCAAAGGCACTATTACCCTCAACGATGGCTGTTACGTCAGCTTCGTCTACCGTTGGGGAGGAATCACGTGGTTTGTCCGACTTCATTTCTTGCCCTGAGGCTGTTTGACCACAACTTGAGAGCCCGAGCCATATTGCTAATACCAGCATGGATAATAATGCTTTCCTCATTTTGCACCCTTTCCGAAGACCTTAAATTCTCCTATACATTATAAATAACGCATCTCGCTTGATTTGGTTAGCCTACCGGATGTCACTGAAATTGACGCCTGTCTGTATCCAGAAGGTGAGAGATAAAAACCTCCCTCCACTGCCCTTGACAAGGTCTCAACTCGGGTTTATAATAATTTTTCGGTTAAAGCATAATATTTGCTTTTGTCAGATATTATGCTTTGACCGAATAGAACTATGGAGCAAGATAGCGAGACGCTGGTTCGGCACATCCTAAAATTAGCTGAGGAAATATACCGGGCAATCAAGCCCAGCGTCCCCCCCGAGTGGCTGACATCTGACCTGACGGTAGCCCAACTGCGGATACTACTGTTTTTATATACCGAGGGTCCAAGCCGGATGGGTTCTATTGCCTCTTCCATCGGAATCGCAGTATCAACCGCTACTGGTATCGTGGACAACCTGGTCAGAAAAGGGCTGGTCGTGCGGGGAGCCGACCCCGAAGACCGCCGTCTGGTTATCTGCACCTTATCTTCCCAAGGACAGGAGACTATCAACCGCATGTGGACACTGGGCAGGTTTCAAATTGAGAAACTTTTGCAGGGACTATCCGTGGAACAGCTCAAAAAGGTAGATGAAGTGGCTGAGTTTCTTCTCCATAACGTGACGGGGAAGAGAGTCAGCTCTTCTTGAAGGATGCAGAAACTTGAATATAGGAGGAACTTGAGACACAAATATGTTTAACCGACTAGCTAGCTTTACCAGCAAGTACCGAGCAGTAATCACTATTTTCTGGTTGGCGGCGGCTGTTACTCTGTTTACAGTTGCTCCGAGACTGTCTGAGGTAGGTGTTACCGACGAAAGCCAGTTCCTACCACAGGGCACCCAGTCGGCCGAGGCACGCCGATTACTTAGCGAGAAGTTCCCCGCTACCACTGAGGTCCCGCCCAGCAGTGGACTCATTGTCATCTACAATGAGCAGGGACTTACCGGCACTGATGTGCAAGAGGCAAAGGTTATCCGTGACTGGCTACTCTCAAGTTCGGCGCCGGAAGTAGTCAAGAATGTCACCTCTATCTTTGATGAAGAGTCACTGCGTTCAACTTTGGTGAGTGCTGACCAGACAACTATGTTGATGCCGATAGGCTTCTCGGTCTCTCCCCTGTCTGAGGAAGCCAAAGCAACTGTGGAACAAATACGAGACTATCTAAAGCGCAACCACCCGAATATCAATATATACCTTACGGGGGAAATCGGCTTTTTTCAGGACCTATTCGCCTCAATTCAGCAGACCGTTGATAGGACTACACTTGTCACTGTGGTGCTGGTGGCTATTCTCTTGCTCATTATCTATCGGTCCCCGGTAGCGGTATTGCTACCGCTCGTTGCTATTGGCTGTAGTTTCGCTGTAGCCCGAGGGATACTGGGTTATATGGGCTCAGCGGGTATGGATATTTCCACACTGGCAGACGCTTACCTAGTGGTGGTCATCTTTGGGGTCGGTACTGACTATTGCCTTTTCATCGTGTCCCGTTTCCGGGAGGAGCTTCAACAGAGAGAACGTCACGAAGCCCAGAGTTTCACTATGAGGCACATTGGCCCGGTCATCGTTGCCAGTGCCCTAACTGTGGTTGTTGCCTTCCTCTCCCTAAGTGTATCGCGTTTTGGCATGACCAAGACCACCGGATACGCACTGGCGATTGGAGTTGCTATTACCCTAGTGGCTGGTCTAACTCTGGTCCCGGCGCTGATGTCACTCTTCGGCAAGTACCTTTTCTGGCCAGCTAAGATTACTGGCACTGCTCGCCGGGAAGGTGGCTCTGGCTGGGGTAAAATCGGTAACTGGGTAAGCCGGCACCCGCTTATAGTAGCCCTGCCCATTATTGTCGTACTTCTGCTACCGTACTCAGCATTATTCCACCTCAACCGCTCCGCCGATATCGTCAACCAGATGCCCAAGAGTGCTGAGTCGGTGCGGGGCTACCGGGTGATGAGTGAACACTTCCCTATGGGCGAATTCTCACCGCTTTACCTTCTGATAGAATCTACTCATGGGAATATCACCGAACCCGGTTCGCTACAGGCAATTGATGGAGTAGCCCGGTCACTGTCGGATGTTGTTGGCGTCTCCCGAATAGACTACTATTCGGCTCCGAGCAATCAATTACTAGGGTTAGCCATGCAGGTTCGCCGCCTCGGTGATGAACTGGGTACCGGCAGTGGGCTTGCCAAACTCAGCGCACTCCAGTCATCCGGTCAGCTACTGCCGAAGCTGGCTTTACAGTACCCTGGAATTGTGCAAAGCCAGAATTTCCAGCAGCTTGAGGCAAACTTGACAGAAGTTTCGTTAATAGCCAGCCAAATCTCTACTACCAGACCTGAAGATATGCCGGCTCTGTTAGCACGGCTACAGGTAGCCATCTACAGACTGGCTGATAATCTGGATGGGCTGGTCAGTGAGTTCAGACTTGAGGTAAACAGCCCATTTACAGCTTACCTCCTCAGCCGGTATTTCTCTGCTGATGGAACAACTACCCGGGTCAATATCATACTCAGCGGTGGCCCATATTCATCAGAGACTATCGATACGGTGGCTCGACTCAGGGAATCGGTGAACGAGAGCATCAGTACATCCAAGCTGAAAGGGAGTCTCCACTATATAGGCGGCGAGAGTGCCACCTATGCCGACATAATGTTCACCAATGATGCCGACTTCGCTCGAGTGACCGGGCTGGCTACCGCCGGTATACTCATCGTGATAATCGTTCTACTTCGAAGCCTGCTGGCGCCTCTCTATATGGTGCTCACCGTACTCCTTAACTATGGGTCCACACTGGGCATCGCCACCTGGCTGTTCCTCGATGTAATGAAGCACCCCAGTGTAATTTATATGCTACCTATCTTCATCTTTGTCGTTCTGGTGGCACTAGGAGCTGATTACAACATCTTTCTCGTCTCGCGTATTCGGGAAGAGACGCAGCAACGGCCAGTAAAAGAGGCCATAAGTCGGGCTGTAGCCCACACTGGAGGAGTAATAACAGCCTGCGGCATTATTCTGGCTGGCACCTTCGCTACCCTGACAACTTCACCTCTTCAGGTAGTGTTCCAGATTGGAGCGGCTATTGCTATAGGCGTCCTCGCTGATACCTTCATTGTCCGAGCGCTCTTGGTGCCAGCGCTGGCTACACTCGCTGGACGGTGGAGCTGGTGGCCATCGCCCCTGTTACGGCGTCTGGAGAAATAGTGAAAGCACTCAGCCGCAGAGCCGAGTTTAGCCAACCCCCGATTACAGCATCGGCACAGGCAACCGTAGCCTTATTTGGGTTCTTTCCCCAGCACTAATTACCAGATTTCTTCACCCGCCACTTGTCAATAGAGGCGCTGGTGACATAGTTGTAATCCGTGGCTTTCCACAGAGGGCTGGTCTCCCCCCCGACGACAACAATATTAATATTGTTCGGGTTATAATAGGGAGCTATCAACGCATCATCCGGGAGCTTTTTCCACGAGGCATAAGGCTCTACTCCCTGGTATGCCTGGGATGCCACCAGCATATCAATATGGTCGAATTTCCAGTACTGCCCGGCTGGTATCTTAATGTTCTCTGATAGCCAGCGGCAGAAGTCCTGCTTGGTATTGAAGCCCTCATTTTCCTTTAGAGTCTTGGCCACCAGCGGGTCAATGATAATCGTGGCTTCAGACCTCTGCGGGGGCATAGCCGCCAGTTGGATATTCAATTCTTCAGCCACCGACCGGTGGGCAGCCGTCCCAGGGGCATTGAAAAAGCCCCACCCCCGGAAGATGCTGACAACGCTCTCGTCTGCCCTGAAACCTTTCCCGACATGGAACGGCGCCCAGACACTCCTCTCCTCATTCTCGGCGACGCACATATTATTATAGAGAAGGTTATTCCCCTGAGAGCTCCACAGCGTCTTTTTAGGCTTGGCGAATCCCCAGCAAATGCTCATCAGTGTCCAGGACCTGCCGATTACCGAGTTGGCCATATTCACCGGACTGAATGCGCCGATACCACAGTTCATGCCGATTTCGTTGCGGATCGGTCCGTTTACCAGAAGCATCGTTCCAAAAGCTGTCGTTGAGGGCATAAGTGCTGATTGTCCAGTGGAGGCGATAGCCAGTATCACGGGGAAATGCTCCGGCCTAGCTCCAGCCATGACGGCGATAACGGCAATATTTTGGACAGTGTACCTGAGGAGTTCTCCGCTATCCATATTGAATGCTTGACCAACTACTTCGTCCGGAGAAGCACTGGTACCAGTGAGCATCTTCTTCACCCTCTCCTCCGTGGGAAGTATGATGGGTAGCCCGTCTGTCCACCCCTTTTCATAGAAAAGACGCTGCAAGTTATCTTCAGTATCCGGTCCCAGGAGTGCCTGGGGAGTGACCATTCTCTTGATTTCAGGAGGCGCAGTCTCCGCCTCTGGTCTCCTTACACTCGCTGGATTTGTCAATGCGTCAATTATTTCTCTGATGACAGGCTTGCCGGTCTCGGGGTCATTGCCGGCGATAAACTTATCGAGAACTTCAGGAGACATACCTATCACCGGGAGCGGCGTATATATGAAGGGTAAATGATGCCCCCGTTCACTCTTTGCCACGCTCTCCATCGTGTAGGCTGAGATAGGGGCAACCGGGATTCCATAGTTCTGTTCCAGGTTTAGCATACCTCCAGCAACTGCTGAAATACACCCCGGTCAGCCGGCTACGCCGAGGACAACGGCATGACCTTTTGCCTTGACTTCCTCCCAGAGGTCATTCCTATCGTCCATAAACACGTGCCCCGGTTTCCGTTTCACTATCGTGGTCACGGATGGCATGTTTTCTTTAAACCACTTCTGCAATTGGAGCATAAAATTATAGCCGCCCCCGAAACCGATATCTACCAGATACACAGTTTTGTTCTCCAGTGTATCCAGCCGCTTGGCCGGGGAGTACGGGGTGGGTGCGGGTGTGCCTGTGCGTGGTGGGGCACCACCCATACCCGGTCGAGGTCTGCCCGGACCTGGTTGGGGACCACCCATGCCCGGTGGTGGGCCACCAGGACTTTTTTGCACCCCGGCTTCAGGACTCATTACGGAATATCGTACTTCACTCATCATTACGCCCCTCCATTCAATTTACGGGATTTAACTGGTCTATTTTAGCCCAATGATAACAAATAACAAATAAAGGTACGGCTTAACTTTTTGCCGTTTTCTCGGTTACTCAAATCCTTCATCCTTGACCCATGTCAGGTCAGGTCTGGCTTTTCCCCAGCCGGCTTCAATGGCACCCGCTAAAGGTCCTTCTTTCATTTCAGCCATTCGTTTCCTCATTTCTTCCCGGCGCTTCTTCATCAGTTCCTCCTGTCTCTTCATGCCTTCAGGGGTGGTATAATTAATGAGACGCTCAAAATTCTCCCTCAACATCTTCTCCGGGTCCGGGAACGGGATAATAAGGAATTGCTCATTTTCAATACCCTTCTTGAGTATCTGTGCCAGCTCGACGGGCTCTATTCCAAACGAATAATGGTGGCGCATGAACTCGATTGTCTTTTCATTTGTGTTATACCCAGTGTTTTGCAGGTGCTTTGGCCGTGTATATGATGACTCGCCGATATTGGATTTGATACCGCCCGGGCACAAACAGGATACGCCGATACCGTACGGTTTTAGCGCCAGATAGTAACACTCCATAAGCATAATAACCGCGGCTTTCGCGGTAGAGTATGGAGTGGTTTTGGGCGACGGCATAAATCCCCCCATTGAGGCGACCGAGACGATGTGCCCGCCCTTACCAGCCTGTATCATACGCGGCACGAAAATCACCATACCGTTGATGACACCACCGAGACAAACCCCCAGAATCCAATCAAAATCTTCAAATGTCGAGGCTTCAGCCGGACCGAAGGCGTTAACACCCGCGGTATTGAACAGCAACTGAGGTGGGCTCCCGTATATCTTTTCCACCTCATCGGCAGCCTCTATATATGCCTTTCGGTCAGTGATATCCAGTTGTATAGCGTGAACATCCGCTTTTTTCTCCCGGAAATATGCCATTGCCTCGTCCAGATGGTCTTTACGAATATCAGCAATGACAACCCTACAACCCGCTTCTGAGAATACCTTTGCCTGACCGAACCCGGCACCCGAACCTCCTCCGGTAATAAAGGCAACTTTCCCTCTAAAATCTTTCATTATTCTCTCCTCCTATAACTTGAGGTAGCGTAATACAACTGGCGAGAAAATGCAAAATCTGTCCCTCTCCCCCCCCCGCATTGGACGGTGCAACATGACCAACAATACAACTAATTACGCATTTCAAATTTCTTTAGTCAACCGGTCGTTCTCGGTTTTGAGCTTTCGACTAAATCAACCAGTGACCCGGTTCTGTGGTGAGCCGCCGGTGACTCGAACACCGAACCGGCTGATTAAGAGTCAGCTGCTCTACCAGTTGAGCTAGCGGCCCGTCTTTAGCTTCCAAAACTGGCTAGAGGGCACCCGAATTACCAACAGTCAGGCAGCGGGATTATTCACTTTCCCCGCTACTTGCCTTGCCAGTTCCACGACTGATTCTACCATACCTGACTTTCGGTCAGCAAGATTGCTGTATCTGATTGTTTCGAGGAGCTTATAGCTAGCCTTTTTCTTTCTGGCCAGGGGCGTTAGTTCCATCTGGGGATGGCTTGAAGTTAGACAAGAGGCGAGGCACGATAAATAGGGGGTTGTCCGTGGCTTCTGAGCAAGATTGACAATCGAATGTGCTATGTATATCATCAGTATAAAAGTCAAAGGGGGAACGACGTCAAGCCGCGCGAGTTGATATAGCAAACCCCGGATAAAATTAAGTGAGAGATTAGCCCGGGCGGCAGAAGTTATGCGCGTAGAGATTCTAGAACATACCGTTATGAGCAACAACAATTGTGCCAGTCTCAAAAGGGGATGACTGTTTTAGATGATTACATGTCCTAACTGCGGTCAAAAAACTAGCGGCGACCACTGTCAGTGGTGCAACTACCCAATATTAAGGGGTCGCCCGGTGGAAAGGCAGGAAGCCGGGTCAGTCAGAAAAGCCAGCAGAGCCAAAAAACAAGCCCGGAACGAGGCTGGACAGTCTGGAAAGACCGGGGACGCTGAAAGACAAACTGTGAAAAACGCCCGGATAGTAGCCCAGAAAAAAACTAAACAGGGCAATATGGTGAGTAACCCATATAGGATACTGGGACTAGGGCTCTGCTTAGCCGGCACCATATTTGTGCCTGTATCCTACTTTATTATCAACTCGGTACCGCTCACGGCTGCGGCGATTTCTGTCATCACCCTCGGTCTCACCTGCATCGCCTTGGCTAATACCCGACCCTACATTTCTCCCGAAACGTGCCAGTTAATGCTGAAAACTGGCATGGAGAATACTGCTGCCCTCTTGGAGGAACTCGGGCTCAAAAACAAAGCAATATATCTACCATCAACCATGAGGGATGGGCACCCTCAAGCGCTGGTGCCACTGAGAGAGGACGAAGATATTC
>DAOUCV010000015.1:0-22409 GCA_034432095.1 Dehalococcoidales bacterium
TGGGAGAACCGGATGGTAAAGTCGGTTACCTATCCGCTAAACGAGTTCCCAAGAGTCCAATTTTGAAAAATTAGATAGCTGTAGACAGTCTAATTTTCAAAAATTCCTAACATATACTACTGGCGCTTTTTTTAGAAAATTTATGGTGGTAAGACCCCGGCTGTTCAACAATAACCCAGAGAGTGTAACCGGCGGCAACTATTGACAGTTCTCAAGCAGAACATTTATGCTTCCATCCTTGGCAAGAAATTTCATCCTATTGTTGATGAATGAATAGCCAAATGAAAAACGAGGCTCAGGAACTCTTATACTACTAACTGTTCGCGGAGGAATATATTGTCACAACGTATCAAAAAGGATTTCTTTCAGCGGTTCCCGTCAGGCGTCTGGTTGATGATGGGACTGGACACCTTCATCACGATTGGCTTTTCCATTGCTCTCCCCTTTCTGGCGATTTACCTGCATGATGAGCGTGCCCTCCCGATGAGTCTGGTGGGGACAATTTTTCTCGTTGGCGGGCTGTGCAGCGCTGGCACCAATATTATCGGTGGGATGCTTTCTGACCGGTTCGGGCGCCGCCGTCTCCTCCTGATGGTTTCCAGTGCTGGTATCTTTGCCAACGCGGTATTGGCGTTGCTCATCGGGATGTCCGCCTCAATCTGGGCGATTGCGCTCGTATACATATTAGCGCGCGGTACCACGGGCATTACTCAGCCCACCATCGCTGCAATAATTGCCGACCTGTCACCCAAGGACCGGCTTACCGAATCCTACGCCCTGGTCAGAATCGGGGGTAATGTAGGATTTGCCCTCGGCCCCGCTATCGGAGGATACCTAATCGCCTTTATATCCTATGGCTGGCTGCTCAGTATTTCCGCCCTTACCTGTGTGATAGTTACGGTTCTTATGTATTTCTTCCTACAAGAGTCCTTTGTAGGGAGCAAGGAACGGGTCGATTTCCGCAGTACCCTGGCAGTAGCCTTAGACCGTCCATTCCTTATTTTATTTTTACCATCTTCAGCATTCTTCTGGTGCTATCAATGGCGCATTTGGGGAGCACGCTATCCGTGTTTGCGGTTGACCGGCTGGGTTTCTCCACTGCCCAATACGGATTATTGCTGACCACCAATGGTATCATGGTGGTGCTTTCCCAATACCCGGTTGCCTATGGGGTGAGCAAACTGACCAAGGCAAATGGACTTATTCTGGCAGTTTACTCTATGTTTGTGGCTATTTCACTCTCGGATGGGTGACCAGCTTCAACTGGGCGATTCTTTCCATTGTGATTATTACTGCCGGCGAGGTAACTTTCTCCCCGGTTACCTCTGCTGTAGTCGCTGAATCAGCCCCTCCCGATAAACGCGGCCGGTATATGGGGTTCTTTGCTCTCGGCCAGACCCTGGGTTTTTCACTATCACCGCTCTTTGGCGGGGTGTTGCTGGACGTCTTTCCCGCTGAGCCACGCCTGCTCTGGGGGATTATTGCGGCGGTAGGAGTGGTTGCGGCAGCAGGATTTTACGCTTGGGGGAAAATGACTCTCAAGAAACCGGTATCTTACTGGTCAACACACATTTTTTGAGCCTGCGACGGTGATTGTGCTATAATTTACACCGAAAGGAGTATTATGACTGAGATTAAAGATACGAGCACAGCTAGCTCTCTACCTACAGCTACACGCATGTGGCCACTAAAGCGGTACACGGAGATACATCGGCGTTCGCTGGAAGACCCGGAGAGGTTCTGGGCGGAGGAAGCCCGAAAGCTGGATTGGTATAAGACCTGGGACCGGGTTCTGGACTGGAATCTCCCGTACGCCAAGTGGTTTGTCGGGGGCAAGCTCAACGCCTCCTTCCAGTGTGTTGACCGCCATATAAAGACGTGGCGCAAAAGCAAGGTGGCAATTTACTGGGAGGGGGAGACGGGCGAGACAAGGGTGCTCAGCTACTCAATCCTTTTCCGTGAAGTCAACCGGTTTGCTTCGGTACTAAGGAGGCTCGGGGTTGGCAAAGGGGATAAAGTTGCCCTTTATCTGCCGATGATTCCGGAACTCCCCATCTTTATGCTCGCCTGCGCCCGGATTGGGGCGATACACACGGTAATCTTCTCCGGGTTCAGTTCTCAGGCAATATGCGACCGGGTTCATGATGTTCAGGCAAAGCTTATCATCACGGCTGATGGGGCATACCGTCGCGGCAAGATAATACCCTTAAAGGAGATAACTGACGAGGCGGTAGTGGCTTGCCCTTCAGTGGAGAAAGTTGTCGTGGTGAAAAGGACGGGAGGAAAGGTGCCATGGACTGAAGGGAGAGATGTCTGGCTTTCTTCCGTGCTTGATGACGCTGAACTGTATGTTAGCCCTGAGCCAATGGAATCTACCCATCCCTTATACATCCTCTATACCTCAGGGACAACCGGGAAGCCAAAGGGTGTTGTTCACGGGACCGGTGGCTACCTGGTATATAATCACTCGGCATACGAGTGGGTGTTCAATATAAGAGAAGAGTCTGTCTTCTGGTGCACTGCCGATGTTGGCTGGGTAACCGGTCACAGCTCCATCGTCTATGCCCCTCTCTCCCACGGTGCCGCTATTGTCCTCTACGAAGGTGCCCCTGACTATCCGGCGATTGACCGGTGGTGGGATATTATCGAAAAATACGGGGTTACCGTATTTTATACCTCCCCGACCGCCATCCGGATGTTCATGCGCTCCGGGGAGGAGTGGTTGAAAAATCATGACCTCTCTAGCCTTGAGCTTCTCGGCAGTGTTGGTGAACCGATAAACCCTGAGGCGTGGCACTGGTACTATAGACATATCGGACAGGAGAGGTGTCCTATTGTTGATACCTGGTGGCAGACGGAGACGGGAGGCATTATGATATCGCCTACCCCGGGAATTGAAGCAATACCGCTAAAGCCCGGTTCGGCAACTTTACCTCTCCCCGGGATTGATGCCGCGGTAGTGGATGCCAATGGCAAGGAACTCCCGCCGGGTCAGACGGGCTGGCTAATAATAAGGAAACCCTGGCCCGGGATGCTGCTTGATATCTACGGCGCTCCAGAGCGGTATAAAGAGTCCTACTGGTCACGTTTCCCAGGCTCGTACTACGCCGGAGACTTCGCCATGCGTGATGAGGATGGTTATTTCTGGCTGTTAGGCAGGGCTGACGAGGTACTTAAGATAGCCGGGCACCGGCTTAGTACAGCGGAGCTTGAGGACGCAGTGATATCTCATCCTGCTGTTGCTGAGGTTGCCGTAGCGAGCAAGCCCGATGAGATAAAAGGAGATGCCATTGTTCTTTTTGTTACTCCCAAAAAAGGACGGGTTCCTTCGGATGCCCTGAAGAAGGAGATTGTTCAGCACCTTCGTAGTACCATCGGTCCCATCGCTTCCCCGGACGAAATCTTCTTTGTTGACTCGCTACCCAAGACGAGAAGCGGGAAGATTATGCGCCGTGTCCTTAAAGCGGTAGCTTCAGGTCAGAGCCTTGGCGACCTTACTACCCTTGAGGATGAAGCCTCAATAGATGAGCTAAAGAGGGCATACGAAAGCTTGAAGAAATTCTCCGGATAAGTCAGAACCACTCAGTACAAAGTATGGAGCTATTAGATAGACTGGAGCAGATAGATAAACGCTACCGGGAGCTTGAGGAGCAAATGGCGGCTCCTGAGGTTACTGTTGACCCGAAACGACTACAGAAACTGGCTCAGGAGATGGCTAGTATTGATAACATAGTAACCAAATATCGGGAATATAAAGCAGCCTCCAAGTCATTGGCAGAGACAAGGGCGATGCTGAGCGGAGGGCTGGATGAGGAGATGAAGACCCTGGTCAAGCAGGAGATAGAAAGCCTTGAGTCCAAACTGGAGCACCTGCTTCAGAAGTTGAAACTCGCTCTTCTGCCCAAGGACGAAAATGATAAAAAAGACATTATTATGGAAATTCGAGCCGGGGCTGGTGGTGACGAAGCTGGACTGTTTGCCGCCGACCTCTTTCGCATGTATACTCGGTATGCTCAGTCCAAGGGCTGGGCGGTAGATATTATCAGTGCCAATGAGAGTGGTATCGGCGGTTTTAAGGAAGTTATTTTTGAAATCAAAGGCGAGGGCGCTTTCAGCCGGCTCAAGTATGAAAGGGGAGTTCACCGAGTGCAGCGAGTGCCGGTTACCGAAGCTTCAGGTAGAATTCATACCTCGACAGCTACCGTAGCCGTGCTTCCTGAGGCTGACGAGGTAGAGGTAAATATCAATCCTGATGACCTGAAAATTGATATCTACCACAGCGGTGGTCCCGGTGGGCAGAACGTGAACAAGGTGGCTACCGCTGTGCGTATCACCCATCTGCCTACCGGTATAGTTGTCGCCTGTCAGGATGAACGCTCGCAGTTAAGAAATAAGATGAAGGCGATGGCGGTGCTCCGGGCCCGTCTGCTGGATATGGAAAGACGTAAACAGGAAGAGCAAGTGACCAAACTGCGTCGCTCCCAGGTTGGTACTGGCGAGCGTGCCGAGAAGATACGAACCTACAATTTCCCTCAAGACCGTGTTACCGACCATCGTATTGGTCTAACACTACATAACCTGCACCGAATCCTGCAGGGAGATTTCGACCAGCTCATTGATGCCCTGGCTACCGATGAGCAGGTGAAGCAGTTACAGGAGCAACTGGCGTGACATTAAGGCAGGCCTTGAGTTATGCCAAAGAAACTCTTGCGGCCAATAACGTTGAAGACCCCCCTCTAGAGGCTGAGTTACTGCTCAGGCATACCCTGAAAATAGACCGAGTCCAGCTGTATCTGGGGCTCGACAGTGAGCTGAGCCCCGACCAGTACGAGGAATTCTTTAGTCTGGTTCAGCGCCGCCTTAACCACGAGCCCACTGCCTACATAACCGGACATCGTGAGTTTTACGGGCTTGATTTCTATGTTGATTCCAGCGTCCTTATCCCCCGACCGGAGACTGAGCTACTGGTGGAGAAGACTCTCCAGCTGGCGCAAAGTCGCCCTTTGTCTGCCATCGCCGAGGTTGGCACTGGTTGTAGTGCTATTGCCATCAGTCTGGCATTGAACCTCCCGCAAACCAGGATTTATGCCACCGATATATCAGCCTCTGCCCTTAAAGTTGCCCTGGCTAACTGTCAGAAACATGGGGTGCTGAACAGGGTCTGTCTCCTGGAAGGTGATATGCTCGACCCTCTACCCGAGCCGGTTGACCTCATCGTTGCCAATCTGCCTTATGTTAAGGAATCAGAATTGAACCGGGTAAATACGGTTAATTTCGAGCCTCCTCTGGCGCTAAATGGCGGCCCAGACGGACTGGAGAAGATACGCCAGCTAGGCAGGCGAATAACTGGCAAGCTCCGTTCCGGGGGCTCTCTGCTTCTGGAGATTGGACAGGGACAGGGAGAAGCAGTAACTACCTTTTTGCGAAGCCAGTTTCCCTTAGCTGAGATAGAAGTGACACCAGACTTAAGCGGTATTGACCGGGTGGTGAGGCTGACCCTTCCCCTAGAGGTAGTAAAATGCCAAAATTCAAACCCTGTACGAAGATGATACCTTGATGCCGGACTTGTTTGATGCTAAATTATTCGGTTGGATTTTTATACCAATGGCAAAGAATAAGCCATAAATAGGAGGAGCTGGTCTAGAATGAATATGATTGTCTGCTGTAAACAGGTGATTGACCCTGAGGCACCGCCAGCGAGTTTTAAGGTTGATACTGCCTCCAATAAGGTGGTGCCGCCACCAGGGGTGCCGCCGGTAATCAGCCCCTTTGATGAGAATGCCGTAGAGGCGGCATTGAGGATTAAAGATACCCTGGGTGGTAAAATCACGATTATCAGCCTGGGGGTTAACCTGCTCCGGGATGTAGTAAAAAAACCACTTTCTATGGGAGCGGATGAGCTTGTCCTGTTAGAGGACGAAGCTTTTGTTGAGGGTGATAGCTGGTCAACAGCCTATGCCCTGGCGATGGCTATTAAGAAGATAGGTCAGTATGACCTTATTTTTTGTGGCCGGCAGGCTGCCGACTGGGATAGCGGGCAGGTAGGCTCGGGTATCGCTGAGATACTGGGGCTGCCCTGTGTAACTTTAGCCAGGAAGATAGACATCAGTGATGGTAAGGCAAGGGTGGAGCGGGTAACCCCTGAAGGTTACGAGGTTGTCGAGGTATCCCTGCCTTCCCTGATTACGGTAAGCAATGAGCTTGGTGAAGCCCGCTACCCTACTATTAAAGGAATAATGGCAGCCAAGCGTAAGGAGCCCACGGTCTGGAAACCAGCCGATATAGGTGTTGACCCCTCCCAGCTCGGTGCCGCCGGCCGGCGCACCAGACTGCTCAAGTTGTTCCAGCCAGTTCGTGAGGGCAAGTGCGAGATTATAGCCGGGGAAAACCCCGAGGAAGCAGCGGTTAAATTGGCCCTGAAACTCAGAGAAGCCAAGGTATTGTAATGGGAGTGTTTAAAAGAGGATAGGGTTAAACCACAATTAAGGGGGTAAATCGGATGTCGGAAAACAAGGGTGTTATGGTCTGTGGTGAAGTTTCAGAAGGAAAGCTAAGCGCCATAACGACGGAACTCCTGGGGTGTGGTAAAAAGCTGGCTGGTGACCTGGGGCAGGAGTTAAGCGCGGTGCTAATCGGCAGTGATGTCAGCGGTCTTGCCCGGGAAGCTATCGCCTTTGGTGCCGATAAGGTATATGTCGTTAATGACCCTCTGCTAAAAGACTACCAGGCGGATGCCTATGTAGCGGTTATGGAAAAGGTGGCTAAGCAGGTGATGCCCCAGATTATTCTACTGGGACAAACCGCCATCGGCAGCGACATAGCGCCTAGGCTGGCCTTCAGGCTGAAGACTGCGGCTACTCTGGACTGCGTGGCTCTAGAGATTGACCCTGCCTCAAAGCGACTCCTGCAAACTAAGCCCGTTTATGGAGGAAACGCCCAGGCTGTTTTTACCACTGAGTCTGACCCGCAGATCGCTACGGTCAGAGCCAAATCAATGTCAGCCCTGGAGCGAGATGACTCAAGAAAGGGAGAAGTGGTTAATATCGAAGCTAGCCTGGACCCGGCGATAATAAGGGCCAGAGTCCTGGAGAAGGTGAAAGAGGAAGTGACCGGGATAAAGCTGGAGGATGCTAGAGTGATAATTGCCGGCGGTCGGGGCATAGGCGGGCCTGATGGTTTCAAACAGTTGGAAGAGCTGGCTAAACTATTGAAGGGAGCGGTAGCCGGTACCCGACCTGCCTGTGATAACCAGTGGATATCAGACAGGGCACAGGTGGGGCTCACCGGTAAGATTGTTACCCCTGACCTCTATATCGCCGTAGGTATTTCAGGTGCCAGCCAGCACATGGCTGGTTGCTCCGGTTCTAAGACCATCGTCGCCTTCAATAAAGACCCCGAGGCAAATATCTTCAGGATGGCTCACTATGGAGTCGTCGGTGACTGGAAAAAGACTTTTCCTGCCTTTGCGGACAAGATTAAGGAACTGGTGTCTGGATAAAGAAATAGTCTGTCCGTGCTTCGGTGTAAGAGGTAAAAAAGAGGGAATGTTGACCTGTCCTTTTTGACTTTTTCAGGTTCTAAACTTAGGCCTTTTCGGCCTGTCTTTGGGCGATGATTTTCTGAGCAATCGGCGGAGGTACCGGCTGATAATGGCTTAACTCCATGGTAAAGCTTCCCCTGCCCTGAGTTATTGATTTGAGGTCTATAGCGTAACGCAGGATTTCAGCCAACGGCACCTGAGCCTGAATAATGTTGACTCCGTCCCCGGGGTTCATGCCCTGTACCTGGGCTCGTTTGGTATTGAGGTCGCTAATAATGTCACCCGTGTAGTCCTCAGGAACGGTCACCGTAATATTCATTATTGGTTCCAGCAGGATAGGTTGCGCCTGAGCCAATCCTTTCTTCAGGGCTCCGGCACCGGCAATTTTGAAGCATATCTCTGAAGAATCAACGGGGTGAAAGCTACCATCAAAGACCGTTACCTTTATGTCAGTAACGGGGTAGCGGGCTAAAACCCCTTCCTGAACGGCCTCGTTGACCCCTTTCTCCACTGCCGGGATATAGTTTTTAGGTATGCGCCCACCCACTACCTTATCAACAAACTCACGGCCACTACCCCGAGGCAAAGGCTCAAGCTCTAAAAAGACGTGCCCGTATTGGCCATGTCCTCCGGTTTGTTTCTTATGTTTGTACTCAGCCTGGGTTGATGAGGTGATGGTTTCTCTATAGGGGACCTTTGGGGTCTCTAGGTTGACACTTACCCCGAATTTGCGCTGCATCTTCTCGGCGGCAACTTCCAGTTGGGTCTCGCCAAGCCCGGATAGAATGGTTTCGTTGGTCTCGCTATCTCTATGTACCCGGAGGGTGACTTCCTCTTCAGTTAGCCGGGATAGGGCAGCACCCAGCTTGTCCAGGTCAGCTTTCGTCTTGGGATACACCGCTTCACTAAAAATTGGCTTGGGGAAGGAAATAGGAGGCAGCTTTATCGGGTTATCCTGGTTACATAGCGTGTCCCCGGTGCTAGTGACACTCAATTTGGCTACTCCTCCGATATCTCCAGCCTTAACCTGGGCTACCGGTTCCTGGGTCTTGCCTCTCAGGCTAAATAGTTGACCGATGCGTTCCGTCTCACCTCGGGTAGCATTCCACACCTGAGAGTTACTGTTGATAACGCCATTGTAGACCCGGAAATAGGTAAGCTTACCAACATACGGGTCAGCCGTAGTCTTGAATACTAGGGCGGCTAGTGAACCATTCTGACTTGGCTCAATCATCTCCTGCTTGCCAGAATCTCCAAGGATGGCTATATTGCGCTCTTTGGGTGATGGCAGGTACCGGCTAACCGCATCCAGCAGTAGGCTAATCCCTATATTTTTGAGGGCTGAGCCAGTCAGCACGGGTATTACCTTGCCGGCTAATACCCCCTGCCGCAAACCATCGTTGAGTTCCTCCAGGCTGAGTTCTTCTCCCCCCAGGTACTTCTCCAGCAGGCTATCATCAACTTCAGCGGCTGCCTCTACCAGCTTTTCACGGAAAGACTCAGCCTGGCCCTGCAGTGATGGTGGTATTTCACCTTGCTTCGCTTCAGGACCGGTATAGCTTTTCATCGTCAGCAGGTCGACTATCCCCTGGAAATCATTTTGAGCACCTATTGGTAGCTGCAGCGGGACGCATTTAGCGCTGAACTTGGCTTGAAGCTCTTTTACCGTCCGGTAGAAATCAGCATTCTCACGGTCCATCTTGTTCACAAAGATAAGACGAGGTAGATTAGCCTCCACACTATATGCCCATACCTGCTCAGTGCCAACTTCAATGCCTGAGGCGGCACATACTACCACAATCGCCCCTTCGCTGACCCGTATTCCTGCCTTGACCTCAGCCACAAAATCAGGATAACCCGGGGTATCCAGAAGGTTAATCTTTATCCCCTGCCACGGACAGGGGAGAACTGATAGGTTAATGCTGATCCGGCGTTTTACTTCGATAGGGTCATAGTCTGAGGTAGTAGTGCCATCGTCGACCCTGCCTAATCGGTTAATTACCCCGCAATTAAATAAGATGGCTTCCGATAATGAGGTCTTACCTGCGCCATTGTGAGACAGCAAAACAAGGTTGCGGATGTTCTCCAGTCCGTATTGCTCCATCTATTCACCTACTCTCTCTAATCTACTCTCTACTCTACCATAATTATAGTGATAGTTTCTGGACACAGCAACTAACCAAAGTAACTATAGATTATTTATTAGTGAACCTCACCCCCTTTAAGCACCCAGAAAAATCTTTGATTTTTCTGGGAACCCCCCTAACCCCCCTCTCCTTCCCAAGGAGAGGGGGAAGATTTTAAAAGAGGGACGAGGTTCCTCCCTTTGACTCTCCCTTTGTTTCTGGGGAGTTTAAGAGGGGCTAACGCCCCTCTTCAAACGAATTCTCCCCCTTCCCTTATTAAGGGAAGGGGGTCTGGGGGATGGGTTCTAATTAACGTAGCAACAGGGGAGTGACATAGGTTTCAATGATAGCTGCGGGCAAGAATAGAATAAGCGCCAATACCAGGTACCTTAGGTTCCGTCTGAGATTGGGCAGAAGTAGATTCCTTTTTTCGTTTTTGAACAGGGCAAGTATCACCGTCGTGCCGAAGCTGAGAGCAACCGCCTCGCCCATAATAAGGGCCGGGAGTTCAAAGATACCATGAGGGAGCAAACCGGCTAATAGATAGCCAAGGGACTTCTCCTGAATTACTGAAGTTGACACCAGGCCGATAACCCCGCCGTTAGCAATTAACGCCATGACGGGCACCAGGCAACAAACCGGGCTGAGGGCAAAACTTATCAACACCGCTAAAACATTCTTAATGAAGATGAGAACAAAAACCAGCACCTGAGGAAGCGGCGCCAGGAAATCAGCCAGCTTTTCAAGGGCAACAATATCCTTGGTCGTAATACCCAGGGTATCAACAGGAGTAGCCAGCCCCAATGCTAACCCGGTGCCGAATAAGAAGATTGCAATGACAAGCCACCATTTATAGCTCATTTAGACTAACCGCTCGGGGGAAAAGAGCGGGGAAGCGGTTTTGATAGCCTCCTGTTTAAGTGCCGAATTTATCGTAAAAGACAATCTCAGAGAGCTCTTTTCTTGGTCTAGCTGCCGGCTGCTCGTCGGGATAGCCCAGGGGAGTCATCGAAACAACGCAAAAACCTTCCGGCACCCCAAGAATTTCAGCCACTTTTCTAGCGTCAAATAGTCCAAGGTGCACCGTCCCCAATCCCAGTGCCTGAGCCGCCAGCACCAGATTCTGCATTGCCAGTGCGGTATCAAACATATACCAGTCGCCCTTATCGGTAGCGAATATACTGGCATTAAGGCCTGATTTACCCAGTTCAGCACAGGCAACGATTAGTATGGGAGCCTGGATAATAGCCGTCCTACCGGGATTATCAACAGCTATATCGCCTCTTTTAGATTTGATAAGGCAATTAGCTATCTCAGCCTTTATCCGGCTGTCACGCACCACGACAAACCGCCAGCACTGCGTATTCTTCCAGGACGGTGCCCATCGGGCTGCTTCCAGAACGAGCTCTAAAGTCTTGTCATCTACCGGGGTGCTCTTATATCGGCGAATGCTTCTCCTGGTTTTGATGGCTTCAAGGACCTCCATTTCTCTCTCCTTAGGTAAATAATCTTTCTTACTTACTCTTCTTCCCAAGCGCCCTTACCAATAAGGGAGACAAAGCGGCAGCCGCCTAAATTCTGGATTGAGTTTTTCTTTCTACGTCGAGTAATCTTATATAACTCCTGCATGTAACGCGAGCCCACGGGAATTACCATCCGCCCACCGATAGCTAGCTGGGCCAGAAGGTCAGGTGGCACTTTGGGAGCAGCCGCCGTAGCGATTATGGCATCGTAGGGTGCCTCCTCAGGCCAGCCAAGGGTCTCCTGGGCCTGGTATACCTTGATGTTAGTGTAGCCCAGGCTATCCAGTACCCGCTTGGCTGCTTCGGCAAGAGCCGGCAAACGCTCTACGGTAATCACCAGCCGGGCTAACTCGGCGAGAATAGCCGCCTGATAGCCGCTGCCCGTGCCAATTTCCAGCACCTTTTCCCTGCCAGTAAGTTCCAGCGCCTCAGTCATAATGGCAACGATGAGAGGTTGTGAGATTGTCTGGTCCAGGCCGATAGGGAGAGGTCTGTCTTCATAAGCTAAATTACGCTCCTCCGGTGGCACAAAAAGCTCTCGCGGCACGCGTGCCATTGCCGCTAATACCCGCTCATCTTTAATCTCAGTTCTAAGGTGTGCAATTAATCTGGCTCTGGCTGCTTCAAAGTCCATAATGAGCCCCCTACCAGGGTAGGGGAACGAGAGCTAGTACGATGAGAATAATCAGCAGTATTCCCGCTAGAATACCGATAGTCCGCAACTCAGTAGCTACGTTTTGATACCGAATGGCCGCCGGTTTTGCCACTGGGGTCAGCACCCTTGTCGAGGAAACAGACACCTTGGGGAGGGGAACAGGTTGACGAGCTTGAGTCGCTGCCTGTTGCTCTACCGTCGGACGGCTCAGTCCAACTTTTCCTTTTTTTGTCTTGGCTAAATATTTTTCTCTTCTACGCCGTGATTTTCTAGGCATTCCTGAAACTCTCTTTATAGGCTATTTAGCTCTGGGGTGGGATTTTTCATAGGTGCGCCGGACATGTTCGCTGGTAAGATGGGTGTAAACCTGCGTGGTAGAGATGTTGGCGTGACCCAATAATTCTTGAACCGACCTCAGGTCAGCGCCGCCGCTCAGCATATGAGTAGCAAAACTATGCCTCAGGGTATGAGGGGTAACCTCTTTGCCCAGTCCAGCCGATTTAGCGTAATCCTTTAATATTTGCCAGAAGCCTTGCCGGGTCAGCCGCTCACCTCGACGATTAAGGAACAAAGCTTTCTCCTCACTGCGGCGTGCTATCTGAGGGCGGGCCTCTTTTATATATTCTTCAACGGCTACAGCGGCTTGTCGATAAATAGGGACAAGGCGTTCCTTGTGCCCCTTGCCAAAGCAGCGTACATAGCCGTCGTCCATGATGTCATCCAGGTTCAAAGATACCAGTTCGCTTACTCTCATGCCGCTGGCATAAAGCAATTCCAGCATCGCCTTATCTCTTTTTGCCTCGGGCGTAGATAGTTTGGTTGGTTGCTCTAATAAACGCCGGACCTGACTAATGGAAATAGGTTTGGGTAATAGCCTGCCCACATTGGGTGAAGCCACATTCTGTGTTGGGTTTTCTTTCAGACGACCTTCCGCCACCATAAACTTGAAGAAAGACTTGGCAGCAGCTACTTTCCGGGCTAATGTGGTATTAGCGTAGTTCCTTTCCTTAAGATTGAGCTGATATCTCAGCACCCCCTGCCGATTGAGATTAGCCCACGACGGAGTCAGGCCCTGCTTGGCAGATTCCTCTTCAATAAAGCTGGCTAACTGAGAAAGGTCGTTTCGGTAGGCAGCTAAGGTATTGTTAGAAAAGCCTTTCTCCACAGCGAGATAGGTTAAAAAACGGTTGATATCTTCCTTCACGACAACTCCTCGCTCACAACTAATTTACAGGTGACGAGGGAACGCTATCTTTTTCTCATCTACATTTTAACCTAACTGAAAAGAAAATTCAGCCCGGTGCCAGGGTATCTTCAATCTTTACCCGGCTGAATTTCTCAGCAATCTTGCGGAAATGGAACCCGAAGATAGAAAGACTTACCGATAAAGGAAAAGCCCGAGGGTGTTTGAACAGGGTTGAAATGATGAGCCTCCAGTAATAGCTTCTCCCCTTTTCCATAATACCCAGAAACCACACGGACTTAATAAATCCCACGATATGATAAAACTGCAGCCTGCATGTTATCCGCCTCTTCACTTTTGGAGGTCTGTACTCTTTGAGGAATGTCCTCACCCGCTCGTAATACTGTTTAGGTGAATAGATAGTATTCAGGATATGCTTATAGCCATTGATGAGTGTTTCATAGTTCATTTTGGGAACGAAGTTGATGGACAAATCGGTATTATCACCAGAAAAACTCTTCACTAATCGGTTCTCCTTTTTCAAGCGCTGGTATAGCTTGGTGCCATTTGGAGCGTTCAGTAAGCCAACCATTGCGGTAACGATGCCGTTCTTCTGGATAAAATTTATCTGACTTCTGAAGATGGAGACCGGGTCACTATCAAAACCGACAATAAACCCACCCTGTACTTCAAAACCGTGGTTTTGAATCTTCTTGACGGCGGCGGCCAGGTCACGTCCTTTATTGGGCAGCTTGTTACACTCAACCAGGCTTTCCTCATTTGGGGTTTCAATCCCAACAAATATCCGGTCAAACCCAGCCTTAGTCATCAATTCCATTAGCTCTTCATCGTCGGCAAGATTTATTGATGCTTCGGTGAAAAAGGTGAAGGGGTATTTCTTCTCTTGTGACCACTCAATTATGGTCGGCAGGATTTCCGCTTTTAGCTTTTTCTTGTTGCCGATAAAATTATCGTCAACGATAAATACTCCTCCTCGCCAGCCGTGACGATATAGCGCTTCCAGTTCGGCGATTATCTGGTCTTTGCTTTTGGTTCGTGGCTTGTGCCCGTTCAGCACAATAATATCGCAAAATTCACAGTCGAACGGACAACCACGGGAGTACTGAATACTCATTGATGAATAATTCTTCATATTAATAAGTGACCATAACGGGACGGGAGTCTTGTCTATATCGGGCTGTTCATGGCAGGTATAAATGGGCTTAGGGAGCCCCTTAGCTAGATCGGCTAAAAAGAGGGGGAGGGTAACTTCGGCCTCACCAAGGACAAAGTGGTCTACCCCTTCAAACTCGTCGTATCCGGTGGTGAATAGGGGACCCCCGGCAACAGTCCTGGTTCCCAGCTTTCTACATCTGGCAATAACCTCTTTCACCGAATTCCTCTGCACCACCATCGCACTGATAAATACGTAATCAGCCCATTTGATGTCTTCATCACTTAAGGCAGTTACATTCATATCTACGAGCTTTTTCTCCCATTCAAGGGGAAGCATACTGGCTACGGTTAGTAAGCCTAGAGGAGGGAAAGCCGCCTTCTTAGAAACGAATTTTAAGGCGTGGCTGAAGCTCCAGAAAGTTGCCGGATACTGTGGATAAACAAGAAGTATTTTCAAATCAAGCTCCTTACCTTAATATTAAAATATTACAATTTAAGGAGTATACTACTTTGCCCCAGGCTGTTTGTCAAATGTGGATATCTTGACACCTTGTCGGGCAAGGGTTATACTCAAAGTGCGGCGCGGGGTGGAGCAGTGGAAGCTCGTTGGGCTCATAACCCAAAGGTCGTTGGTTCGAATCCAACCCCCGCTACCAATTGGGCGATAGTATTACCCTCCGCTGGCTTCTTCCTTACGGCACTCAGGCGTTTATTGCTTTGGCTACTTTTTGTCCGAGTTCCCGGCATCTTGCCAGGTCATCAGAGTTCGGTTGCCACTTAGCTCGGACGCCTTCTGTGACCAGTTGAATCTTAGCGCGGGTCAGGTGCTCCTCGATGATTTTCACGGCTTCTCCACTCCACCCATACGAGCCAAATGCAGCACCAATCTTATTCTGGAATTTAAGTCCCCTAAGGTCCTCAAGTATGGGGCTCATCGTAGGCAATATTCCCTGATTGAACGTAGGCGAGCCCAGGATAATTGCCTTTGCTTTGAACACTTCGGTGATGACATCGTTTCGGTCGGAGATAGCCATATGAAACACCTTGTACGGCACACCCTCAGCGGCCAGCCCCTGACCGATTGCCTCTGCCATAAGCCGGGTCCCGTCCCACATAGTGTCGTAGAGAATCAGTGCGCTCTTCTCGGGCTTTTGTGCTGCCCACTGCTGGTATTTTTGAACAATCTGCAGGGGGTCTTTCCGCCAGATAACACCGTGACTCGGTGCTATCATGTCAACAGTCAGATTAAGAGACAGCACTTCTTCAATCTTTTTTAATACCAGACTGCTGAACGGGGTCAATATGTTGGCATAATATTTCAGGGCTTCTTCATACAGTTCCTCCTGGTTGACCTGGTCGTTGAAACGGAAGGCTGTGGCGTAGTGTTGACCAAAGGCGTCGTTCGGCATAAGGATATTCTTGCCCGTGAGGTAGGTAAACATACTGTCGGGCCAGTGAAGCATCGGAGCCTCAACAAAGACTAGGTCATTTTTACCGATGTTAATCTTATCTCCGGTTTTCACGGCCCTGAAGTTCCACGGCTGGTGGAAATGACCCTCAACGCTTTCTCTGCCCCGTTGCGACACAACAACCGTAGCCTTCGGCGTATGCCTCATTACCACCGGTAAGCTGCCCGAATGGTCGACCTCGGCATGATTGGCTACCACGATGTCTATCTTAGCCGGGTCGATAACCTCACGAATGTTCTCGATAAACTGGTCCTGGAAAGGCCCCCACACCGTATCTACCAGCACCGTCTTCTCGTCCGTGATGAGGTAGGCGTTATAGGAAGACCCCCGGTGTGTTGATAATTCCTGACCATGAAATTTCCTTATTGCCCAGTCAACGACACCAACCCAGTAGACATCCTTTGTTAGTTCAGTTACCATCACCGATACCCTCCTTTCGCCACTTTGCGCGTCTATACTATAACACAAACTCAGGGTTTACTAAACCGGGTAATTCTGACGGATTGACCTGCCCGGGAGCAAAGATAGAATCTGCAAAAAGATTTAATATTAATTTATTAACTTTTTTATAATTTTATTGACATACCTTAAGAAAAGCTCTATAATTACACTTGAGGAGAAACATGGCGGGCAAGGATTACTATAGCATACTGGGGGTCAGGCGGGATGCCAGTGAGCAGGAGATAAAGCAGGCATACCGTCGCCTGGCTCGGCGGTATCACCCTGATGTTAATCCCGGTGACAGGTCGGCGGAGGCTAAATTCAAGGAGATAAATGAGGCCTACGAAGTCCTGTCCGATAAGGAAAAACGGCAGAAGTATGACCAGTTTGGTGACCAGTGGCAGTATGCTGAGCAGTTCGCCAGAGCCGGGAGACAGCAAGGTGCTTTCTGGGATTTTAGCTCGGGTGGTCCTCAGAGTTTCCGCTTTGAAGACGGCGATTTAGAGAGTCTGCTTGGTGACCTGTTCCGGGGTTCCAGTACGGGTAGTTACTGGCATCGGGTTAGGTCGAGGCGGGGACGGGATATAGAATATCCCGTTGAGGTAACTCTGGAAGAAGCCTATCAGGGGACCAACCGTATCGTGAGCCTTGAGGCTGAGCAAGCTTGCCCTGGCTGTGGCGGTAGTGGCCGAATACAGAATGCCCTATGTTCGACATGCCGGGGTTCCGGGGCGGTGGCTGTTACGAAGAGACTCGAGGTCAAAATTCCCCCCGGCGTTAAGGATGGGTCTCGGATACGTATTGCCGGTGAGGGAGAACCGGGTTACGCTGGGGGAAGCAAGGGCGACCTTTACCTGGTGACCTCGGTTAAGCCGCACCCACTGTTTGAACGGAAGGATGATGATTTATATGTGGAGGTGGCAGTCCCCTTAACGGTGGCGGTGCTGGGAGGTGAGGTTCAGGTGCCTACCCTCGGGGGGAAGCTGGCTTTGAAAATCCCGCCAGAGACCCAGAATGGGCGCACCTTTCGTCTTACCGGGCAAGGGATGCCCCGTCTGGGCAACTCTTCCCGTGGTGACCTCTTGGCTAAAGTGAAGGTGGTTTTACCGACCAAGCTCTCGGTGGAGGAAAGGAAGCTATTCGAGCAACTTAACCGGCTACGACCTCCAGTCTAGGTTAAGAGGTGAGTCATGGATTTGGAAAGTGAAGAACCCCGTTATGTGATAAGCGTCGCCGCCAGGATGCTCGGTGTTCGGACTTACACCTTGCGCTACTACGAAAAGATTGGCATAATAGAGCCGTCTCGGTCTCAGGGTAGAATTCGTCTGTATTCGGACAGAGATATTGCCCGGCTAAGACAGGTGATGGCACTGATGAAGGACCTGGGTATTAACCTGGCTGGGGCAGAAGTTATCCTGCGTATGGCTGAGCGGATGACCGAGCTACAGCGCCAGGTTGAAGGACTGGAATCCGAGATTAAGAGGTTGAAATCAAGCCAAAACAAGTGATAACTCGGGGAATCAAGAAGACTAGAGGCGATAGGATTAAGCCGGAAGAAAGGGGACTTTGTTTAATTTAGAGTGCTTTCTCGAGGAAAAGCTGAACCCGATATATAGAGCTCACTACGCGCTTTGGGTTTACTGGTGGCCATTGTGGCGAAGTATTAGCGGGCGAGACATTCTGCGAAAGTGGGAAGAGGACAATCTGGTGCGGGAGGGGCAGGTCTTTCTGGATTATGGCTGTGGCACCGGTGATTTTACTATTCCGGCAGCCAAGATAGTAGGGAGACGAGGGAAAGTATACGCTTTGGACTATTTCCCCCGCCAGTTGAAAATAGTGGAAAAGAGGTCAAAAAAGGCAGGACTCACTAATATAGAAACGATACTTTCGGATGGCAACACTGGTCTACCCGATAAATCTGTAGATTTAGTCTGGATGTGCGACGTCTTGCATGAGATTGCAGAGAAACGGGCAGTACTGGAGGAGTTGCACAGAGTATTGAGGAGTGATGGCATTCTGGCCATCCATGATAGCATGAGGGATGAGGTTTTAAGCTACACTACCGGTCTTTTCTCCTTAATCAGGAGAGATGACAAGCTTCTCAGGTTTGCTAAAATAAGCTGATAAGGGGTGCCTGTTGCCGGGAATAGAGGTTTTACAAGATAGACCGAGGAGGAACTGGTACTCATATCTTATTACATTTGGCTTATTTGCTCTACTTGTCGTGGTGCCGATAGTTGCCCTGGTTTACTTCCGTGATGAAATACGGGAAGCTGAGGGTTGGGGCTACGGGGGAGTTTTCCTGGTCGGGCTTTTATGTGGCATAACCATTATTCCGGCTCCCACCCAGCTACTGATATTTACCTTTGGCAATGTCTTGAAACCGTTATTTGGGCCGCAATACATAGGACCGGTGTATGTTGGGGTGGTGGCGGGTCTGGGTAGTGCCATAGGTGGCATAACAGTCTATCTGACCGGGGCAGAGGTACAGACTATATGGTCTAAGCTCCGGAATAGAGAGCAGGCTTTGCAGCGCCGGCTGGGCTTAGCTAGCGAAGTACCTGAGCCAGTCGGGTCTAAATTTTGGTTAAAAGGTAAGGCTTTTTATGACAAATTAATAAAATGGTTAAGCGGGAAGGGAGGTGCCTGGGTTGTCTTTTTTACCTCGGCGATAGTAATCAGCCCTTTCTATCCTGCCGGTCTGGCGGCTGGCTCGCTGCGTATGGGATTACTAAAGTTTTTCCTGATTAGCTGGGCTGGTAGAACTATAAGATACCTGTATGTAGCCTTCGCTGGATATTGGGGACTATACTTCTTATTAAAATGGTTCGGGGTTTGAAAATAATGAGCGATTATCCCATTTTAAAGGAAGAAGCTGAGCATCTGGCTGAGCAACTGTTTGGCAACGATATCAAGAAGCGTACCAGTTTTACCAGCAGGCTTCTGGCTATGTGCACTAGGGCTCAAGGCAAGGATTTCCTACTAATTCACCATCCCGGTGGGTGGGGTACCACACACCTGGAAAATCTCCTGCAGTGGGAGAGGAGTATTGTGGAAGGAGTCAGTACCACTATCGGAAAGCTGGGATATACCTGGTCATTGATGCAGTACTTCCGCACTAACAGCGGTTGGCGGGAGATGATGAGGGATGTTAGGGAGCAGGCCCGCTTCTTTATCTCCAAGGCAAAGATAATGGCTGCCGAATTGAAATTTGTTACCCGGCACTTTGATGCCCTTAGGGTAATAATGATTGGAGTGAGCCAGGGGGCAGCCTTCAGCAATGCGGTATCACAGCACCTGGATGAGGATGACCGTGTTTTCAGTATAGAGCTGGGTATTCCCTTCCCCTATAAGTCCCGGCGGGTAATCACCCCAAAAACACTGGCCCTGGATAGTAATGGGTTGATGCCCGATGCTCTGATGGACTGGAATATACCAACTATACTTAGGACCTATCTCACCGCTCCCTACCGGTGGATTAAATATAGACTGCAGGGGAAACGGATAAAATTCACCTATTGCATCAATGTCCCCGGGCATGACTACAACTGGGATTATCCTGAGGTTCAACGGCAGGTGGAGGAATTCCTTGATCTTAATTTTGGCAATAGAAGTAACGCGGAGGTGGCTGAATCATGAGACAAGAGAGATTTACAGAACTGGCGCAAGAAGCAATAATCGCTTCGCAGCAAATTATGATGGAGCGCCGTCATATTCAATGGGATGTGGAGCATATCCTGCTGGCGCTGCTCTTGCAGGAGAAGGGGTTGGTTGGCGAGATTCTGGGTGAAGTCGGGGTCGATGTCGAGAGGGTGAAACAGGAAGTAGAGGCAGTCTTATCAAGGTTCCCCCGTCTTGCTTATGAAACACAGCAGACCTACCAGATCCAGCCTACGCCTCGAATTATCCAACTCTTCAAAACAGCTGAGGAGGTAGCCCGGAACTGGAAAGATGAGCTTATTGCTACTGAGCACCTGCTGATTGCCATCACCAGCGAGGAAAGGGGTGAGGCTGCCAGAATTCTGAGAAGCTTTGGTCTCGACCGGGAGAGGGTATTGCAGGCTCTGCAAAAGCTTCGTGGCGGGCACCGGGTTACCGATGCCAGGGCGGAGAGTAAATATCGCTCTCTGGAGAAGTACGGCCGTGACCTTACCGAATTAGCCCGCCAGGGCAAGCTTGACCCGGTGATTGGACGGGAGGAAGAGATTAAGCGGGTGATGCAAATCCTTACTCGGCGGACCAAGAATAACCCGGTGATTGTTGGCGATGCTGGTGTGGGTAAGACGGCAATTGCTGAGGGGCTGGCCCAGAAGATTGCCGCTGATGATGTCCCTGATTCGCTTAAGGGGCGCCGGGTAATAGCTCTGGATATGGGCGCTCTGGTGGCAGGGAGCAAGTTCCGGGGTGAGTTTGAGGAACGGCTTAAGGCTGTAATGGACGAGGTCAAGGCGTCAAAGGGCGAAGTTATCCTGTTCATTGATGAGATGCATACCGTGGTCGGAGCCGGGGCTGCCGAGGGGGCTATTGACGCCAGTAATATGTTAAAGCCGGCATTAGCTCATGGTGAGCTACAGTGTGTTGGTGCCACCACCATTGATGAATACCGAAGATTTATTGAAAAGGATAAGGCTCTGGAGCGACGCCTCCAGCCAGTGTTTCTTGCGGAGCCCAGTGTTGAAGCTACCATCGAGATGCTTCGCGGACTGCGACCGAGATATGAAGCCCACCACAAGATTAAGATTAGCGATGAGGCTCTGGAGGCAGCGGCTCGGTTGAGCCAGCGCTATATATCCGACAGGCATTTGCCCGACAAGGCGATTGACCTCATTGATGAGGCTGCCAGCAAACTGCGCATTGATACCGAAAGCGCGCCACCGGAGGTTAAATCTCTGGAGCGGCGGCTGAAGCAATTAGCCAACGAAGAAGAGGCGGCTTCACAGCGACAGGACTATGCCCAGGCTGCCCAGCTCAAATCTGAGAGGTTGCGTCTGGAGCAAGAATATAACCAGGCTAAGAGCGATTGGCTAAAGAAGGAGAAGATTGATAGCCAGGTTGATGAGAAGGTTATCGCCCAGCTAATCTCAAACTGGACGGGTATCCCGGTCTCTCAGATGCTTGAAGGTGAAGCGGAGAAACTGCTGCATATGGAAGACCGGATCCATGAGAGGCTGATAGACCAGGAAGAGGCAGTTGCGGCTGTTTGTGAGGCTATCCGGAGAAGCCGGGCCGGGCTTAAAGACCCGAGGCGCCCTATTGGTAGCTTTATGTTTCTTGGTCCAACTGGTGTCGGCAAGACGGAGCTGGCGCGCACCCTTGCCTGGTTCCTGTTTAACGATGAGAACGCCATGGTGCGTCTGGATATGTCAGAGTATCAGGAGAGGCATACGGTATCTCGTCTTATTGGTGCTCCTCCGGGCTATATCGGTTATGAGGAAGGGGGACAGCTTACTGAGGCAATCAGACGGCGTCCCTATCGGGTAATCCTGCTGGACGAGATTGAAAAGGCGCATCCCGAGGTATTCAATACTCTACTTCAGCTCCTTGATGACGGGCGGTTAACTGACGGTCACGGGCGGACGGTAGACTGTAAGAATACAGTAGTTATCATGACCAGCAATACTGGCGTTGAGCTTATCAAGCGTGAGATGAGGCTCGGCTTTACCCCCCAGAAAGAGGGAGCCAAAGCCCGGCAGCAGAGCTATGAGGATATGAAGGAAAAGGTGATGACTGAGGTGAAGAAGACCTTCCGGCCTGAGTTTCTCAACCGGCTGGATGACATCATAGTTTTCCATGAGCTGACCGAGGAACAACTTCGGCAGATTGTTGATTTGATGGTAAAGGACTTACAGAAGCGTCTATCTGAGCGCAAACTGAAGTTCGAGATGACTGATGCCGCCAAGTCATGGCTCGCCAAAGCCGGCTTTGACCCGGTATATGGTGCACGACCGCTAAGGAGAGCCATAGAGCGCTATGTCGAGAACCCGCTGTCAACTAAGGTACTTAAAGGAGAATTCAATGAGGGTGATACGGTTGTCGTTGACCTTGTTGACAATGCCTTGACCTTTACTGCTAAGGTGGCGCAAACCGTTGCGCCGTAGTATAATAAGCTGCTGGTGGGGCTGTAGTTCAGTTGGGAGAACGCCTCAATGGCATTGAGGAGGTAAGGGGTTCGAATCCCCTCAGCTCCACCACAGGGGACTCGAACCATCCTACGAAGCTGCCTTGAGAATCATGCAGGAACCAACTGGGTAGCCTTCAACAAGATACCGACCCCTATCCAACTCAGAATGTATCGA
>DAOUCV010000016.1:0-1828 GCA_034432095.1 Dehalococcoidales bacterium
GGTGGGAGAACCGGATGGTAAAGTCGGTTACCTATCCGCTAAACGAGTTCCCAAGAGTCCAATTTTGAAAAATTAGATAGCTGTAGACAGTCTAATTTTCAAAAATTCCTAACAGGGGTTTTGGAGTAATTTATTTTAATTATTCGGACCTTGCTGAGTCATTTCCAAAGTGGTTTAGTGGCAGATGCTGTGTCCAGCGGTAAATGCAGTAAATAATTAAGCCGGCACCCACCCAGATAACTCCAGCCCAGCGGCTATAGGGCTGGATGACTAGCACCACTACCCACACCGCCAAGGTGCCAATCAAGCCCACGATAGCGGTTATTGGCAGTTCTCGTCCCCTGACCTTGATATTCCCCCTTAACTTGAAGGGGCGGGGTAAATCGGGTTTTCTGGCTCGTAGAGCGAGGATGGCGGCATGAGCCAGGGCAAAGCAGAGCAGGGAACCAAAGACATATAACCCTCCCAGGTCGGTAAAAAAGACAGGAAAATCGGAGGGGAAAAACCCGGGAGTTAGCACCAGAAGCGCCATAAGGCAAAACAGGATAATGCCAATATAGGGCGTTCGGAAGCGGGGGTGAACGCGGCTTACCGTCTCTGGTAGCTGACGGTGTGAAGACAGGTTATAGACAAGGCGAGAGATACCCAACAGTCCGGCGTTGGTCGCCGTAAGCAGAATGGTAGCCGCCAGGATAGCAACTAAAACCGGCAGTATATTGCGGAAACCGTTAAGCACCCAGGTAAGGAGAATAATGAGCGCCGGTTCAGAAGTGATTCTACTAGCTATTTGCTGTGGAGACATAACTGAGGAGATGCTATTGGCGATGCCGGCTATCGGGTCTCTCGCCCACCCTCCTACCGGGTCACCCAGGGCTTGAGGCGTCATCGCTGTCATGGCTACTATTGAAATACCGCCGAAGAGAACAAGGACGGCTACTATCATCAAAATATAAGCCTGAGGCATTCTTCTTTCCGGCTGGCGTGTCTCTTCGCCAAGTTGAGCCACGGATTCTACGCCAGTAAAACACAGGGCAGCCAGGGCAATGCCAAAAATCAGGTTCTGGATGGATGGCCAGTTGCCTTCACCGAACATATGCTGAAACAAAACCGCTGGGTTTGGCACCAGTATCAGTATGATACCCAGGACTATCAGCGTAAGCTGGGTAAGTATATCTATAGTAATGAAGAAGATATTGAGCCTTGCTGATTCTCTTAAGCCGAAAACATTTATCAGCATCAGGAACAGGATAATTCCCATGGATACCGCTGTGCCAGCTACCGGCTCCTTCAGCATGGGCCAGAAGTAGCTGAGGTAGGGAGGGATAGTGTAGGCTGAAATGGCTACGGTAGCAATGTAGCTCAGCATCAATACCCAGCCAGAAATAAAGCCAACTAGGTCATTAAATCCGTGCCGGGCATAACTCGCAGAGCCACCTCCCTCAGGTAGCATAGCTGAGCCCTCAGCATAAGTCAGGGCATTAAAGATATAAAGAGCACCGGCTATACCCAGGACGATAGGAGTGGCACCCAGGGCTACCAGGGCAACAACCCCCAGACCGTAATAAATAGAAGAGCCGACATCCCCATAGCCAACGCTGAATAGAGCTGGCACTCCCAATACCCGTCTCAGGCGGAGATGCCTGATCCGGCGAGGTCGGAAAACTCTGTCCCCCGGCTTGGGTTGCCACCTAGTGTTCATACCTCTGTGCTTATCCTAACGTTTTTGAGCGGAATGCTCACAATCCAGTAATGAAAACGGTTGCCCTTCCCGTCTAGCTGTGCGATGCTGGCAGTAGGCCATTAGGGCCAAGAACATAGTGCGAGGAGG
>DAOUCV010000017.1:0-8716 GCA_034432095.1 Dehalococcoidales bacterium
TGGTCCATACATCCTCCTTTTTTTCAGAAGGATGTAATATCCCAGTCCAGTTTTGAACCATTAACAGTCTAACTTTCAAGCGTTAACAGTCTAATTTTGAAAAATTAGTAAGATAAAACTAACATAACTTGACAAAAGTCGGTGCCAAGTCATAAAATTCTGCTACCGTTAGCCTATACGAAAATGACCGAAGCACTACAAAAGTATGCCAATGAAGGCGGAGGTGAATAAATGAGGGGTGACCGAAAGCAAATGGCGCTGGAATGGGAAGCATCCGAGTTTAAGAGATTTTTCCCAACATGCCCAATCTGCGGTTCTGACCTGGGTTACGATGCCACCCGCGAGTCTCTGACTTATTACGTGAGATGTAAGTCATGCTTAGCAGTTTGGAAGCTGATTTTTGAGGGTCCGGTCTGGAAGACGGAACGTAGATACCTCCTCGTCGAACCTGACAAAGACATGCTGGCTCGTTCTCTGGTCGGGAAAAGTGAAAAGTGGTATAAGGAGGGTTATAAAGTCGAATTCTGGAAATCGCTGGATTTAAGAGGTTTGAAAAAAGCCGAGGCTGCGGCCCCATCTCGTCCAACGCTAACTGACCTGGAAGAGGAGGTGTTGGATTACATCGTTAAACATGGTGGGGAAATCTCCATTCCACAGGCAAGCGAGGAATTGGGGCTGAGCGAGGCTAGGTTGATGGCGACGGTCAATAAACTGAAGGAAAAAACATATATAGAATAACTTGAAAAATCTGAAGACGGTGGAAAAAGATGAATTCTGTTCCAGAAAAAAGCAGACGCCAGAGGAGCCTGAGAAGAGTCTCAAGGTAAGAATCGTCCGTCATCCTCCGAAGGGTCCGGTGGAACCTCTCCCTGTTAAGAAAGAGGTGCCGCAAGCCCAGCCACCGGCTGGAGAAGCGCCAAAGAAAACCTTCCCGGTCAGGCGCCGTCCGTTTCGGACTACCTTCGTGAAAGAGATACTGCCAATTCTTATTGTTATTGTTTGCGCAGTAGTAGTGTTTACGCGGTTGCACCCGGGGGAAAGGGGAACCGAGTCAACATCAGTCGTCACAGAAGAGCAAGCCGAGAAAGTAACGGTCGTCTCTAAAGGGCTAATCCAAGTAGGAACAAGTGTAGAGGTAGTCCAAAGTAACATCGGCCCCTCAGGGGGTATTATTACAGTCGGTGAATCTGGCGGTCTGCTTAATGGCTTCCAGATAAATGTACCGGCTAACTCCTATGAGGATGTCAGGACTTTCCGCATATCCTATGCCCCAGTCAAGAGCCATGCCTTGGGCGAGAACTTCAACCTTATATCGCCATTGATAAGCGTCGAGAATGGAGGCGGTTATTCAAACGAGATAATGCTTGTCAAAATTCCGGTTCAGATTCCCGAGGGACACTTTGCTATGGCTTTCTTTTATGATAACTATGATAACAAGAGCGGTCAACTGGAAGGAGTGCCCCTAGTAACTGAGGACAAGAACTCCGTAACCATAGCTACGAGGCACTTCTCCAATATAATCGTCAGCTCCATTGAAGAATACCGCCTTAAGGGCGTGGCGAAGTCCGGCTTCCTTCCCGGGTTTGATGACTGGCAGTTTCCCAATTATGGCTCATATCTTGAGCCGAGGGGACACTGCACCGGTCAAAGCCTCACTGCCATGTGGTATTACTATGAGAAATTTTTCAAAGGCAAGAGCGCTCTCTATGGCCTCTATGACAATAACGGTAATGAAAAGACTCCTAAAGTGTGGCAGGATGATACTCTTGCCTACCGGCTGGCCTCGGTGGTCCAGAACGATATAAAGTGGGATAGCCGGCTGTACAAGCAGATGAAAGACGTGTCCGCGAACTGGAGTGCCAAAGAGCAAGTTAATGCATTCGCTTACTCCATACTGGCGACCGGTTTGCCTCAACTTGTCGGTCTGTACGACACCCGATATGGCGGGGGTCACGCCATGATAGTCTACCAAGTGCAGAATTGGAATCTTGCCGTTGCCGACCCAAACTATCCTGGGGTTAAAGGCCATATGATTAAATTCGATGCGGAACGTGGCAAGTTCGAACCATATAACTCCGGGACAAACACAGGAGACATCAAAAGTGGAGAGGGCAAAGAATACGACCAGATACTGTATATATCCAGAAGTGCACTCATTGATTCATCTCAGATAGCATCTCGCTGGAAAGAGATGGAGCAAGCGACCATCGGCAATGATAAATTCCCTGACTATTCGTTATTGGCGACTGAGAAGGATGGTACCACTCGTGAATTCATAGATGGCTATACCACCCAAAGCGACAAGTTGACGATTCAGGCGACCGGCAATCTCCTACTCGGGACGAGTATATACCGTGATGGTGCCTGGCTCCGGACTGATGCCACAGGAGAGCCTATCATTGATACCAGTAGTGTGGTTATACTTAAGCCGGGTAACAACAAGCTGGGTATCTGGGTTTGCGCGCGAATGGTGAACTCAGACGCATCTGCGTTCTGGACCTGGGTGGATTTTCAGTGGGTCACAGTTATCTATACTCCGCCTACCTATGGCCCATTGACTGGCGAATGGGAGGGGACTTTTAAAATTGTGACTATATCTAAGATTGCCGGAGAAGTGTTCGGCAAAGGAGAAATCACTGGCTCAATATCCATAGCCATCCTGCAGGAAGAGTCGGGGGTAAAGACATGGGTCTCAACTTCTGATGTACAGACGCAAATTACATTTGATAATACCGCATTTGGCGAATACATATTAGTGTTTAGCGGATGGAATGAGTTCGGTGAGATAACAGTTAACCCCGACGGAAGTTTGAAGTTTACGGGGGTGCCGTATTTGGAACTGTTGACGGCAAATGTTGCCGGGGGTGTTATGAGCGGAAGTTTTGAAAGGACTTCTGTCAGCCCGCTTCCTGATATTATCGTCCTCAAAAGGTCTGGCGGAAAAACGGAGACCGTCATCGCCCCTGTTGAGACAACCCAAACTGTTACTATCGAAGTGCGGAAGGTAAGTGATGAACCACCTGCTTCGTTGGTCCTCCCTACACCCAAGCTCATCAACTAGGCTCTAAGTTCTTTTATAATTGCGCTCTTAGACCAATGAGGGAACAATCGTCCATTATGTACAGCCGAAGCCAGAATCGCTTAGACCGTTCGGGGATTAACCCCCCTTGACAAATTAACAGAACAGGATTAGAATTACTAGCAAAATGCAGAAGCAGAAAAAGTAAAAACCAAATAAAGCTTGGGGAGAAAGGATGCTTCGGACAAAGAGCATCGAGACCGTTAAGTAATATAGCGGCTCTTGATGCCCTTTTTGAGTTTGATAGAGGCAGTTTGCTGCCAGAGAGGTGATGCTATCGGACTAAAACAATCGAAGTGAGAAAAGAAGGTAGTGACAAAGTGAGCATGTGAAGGGAAAATTGAAGCTAAGCGTCACTAAAATTCAGTGGGGAGGTGAAGAACCATGAAGAAGAGAATTGTCTGGATGCTGGTAAGCTTCCTGATGGTGCTATCCCTGGTGATAGCTTCCTGCGCCCCGAAAGAAGTAGAAGAAAAAAGAGCGGAGGAAAAAGCGACAGTAGTAGTAAAACCAGAAGAAAAAGCGGTAGAGGAAAAGGTGGAGAAAGAAAAGCCGGGGATACTGCCTCCCGAGGTGTCAAAATATGGGGGGACGCTCTGCCTATACCTGACTGATCCAGCAGGGGGCTTTGATGAGGCCTTCAATATGGGACATATCGGCGGTATGGTTACGACCCCATATTTCACAAACCAACAGATGTTACAGGGAGACTGGACAAAGGGTCCAGCCGGCACCGGCGAACAGGACTGGTATAACGGTTTTGTTGGCCGTGTCGAGCTGTTGACGGGCCAACTGGCAGAAAGCTGGGAGTTTCCCGATGATGAGACCATCATCTTTCATATCCGCAAAGGGGTTAAATTTCAGAATAAGCCGCCAGTAAACGGCAGGGAGTTCACCGCCCAGGATGCAGTCTACAACATGAACCGGATCTGGACCTCTAAAGGGAGTTACCAATGTGTTGCTTACCCTCCACAGTACCGTCCAACATCCATAAAGGCGCTTGATAAGTATACGGTTGAACTCAAGGTACCCAAAATAATGCATGGGCAGATGTTCCTAGTAAATGGATGCTTTTTGTGGCCTGATTACCCGCCTGAGACGATAACTCAATACGGAGATATGAAAGACTGGAGGAATGCCTGCGGGACAGGACCGTGGATGCTGACGGACTATGTTGCTGGTAGCTCGCAGACCTATGTAAGGAACCCTAACTACTGGCAGAAGGATCCTCTTCACCCAGAGAACCAGTTACCCTATATCGACACCATTAAGGGATTTAATATACCTGACGCATCTACCCGACTGGCGGCACTGCGGACAGGAAAGCTTGATATATTAGGCGGTCTTACATGGGACGACGCCGAGAGTTTAATGAAGAGTAACCCTGAACTAAAGTATAAGTATTGGATAACGGGGCCAACGTGCCCTATAGGCAGGATGGACAAGCCGGAGCTGCCCTTCAAAGATATCAGAGTTCGGCGGGCCATGAACATGGCGATAGACAGAGAAACAATAATAAGGGATTACTATAGGGGTCACGCTATCAAATTCGCTTTCCCCTTCCCGCCCACCCCCACCTACTCGGCATTTTATACGCCGCTTGAGGAGCAATCGGCGGAAGTCCAAGAGTTATTTACCTATAACCCGGGGAAGGCAAAGCAACTTCTTAAGGAAGCAGGATATCCCGATGGCTTTCGCACTAGCATTATTTGCACTGCAGCAGAGGCGGACTTCCTGTCTCTTATCAGGGAATACTTTCTTGCTGTTGGGATTGATATGACGATCAACACGGTGGAATTAGGCACGAAAACCAGTATGGACAGAGGCAGGACCTTCCCAGAGATGATCTATAAGGCACTTGTTCAGGACTACCAGTACCCTTGGAGGATGTTGTTTCTCCGGATAGAGAGTGCGGACAATGTGGCCATGGTTGACGACCCACGTTTCAGGGCACCTTATGAAGAACTGCAGCGGATCATAGGTAAAGATGCTGTTAGAGTTAGTCAAATCCTGAAGGAAGTTGAGAAGATGAGCCTTGAATTAGCGTGGGCAGTATGGATGCCGGGACCAGAAATATACCTCTTCTGGTGGCCTTGGGTACAGAACTTCTACTCAAACGGCTGGGGAGGGTATTTTACTCCTAATGATTGGACTTATTATTGCTGGATAGACCAGGCGCTGAAGAAATCAATGGGATATTAAGCCTGGCATCGTAGAGGCAGTCGAATACAAAAAGGGGGCTAGAGGTTTAAACCTCTAGCCCCCTTTTCCTTTTGTCATACCATCCCGGAGTGAAGAAATTAATAAAGCGCAATAAGGGACCTTTCCTATACTTTCCGTCTTTTCCTGTAACGCGTTAAACAGCCCATCTTAAGGTGCAGCCAGTTGCTGGTCAGACGCTGGTCATAGTCTCCGTAAGTTGAATATTTCACAGTTATAGCTGGAATCTCACCGGTCTTTTTCAATCTTAATTCGTTTTTTGATAGCATAAAGTAATGGTTGTCTGCTATAATGATGGTTTTAGATGGGAGGTCTTGGAAAGAAGAAGGGTGCCTTTCTGGGAGGTGTTTATGACAAGAATTATTAACGGGTTGGTAGCGCTAATCTTGCTCGTAGGTATAATCTGTCTTTTGCCCGCACAAGCAGTTATGGCAGCCCAGAGTATCGTGCCCCCTCCAAACATGGTGAGTTGGTGGACGGGCGATGGCAATGCTCAAGATTTCATTGGTAGTAATCACGGCACACTGATGAATGGCGCTGCTTTTGCTAGTGGAAAAGCTGGGCAGGCATTTAGTCTCGATGGAATCAATGATTATATCAATGTGGGACGAACAGATTTTACGAACACCCTGACTATTGAGGCCTGGGTATATCCAAAGTCCTTTGGCGCTTACTCAACAATATATGCAAGGTGGTATGATGGCACCTGGCCTGATAGGGGCGTGGTCTTTCAGATAAGAAGTAATAGCCACCTCAGGCTTGGTGTAATTGATGATAGTAACATTCTGGACGGAGCTTACACTTTTCAGGCGAATCAATGGTATCATGTGGCTGGAGTATGGGACGGTTCAACTTCTAGAGTGTATGTAAATGGCATTGAAGTAGGTAGAAGGAACACGTCGGGTGTATTCACCAATCAGAATGTTGACGCCTCGATAGGAAGAGACCCGTATCCAGCTCAGTACTATTTCAATGGTCTCATTGATGAAGTTACTATTTATGACCGTGCCCTCTCTCCCACTGAAATTCAGGCGATTTTTGCTGCTGGCTCTGACGGTAAATTCAAGGACAAGACTCCACCTACTACAGAGGTCAGTCTCTCAGGCACCGTTGGTAATGATGGCTGGTACCGCTCCGATGTTCAGGTGATATTGACGTCTTCGGACAATCCCGGGGGTTCCGGGGTCAAGAAGACGGAGTACAGCTTTGATGGAACTAATTGGAATACATACAACGGCCCGTTCGTGGTTACTGGCGAGGGGCTAACTACTTTCTATTATCGCTCGGTTGACAATGCAGGGAACGTGGAGGTAGAGTCACGCATCCCAGGATTCCACCAGGTTAACATGACTGGAGTGTTCAACTCCGATGCTTATACCAAGTATCAGAACTACGAAGACCCACCGAACGACGGTTATTATCAGGTCTACCCAGGTACATCATATGCTGACTCCATCTATGGGGCTATCCCCATGGACATGAAACCAAAAGGGACAAACAATGTCTGGCTTAGCAAGGGGCTTGAGCGCACGGTGTCATTCCCGACACAACTCACACTCAACATGAATGTGCCGAATGCGACGAATATCTGGCTAGTTGGTTTTGATGGCGGTTGGGTCTTCGGTGGGACTCAAGTGGACATACGTTACACTATTGATGGCGTAACGCGTACTGCTACATACTATCCTAACGATTGGTGCTGGAGCGGAACCGGTGCTAACCTTCATCTTTGGGTAAGCGGCGACCATGCCGATATCGCTGTGGCTAGGATTGACTTGCCTGCCCCCGGCAACGTTACTAACGTCACTGTCATAGACGTTGATGGGTCGGCACAGGCTTCCATTCCCGTTTTTGCTGTGACTGTAAGGTATGAAAATCCAATCTTCAAGTCGGCCACTGTGAAAATAGATAAGACCGCGCCTATTCTGACTTTTGGAGCACCAACCCCGGCCCCCAACGCTGCCGGTTGGCACAATAGCGATGTATCAATAAGTTTTACTGCCGCAGATGCGCTATCCGGAGTAGCCTCTACCAGCATTCCTTCGCCGCTAGTGCTCACTACCGAAGGGGATAATGTTACTGGTGATGTCACTGTAACTGACGTGGCTGGTAACAGTGCTACCTTCACCAGCCCAGCGGTGAAGATTGATAAGACTGCACCCCATATCTCAGCCACCAGGGCAACGGAACCGAATGCTGCGGGTTGGAATAATACTGAAGTGACGGTGAGTTTTACGGCTACCGACACTGGTTCTGGAGTGGAGACCTGTTCTGCACCAATCACCGTGTCAACGGAGGGTGCCAACCAGTTCGTCACCGGCACGGCTACGGATAAAGCAGGCAATACTGCCAGCACCACTGTGAGTGGCATAAGCATAGATAAGACCGCTCCCGCGATTATTATAACTGCTCCGGTAACGCAAGAATATTCAACTGGCGATACCATCACCATAAACTATGCCGTTGCTGATAGTCTTTCGGGATTAGAGAGCGTCATAGCCACTCTGGATGGCGTCCCGGTAAGCCAGGGCCAGACAATCAATTTGGCGGATAAAGCGGGTAACCATACTTTCACCGTCACCTGCACTGATGTTGCGGGCAACGCTGCTACAAAGTCAGTAAGCTTCAGCGTAGCTATTGCCGCGAATATTGACATCAACCCGGACACTTTGAACCCCAAGAGCAAGGGCAATCCTGTCACTGCCTACATTGAACTTCCCGAAGGCTACGATGTCAGACAGATTGACGTAAGCACGGTAAAGCTAAAGGTCAACGGGACTAAGATTACCGCTCAGGCAAAGCCAACTGCCGTGGGAGACTACGACGGTGACGGCATTGCTGACCTGATGGTTAAGTTTGACCGCGAGGTGCTTATTGCCAACCTTAGTGGGCAAAGTGGCGACATTACTCTGACGATTAGTGGTTCGCTGACAAACGGGATAGAGTTCACGGGAACAGATACGATAAGGGTCTTGGCAAAGTAACCAGGGAAGTTCCGGGAAACGAGTGAAACAGGATGGCGGGCTTAGTGCTGCCCGCCATCACTTTTTACGATAAAGCCACAGGTCTGCTCCAGTTACCTCACAAGTACCGATTGTCCCCTAAGGTCTCCCAGCAGCGTAATGGCGATATTATTACCTGTCTTTCACGAGTGGAAGTTATCCAGTAGCCAAGAAGGCTGAAAAGCTGAAGCTAAATGATGGTAATAAAGACGCAAGAATGGTAATAGTATTACCTAAACTGGGCCATGGGGGACAGTTCCCGAACTTTTATTCGAGAAGAAGCACCTGATTCCGGCGGTGCAGCAGTTGCTGGTATCTCAATACAGACCGTAATGAATTAAACTATCTAGGTGTATCCGTATTATGCTGGAGTGATTTAAGGATTTTACCATTACTGAATAATAAAGAATAATCA
>DAOUCV010000018.1:0-16323 GCA_034432095.1 Dehalococcoidales bacterium
TGCCCCCACCGCTAATAAAATATGCGACTTAAGTTCAGGACAACTAGCCTGAGCGAAGGTTTAGCGTGGCTTTTAGATAGCTTCCGAATGTCAGCCCTTTTTTCAGGGCAACTAAAAATCAAATAAAGCTTGGAGAGAAAAGATGCTGCGGATGAAGGGCATCGAGACCGTTAAGTAATATAGCGGCTCCTGATGCCCTTTTTGACTTTGATAGAGAAGGAGGTGCACTATTGTGAGATAGGAGAATTGAAACGGTGTAGCCCATCAAATTAATAGAGGGGGGGTAAGAAGACAATGAAAAAGAAAATTGTCTGGATGCTGGTAAGCTTGCTGATGGTGCTATCCCTGGTGATAACTTCCTGCGCCCCGAAAGAGGTAGAGGAGAAGAAGGCAGAGGAGAAAGCGGCTGTAAAAGTGGTAGAAAAGGCAGAAAAAGAGGTGGCGGAAAAAGAGGTGGTGGAGAAAGAAAAGGGGCTGCTGCCTCCTGAGGTGCCGAAGTATGGGGGAACTCTTACCCTGGCGCTGGCCGGAGATATACTGAGTTTTGACCTGCTTTATGCCGGTCAGCCTATCCCCCAGCCTCCACTCGGGCTGACTAATGACCCATTGTGGGCAGGCGACTGGGCAAAAGGACCCGCCGGCGGCTACGGTACCAAAGAGACTGACTGGAGGATGAGCGAAGACGTTTTTGCCCACAAGGCGGGCTGGATTGCTGAGAGCTGGCAATGGTCAGCCGATTTTGAGAAAAACGAAGGGACTCTCATCTACCGGATTCGCAAGGGTGTTCACTTCACTCTTAACCCGGACAGCGAAGCCAGCCGCCTGGTCAACGGGCGGGAAGTGACGGCTGACGACGTTGTTTATACCCTGGAACAGTTGGTCTGTAACCCCAGGAGTTACATTTACGCCGCTGCTCCCGCACTGAGGACTGCTGAGATAACGAAAACCGGTCCTTGGGAAGTTACCGTCAAGACAAAGGCTGAGGCTCTGGCATCAGCCATAAGTCGTTTGGGCTTATGGTGTCGGGTCATACCCCGGGAGGTGATGGCGAAATACGGTAGTTTGGCAGACTGGAGGGTTTCCGTGGGTGCCGGCCCATTCATGCTTGTTGACTACGTTCCCGGTAGTGGGGCGCTCTTTCACAGGAACCCCAACTACTGGCAGAAGAACCCGGTTGGTCCAGGCAAGGGCGACCAGCTACCTTACATAGACAGAGTCCGGTGGTTAATCATAGCTGACACATCCACAAGGCAAGCTGCTCTGTGGACGGGTAAGATTGATGAGATGTGGGGCGTTAACTGGGAACAGGCTATCACGATTCGGCAGATGGCTCCCAAGCTGCTGGAAGCGGAAATGCCCGCGGAAGGTGCCTGGCATACTAAATGGAGGGTAGACATGGTGCCCTTTAACGATGTCCGGGTGCGCCGGGCACTAATGATGGCTACTGACTTTGAGGCAATACGCCGGGACTTGAACGGCGGCCTCGGGCAAATCCACACCTGGCCATTTGTGTATCACCCGTCATACGCCGACCTCTACCTTGCTCTTGACGACCCGATGATGCCGGAATCGGTGAGGGAGCTTTATATCTATAACCCCGAAAAGGCAAAGGCACTCCTTAAGGAAGCCGGTTACCCCAATGGCTTCAAGACACATGCACTTATCACCGCGAGTGAAGCCGACTACTTCTCGGTGCTTGCGGACATGTGGAGTAAGGTGGGTGTTGAGCTGGAGCTTAGGATTATGGAGGCTGGTGCCAGAGCCTCCATACTCGCCAGGAAAGAGCACACGGCGATATCGTGTTTGGGACTATCGCCAGTCGGAACGTTCTTCGACGCGGGTGACTTTACCGGGGGTGGGATAACCAACGTCAGTTGTATCAACGACCCGATTGTTAACGAGACGTTTGAAAGGGTGCGGAAAGCCATGATCGTGGACCAGAAGGAAGCCATGAGGATGGTAAAAGAACTAATGCCTTACTTCCTTGGGCAGGCGTATGCCCTCCCGACCCCGGTAGCTCCTACGTTCAACTTCTGGTGGCCCTGGGTACAGAACTACTCCGGTGAAATATATCTGGGCTTCGGCGTGGGCAGTGCTTACACCTGGCCAACCTTTATCTGGCTTGACCAAAACCTGAAAAAGTCCATGGGATTCTAGGTCTGGCACCATAGCGACGGTCGAATAGAAAAAGGCTGGCGGGTTTAAAACCCGCCAGCCTTTTTCTTTACGTCCGGTTGCCTGATGCCGCGTTCAACTGCGCAGTTGACTTAGGGAGGTGTTAACTGCTAAAACATAAAACCACCAAGTTTTGTTTGGTCAAGCCGTTTTATTGAAATTAATGAGACAAGATGACTATCGGGATATGGATTTAGTAGCGCAATTAGACTGTATATTTAATCCTAGGGCAGTTGCGGTAATCGGTGCTTCCGCCAACCCGGAGAAGCCAGGGTTTATGTGTATGACCAGTCTAGTTAGAGATGGGTTCAAAGGCAAAATCTATCCGGTTAATCCTGGCCTGTCTGAGCTTTTCGGTTTAAAGGCATACCCATCGATTCTAGCTATACCTGAAGACATTGATTTAGCCGTTGTCGTCATCCCTGCTGAACAAACCATATCTGTAATAGAAGAATGTATTGTCAAGGGCATAAAGGGGGCGATCCTGGTTAGTGCCGGCTTCAGAGAGGTTGGTTCGGAGACTGGGCTTAGCCTGCAAGCTACACTCCAAGAGATAGCTAACCGGGGCGGAATAAAGATTGTCGGGCCAAATACCCTGGGACTGATTAACCCCAGGGCCAACCTTAATGCCACATTCCAGCCTGGTCTTGGTTTAAGCAAAATCGGCAATGTTTCTGTGGTAAGCCAAAGTGGAGGAATGTGCATCTATCTCATCAACGCTTTGACCAGCAACAATGTGGGTATCAGTAAAGTTATGGGAATAGGGAACAGATGCAACCTTGATTTTGATGAAGTAGTAGCTTATCTTGCCCAGGATAACGAGACCAGAGTAATAGTATTGTATATCGAGGGGATAGAGCAGCCGAAACGATTGATGAGAATAGCCCGCAAGGTGGCGAAGCAGAAGCCGATTTTGGTGTACAAAGGGGGCAGGACGCAAGAGAGTAACAGGGCTACTTTATCCCATACCGGTGCTTTAGCCGGTAAGTACGAACTATATAAAGCAGCCTTCACCCAGAGCGGCATGATGATTGTCGATACTATGACCGAGCTGGTTGATATGACTAAAGCACTGGTTTTTCAACCATCATTGGCCAGTGATAGGGTAGCCGTTCTATCACTCCAGGCCGGTCCCGGCATAATTATTGCTGATAAGTGCCGTGAATTTGGCTTGAGACTGGCTGAACTCTCCCCAACGACCAGGCAACGGCTCAGACATTTTATATCCCCCTTACTTTCGATTGATAGCCCGGTTGACATGGCTTGGACAGGCAGCAATTTTGATAGCAGCCGGGAGATTCTGAGGGCTGTCCTGGAGGATGATGGGGTTGATGCGGTGGTTGTTGCTTTTATTTCTTTTGAACTAAGTGGGGAACTGCCAAAAGCGATTATTGACGTAGCTAGACACAGTATAAAGCCAATATTGGTCTGCCAAGGTGCCCCCGATGCGGCAGCAAGCGTGACCAAAGCACTGGAAGATGCGAATATTCCGGTTTACCCTTTCCCAGACAGAGCAGTTACTGGTTTAGCCGGGCTGCTAAGGTATGGCAGCATTCTCAAGACGATTGATTGATTCTTCATCGCTCTTTTCATAATAAAAGCGAAGCACAACATACCGCTGGTACTTCCTGCTCTTAAACGAATCTGAAATCCACGTTCCAATTTCATTAAATTCAGATTATTCCCTGCTCCCTTAGATTAGTGATATCACCCCAGGAATAGCCAAGCTCAAGGAGGATTTCTTCAGTATGTTGTCCCAGTCCGGGCGCTGGTAGTCTTAAGCTTGCTGGGGTTGCGCTGAAGTTCCAAGGAAAGCCCACTGTCTTAATCCGCCCAAACACAGGGTGAACATAATCAATGATATACTCGTTTTCCAGCACCTGAGGGTCAGAGAGTAAGTCAGAAATAGTTTGAATAGGCGCGCAGATGAGTTTGTGTCCCCTCAGTATCCTGAGCCATTCGTTCCGGGACTTGGTAATAAAAACTCCGTCGAGAATACGAATTAGCGTTTCCGAATTCTCTAGCTGGCTTCTGACCTCGATATTGCTAAACTGCGGGTCATGCTCAAGTTCTTCAATACCAAGCGCTTTACAGAAAGAAGACCAATATCTATCGGCGGCGAGCATAGCTAGGGCAATCCATTCCCCATCCCCGCATTTATAGTAATTCCATAACGGGTTCCCCATTTTAGTTCGGTCTCTTCTTGGCATCTCCACGCCGGAGTGAGCCCTGGTGTTTACCGGTAGTCTTTCCAGTCCCGCCACCAGGCTCCCCAGCAGCGAGATTTCAACCTTCTGGGCAATTCCCTTTCGTTCTCGGGCCACCAGTGCCGCCAGTATCCCCTGAGCTAGTATTATTCCGGCAGTGGTATCGGCATACCCGGAAACGAATATGATTGGCGGGTCATCAGGCCCACCGGCCTGATAAGCCATTCCAGAGCGAGCTATGGCCGTAAAATCCATACCCTGTTCCTCACTCTCCGGGCCTTTCAAGCCCCAGGGACTCGCATAAGCGTAAATAATCTTCGGATTATATTGAAGCAGCGTCGGGTAATCTACCTTCAGACGCTCAGCCACGCCCTTCCGCCAATTGTTCAGTACCACGTCAGCAGTGCTAACTAGGCGATAGAATATTTCCTGGCCAAGCTGTTTGGTCAAATCAAGGGTGAGGCTCCTTTTGTTGCGATTCCATATTTCGAAGTGACTCCCTCCGGCTTCAATCCTGCTTGCGGCTGCTGCAAAGACCTCAATGCCTCGTCCCGGTTCGCCGGTGACTGGGGGCTCTACTTTGATTACATCAGCTCCAAGGTCACCCAGTAGAGTTCCAGCAGTAGGTCCCAACTGAACCACGCCACAGTCTATTACCCGTATTCCGTCTAACGCTCCAGGCATCTGTAAGTTACCTTTTTACGGCCAGTTTGACTATTTCCGCCACGTTATCCACTTCCTCCAGCCTTTCGACTAACCTGATAAGCTTCTTCGCATCCTCCTGGCTGACTGTTTGGGAAAACTCCACCTGTTCCATGAATTTGGCAATCAAGCCGTCCCGGGATAACGGTCTATAAGGCTCACCCAATGCCACACGAACGTACTCAGAGAACGTGCGACCATCTTTCATTCTTACCTCGAGTTCAACACCTTCGTCTTTATCGAGGTCGGCCAACTTTACTTTTTTAATCAGGGCTTGGAGCTTAGGGTCGCGTATTTTTTCGTCAGTGAAGTTCTCATTTTTAGAACTCTTCCGGTACAGAGCACTGGCTACAGTGAAATAGAAACTCCACAGGGCATTCATGATGGGATAGTCCCCGATAATGTAAGGTTTGGAATAGTGTACCGCAGCGGCGGCATTTGAAAGGTGCAAGATGACCTCTTTTATATCGTCAGTGTTAATATCGTGTTTGCTGACAATTGCCAGGGCCGCCTCGGTGGGTGCGTTAGTAGGCCTGCCACCGGGCCAGGGTTTGAAGACCTGCTCCACATGGTACTTTTTGCCCAAGCCCTCAGTAATCCTTTCCGGGCGGTTACAACTGGCAAGTCCGGGATAGTAACCGCCCCGTTCACCAAAGAAGGGGTCTTTAACTCCCGGCCAGCCAGCTTTAGCAAGTTGTGCGGCATTGATACCATCCCGCGCCTCTATACCGTTGCTCAGCTTGATGCTAACAGTCTCCTCATAACCTCCTCTGGCAAGCTGGGCTTTGAAAAATGGGTCGTTTACTCCGAGCCACCCCGGGTTAGCCGACTGGGTAGAACTGACGCTGCCACTTTGCCCTGCCGGCTTCGGCGGCGGCACGGGCTGACTGGGAGCGAACATGCCACCGGCACCAACTCCTCTCAACATCATAGCCAGACCAAAGGCGTTTCTCATCTGGGTGCCGTTTAAGCCCAGCAAGCGACCGGCAATGGCAGCGGCTCCAAATATTGCTGTTGAACCCCTGGTCATTGGAGGCGGGGCAAGGTCAGGGCTAGGAGCCTGGCCCGGCGGAGTTCGGTCATTAGCAATGTGCAGTCTTGCCGCAAGGTCGTCACCCACCACCAGGGCAGTGATCAGCTCCTTGCCATTGACCCCTCTACTTTCCCCAACGGCCAGAGCTGTCAAGGCTGTCGTCTCAGTGATGTGATGAGCAAACCTGCGGATGGGCTTCCCGTCAATATAAACGGTCCCTGGTCCTCCATCACCATCAATGATAAGAGTCAATGGCCCCCAGTCGAAGGAACGGCACAAGATACAATTTACCATGGCCACATTATGAACCGGTCCTTTAACGCCGCTAGCCAGGATGGTGGCGTCCGGTCTGCCTCCCCAGCTTTTGACCAGTTCTATCAGTTCGGCGTTACCGGGAGCCCTGGCACCGCCTATGGCACAGCCGATAGTATCGAGAATGCGCCTCTTGGTATTGTCGATTACCTCGTCTTCGATGTCCTCAAAGCGGGTATTCAAAACATTGGCTATTAGTGCCTCAGTAACCGTCTTACCGTCAATACTCTCCACGCCTAAACTCTCCGATAGAACCCTATATTGAGATGACCTGCCCTGTTATAGCACTGGACATATCTGATACTAAAAAGACTACGGCATTAGCTATATCCTGAGTTGTCGTTAGCCTTCTCAAGGGTGTCCTCGCTGCTGCCTCTTCTCTCCTTTTGGCGTCCATAGTGGCATGAGTCCCAAAATTGGTCATTACCATCGTGGGTGCCAGACAGTTTACGTTTATTCCCAGAGGACCTACTTCCAATGCGAGGCACTTGGTGAAGGCGATAACCCCGGCCTTGGCCCCGGCGTAAGAACTGGAACCAGGCATGCCGTTCAAAGCAACGGCTGATGAAAAATTGACGATCTTACCCCATTTGCGCTCCATCATACCGGGGAGAACCGCTTTGGCACAATGCATCGAGCCCAAAAAGTTAACAGCTATATCTTTTTCCCATTTCTCTTCTTGAGCCTGATGTAAAGGCCCGGCGGCAGCCGTCCCGCCAGCCGTATTCACCAGTATATCTATTTTGCCAAATTCCGCCAGGGCTGCTCTTACCATATCGTTAACTTCCCGACTATTGGCGACATCAGCCTTTAGAGCGATAGCCTTACGTCCTAAAGCTTTTACTTCATTGGCTGTTTTTTTGGCTCCTTCGATGTCTATGTCAGATGAAACTATGTCACACCCCTCTTTCGCCAGTGTTAGGGCAATAGCTTTGCCCATACCTATCTGACTGCCTGTCCCGGTTACCAGCGCTACTTTGCCTTGCAGACCCAGTTCCATTGTTTTCCTCCTCCATATGTTGTGTACTAAATTATATCCTACAACGAAATGGTGTCAAGGGATTATAGGCTCTATTATAGAATCTGTGGGAAAAATCTTTTTTATTAATCATCTTCGATAGCTCGTGGTCATTCCACATCTTGTGCAAATAAATACTGTCAACACTCACGGATAGCACTTCCACACCCAGAGATTGAAGCTCCGCATGTTTTTCAGCAACTGCTGAAATTTCCGTAGCTCAGACAAAGGTAAAGTCCCCAGGATAGCACTTGGAGCGGTTTCAGTTTTTGGCTTCTTAATAGGGGGCCTCTGACATCCTGGCTTGAACTCTTCAGGCATAAAATGAACCTTTTTAATTAATTACCTTAACTTAACGGAAGTATGGTACAATCTCCCTAAGCTAGGTGCGTTGAGTAAATCTTCACTTGTCACTTAGCAAGTGGCTGAGTTCAAGAGGGGTTCATTTGGAATCAGCGACTACGGGTAGGGTGACCAGTATGGACCATACCCCAAATAGGAAAGCTGCCTTACTGGTGGCTACGTTGGTTTCTTTCTTTATGCCCTTTATGAGTTCCTCCGTCAACATTGCCCTTCCTTCAATCGGGAACGAACTGGCGATGGATGCCATTTCACTGGGATGGGTGGCTACCTCATACCTTCTGGCAGCAGCAATGTTTCTCGTCCCCTTCGGTAGACTGGCAGATATATATGGGAGAAAGAGAATTTTCACTTACGGCGTAATTATCTACTCCGTTGCTTCCCTTCTTTCAGCACTTTCGACCTCTACCATCATGCTTATTTCTTCCCGCATCGGGCAGGGAATAGGGAGCGCGATGCTCTTTGGCACCGCGGTAGCTATCATAACTTCAGCGTTTCCTGCCGGTGAGAGAGGCAAGGCCCTGGGAATAAAAGTCGCCTCAGTTTACCTAGGACTTTCGCTGGGGCCATTTTTAGGTGGGCTGCTAACTCAGCATCTCGGTTGGAGAAGCATTTTCTGGACAAATGTGGCTCTGGGGCTGGTAATAATTGTCCTTATATTCTGGAAGTTAGAGGAGGAGTGGGCTGAGGCAAGAGGGCAGAGTTTTGATATTGTTGGCTCCGTAATTTACGGTTTTATGCTCGTAGCGATAATGTATGGATTTTCTTTGCTGCCAGAGATGTCAGGCCTTTGGCTAGTCATAGCTGGAGTCCTGGCGATGATGGTCTTTATTAGATGGGAGATTAAGGTGAAAAACCCTGTCCTGAACATAAGCCTCTTCAGAAATAATAGTGTATTTGCTTTATCCAACCTAGCGGCGCTAATCCATTACAGTGCTACCTTTGCTGTAAGCTTTACCTTGAGCCTTTACCTCCAGTACATAAAGGGGTTTAACCCCAAAGATGCAGGCCTGGTCCTGGTATCTGCGCCTGCAGTGCAGGCCATATTTTCACCACTTGCTGGAAGGCTCTCGGATAAAATTGAGCCGAGAATCATAGCCTCATCGGGCATGGCACTAACCACTGTAGGCCTCTCTCTCCTCGCTTTCTTGAATGCGGGGACACACCTTGGGTTGGTTGTGGCTAGCTTAATTGTCCTTGGTCTCGGCTTCGCCCTTTTTTCATCCCCCAACACAAATGCAGTTATGAGCTCTGTTGATATGAGAGCTTACGGCGTAGCTTCGGCCACACTGGCAACAATGCGCCTGATCGGGCAGATGCTCAGTATGGGGGTGACAATGCTGGTACTAGCACTATATATCGGTGGGGTTAAAATTGCTCCCGAATACTATCCCCTTTTCCTGAGAAGTGTAAGCTCAGCATTTACCATTTTTGCTGTCCTCTGTTTCGGGGGTATATTTGCCTCGCTGGCAAGAGGCAAGGTGCGATAAAGACCTTTAGCACGTTCTAACCCGAAGCCAACAAGTTGACGGATTGTTTGACCGAAGCTGAGACTCAGTGTTAGCGGGCGCCCAAGACCGGTTCAGCCACGGCTATGACTCGGTAAAACAGCTCGTCCGCAGGCTGAAGCGCTACCGCCCGGAGTGGCTGCTGTCGATGCGGGCTAATTCATTGATTTCAAGTGGGGCTTGATATTAAAATTATCAAGCCTCCTTCAATAATATTGCCCAATCTATCTTGAATCCATACTATATATAAAGGAAGAAAAACATGCCGAACCTGTTCGATATTCTGACCATCAACAAACTGACTCTGAGGAATCGCTTCGTCCGCTCGGCGACAATGGACAACATGGCAGATAAGGGCAGGCTGTCAGAGGCGGAAGAGAAGCTTTACCGTGACCTGGGGAAAGGAGAGATAGGCTTAATATTTTCTCACGGACTTTATCCCACTCAGGAAGGTAAATGCTCCCCGGGACAACTGAGCGTTCACAGAGATGATTGTCTCCCGTCTCTGAAGAAACTGGTCGATACCGTTCACGAGGGCGGCGGCAAAATTGCCGCCCAGATACTTCACGGAGGCTGGATGACTTCTCCCGATACCACGGGCGTACCGCCGGTGGGGCCTTCGGCAGTGGTCCACCCCCGTTCCGGTCTCCAGATAAGAGAGCTTTCTAGCGATGAGGTATACGCGCTCGTTGATGACTATGTTATGGCGGCTATCCGGATCAAGAAGGCGGGGTTCGATGGCGTCCAGCTTCACAGCGCCCACAGCTGGCTTCTGAGCGCCTTCCTGTCTCCCGCCACCAATAGAAGGACCGATGAGTGGGGGGGAACCAACGAGAAGCGAACCAACCTTTTAAGACGTATCTGCGAGGGGATAAGACAAGCCACCGGAGACGATTACCCGATAATAGTTAAACTGGGCATCAAAGACTACCATCGCGAAGGCAAATCAACTGCCGAAGGCATCGAACAGGCGAAACTGATTGTGGAAAGCGGTGCCGATGCTATTGAAGTCAGCGAGGGACTTGAGGAAGACTTTTTCCACCATATACGCACGGATGCCGTGAGCCCGTATTACCTCGATGAATGCCGACAGTTAAAACGGCACCTTCCCGTCCCGGTGATACTCGTCGGCGGTATGAGAAAAGTCAGTGATATGCAGGCTGTGCTCGACGAAGGTGTCGCCGACGCCGTTTCAATGTGCCGGCCTTTCATTATGGACCCTTACCTGGTTAAGAAGATCCGTGAGGGTTCGAGCCAGGGTTCGGAATGCACTTCCTGCAACCAGTGCATAGCCCAGATGAGACAGGGACAGCTGAAATGTGTCCTGGTGTAAAACTCACCAGATAGTCATTATGTACTGGTGCTGTCTCCGGAGACAACGCCAACGTTCTTCAGACTTTTACCCAGGTCTGGTCAAAAAGTGTGTAAATGCCAGAAAGTGGTATTATCACATGGCGAGGCAGCACTATGTTGAACCTAGTTGCACCTTTTAGTGAAAGGTGAATCCCAGTACATGGTCGAGACATTGTATTGGTGGAACCCGGTTTGGCTATCAAAACACCGGAGTGAACCTCTGAGGCTGGACACTTTGGGTTTGGAGGATTAGGAAAGTCTGGCAGGATCAGGGTAAAATATGAGGAGGAGAAAAGACCCTGCTATGAGGAATCAAAGGAGATTCAGCTTAGAGTTCAAGCGTCAGGTAGTTGAGGAATTCTTGAGTGGTGAAGGTGCCGCCCAGCTCTGCCGCAAGTACAACATCTGCTCCAGCCTGCTTTACCACTGGAAAGACATGTACAGCCGGGATAAATTCAACAATGAACCTACGGAGGTAGGGGCTCTAAAGGACAAAGTAGAGAAGGTGGGTGAAAACCACCAACTCAAAGCACCGCTTCCCCAGATATGCCAATCTCATCAAGGGGATGGTCCTGAGCCACTTAAACCAGGTGTGACTGGCAGATATCACCTATATCCGCATCCGGACTGGCTTCGTTTACCAGGCGGCCATAGTTGATGCTTATTCCCGGAAGGTAATTGGCTACACCATCTCCATGAGTCTGGATACCGCTTTTCTTGAGCAGGTCTATAATCAAAATTGTATCACACTATTTGCGTGACCACCTCCTCCAGCACTCTCTGCCAGTCTTTGCCGAGGCGTTTGGGCGAAAGGCGGACTTGAAAGGGGGTTACTCTTACACCGTATTTGAGGAAAGGCTCAAGCTTCTGCCGGTCAAAGCGTATGCCTTCAAACAGGCTCAGGACTATTTCTCCATGCTCGGTGGTGATGGACTCGATACCAGCTTTAGCCGCCAGAATCTTTATCCTCACAGCATATAACAGGTTCTCCACTTCGGGGGGTGGGGTGCCAAAGCGGTCGTTGAATTCCTGAGCGATAGGCTCTATCTGCTCGAGCTTCTCCAGCTTCACCAGCTTCTGATAGAGCCCCAGCCGGGTAATCAGGTCGGTTACATAGTCTTCGGGGATGTGGGCAGCGAGGGGAAGGTCAATGGTGGGGGAAGGGAGGCGTAACGACTTGAGTTTCTCTTGAGAGATGCCTGCCAGCTTGGCTTTCTGCTCTTCCACCGCCTGTGCCAGCAACTGACAGTAAAGATTAAAACCAACGGCGCTGATATGACCACTCTGCCTGACGCCAAGCAGGGTGCCGGCCCCCCTGATTTCCAGGTCTTTCATGGCGATGCCGAAGCCGGCGCCCAGCTCGGTGGCTTCAACAATCGTCCTCAAGCGTTTCTCAGCCGTAGGGGTCAGGCGCTTCCCCCTGTCATAGAGAAAATAGGCATAAGCCAGGTTGGCGCCGCGCCCCACCCTCCCCCGAAGCTGATGCAGCTGGGTAAGACCAAATTTATCCGCCTGGTTGACAATCAGGGTGTTGACATTGGGCATATCAAGTCCCGATTGAATAATGCTGGAGCACACCAGGATATCGCTTTTACCCTGAACAAACTCCGCCATCACCTTTTCCAGCTCCTCCTCCGGCATCTGACCATGGGCGATGGCTATTCTGGCTTCAGGCACCAGAGCCCGGAGTTTACCGGCGATTATAGCTATGCTCTGCACCCGGTTGTGAACAAAGAAGACCTGACCGTTCCGTTCCAGCTCCCTGAGTATGGCTTCCCTCACCAGATGGTCGTCGTACTCGGCAACATAGGTCTTGATGGGCAGGCGTTCCTCAGGCGGGGTCTCCATAACGCTCATATCCCTCACCCCCACCAGAGACATGTAGAGGGTGCGGGGGATGGGGGTGGCACTCAATGTCAGAACGTCTACCTCCCGCCTCATCTGCTTGAGGTGTTCCTTATGGACAACGCCAAAGCGCTGCTCCTCATCAATAATCAGCAGACCAAGGTCTTTGAACTTTACGTCCTTTTGCAACAGGCGGTGGGTGCCGATACAGATGCCCACACTGCCATTAGCCAGTCCCTCAATGATAGCCTGCTGCTCCCGTGGAGTCCGGAAGCGACTCAGCACCTCAATCCTTACCGGGAAGGCGGCTAGCCTCTGTTTGAAGGTGGCGAAGTGCTGTTCCGCCAGCACGGTGGTCGGCACCAGGATTGCCACCTGCTTACCGTCCATCACCGCCTTGAAAGCGGCACGGACGGCTATCTCAGTCTTACCGTAGCCGACATCCCCGCAGACCAGCCTGTCCATAGGTTTGGCTTGCTCCATATCTTCTTTTACCTGTCTCTGGACCTCTATCTGGTCCGGGGTCTCAACATAAGGAAAGGAAGCCTCAACCTCCTGCTGCCATAGAGTATCCGGAGAAAAAGCGTAACCGGGCACCACCTCCCGGCTGGCATAGAGAGCTAATAGCTCCTCGGCAACGTCGGCTACCGACTCTTTAACCCTCTGCTTAGTTCGTGACCATTCCTGACTGCCCAGACGGCTCAATACTGGTGGTTGTTCACCAGCTCCAATGTAGCGGCTGACGCGGTCTATCTGGTCGGTAGGCACGTAGAGCTTGTCACCAGCGGCGTATTCCAGCACCAGATACTCCTTCTTTCCTTCTTCACGGTCAGCTTTCATTGTGGTCACGCCGGCAAACCGGGCAATTCCGTGCTCAATATGCACCACATAATCGCCCGGGGTCATGTCAACAAAGAGCCGGTGGTGCGGAACCGGGCGTTTTTTAAGGAGACGGCGCTGTTTGATAAAACCGAAGATTTCAGCGTCGGTGAGCAGGTAGGTATCGCCATTCATAATCCAGCCTGCAGCCAGCAAACCCGGTATCAGAGTCAGCGAGCCGAGGGGAGGCACTTCCTTGATTTCGGCAATAGGAGGAGCGATAATACCTACTTCCTCAAGCAGCTCAGATAACCGGTCTGCCTGATGGCTGACGAGGATAAGCCTTTTCCTCTGGTCCAGCATCTCCTTGGCTTTTTTGATGAAGGCGGGTATCTGCCCGGCGTAGCTGGGGGCGGGGGCAAAGCTCATCTTATGCCACGGTTCACCTCCGGTAATGCCCCAGGAAGTGAACAACAGACGCTGCCTGTTCTGCGTTATGGGCTCCAGTTCGTCCCAGGTGAAATAGGGCCTGGGGAAATTATGGGGTAATTCTCCCCGCGCTAACTTTTCGGCGCGTAATTCGTCAGCCTTAGCCTGAAAGTCTTCGATAGCCAACTTAATGCTCTGGGGCTCATCAAGGATAAGAAGCCCGTCCTGTGGCAGGTAACTCACCAGACTATCCCGGTGAAACAACGGGGTATAAAACTGTGGGTTGTTTGGTCTCTCTTTGTGGAGTAGCATAGATAGTTCCTGCTGGAATTGCTCTCTCACCTCGGGATTCAAGCCAGCCAGGTCTATACTATTTAAGACCTCCTCAAGAGAAGGGACTTTGTCTAAGAAAGGCGTTAGCAACTCTGAAGCTGGACCGATGGCTATGGATGGGGCTGTCCTCAGCGAGCGCTGGCTTGTCGGGTCAAAGAGACGGATGCTATCTATGGTGTTGCCTAGGAATTCCAGTCTGGCGGGCAGGTCACTGGTGGGCGGGTAGATATCTATGATGCCCCCCCGATGACTTATCGTGCCCGGCATTTCTACCACATCCTCCAGCCGGTAACCCATAGCCTGCCAGTGGCTCAGCAGGTGGAACGGCTCAATCTCCATCCCTACCCTGAGGCTGTGGCTGGTGCCAGTGAAATCATCATAGGGTGTCACCTTCTGCATAAAGGCGGTGGCAGAGGCAACAACCAAGGGAGGGCTCTTAATTGAGGTATTGTTGTCACCTATGCCAGCCATAGCCGACAAGGCTTGAAGCCTTTCCAGTTCCGCGGAGGTATCTGAAGCAATACGCTCATAGGGCAGCGCCTCAGGCTCGGGAAAGAGTTTTACTGCATCAGATGAACACCACGTTAATAGCTGCTCATAGAGTTTTCTGCTGTTTTCGGGTTGAGCAGTAACTATGAGTATAGGTATCGACAAGTGGTGATATAGCGACGCTATCAAATAGGGCTTGGCGGCATCAAGCACTGCCGCCCAAGGGCTGGCTCTTTTTTGTTCCAGCTCGTCCACTAGCCGACGATAGGCAGGCATCTCTTCAATGAGATGGAGCAAATTAGTGAAATCCAACCTAATTCTCTCCCAAACACCTTTAGGGCTAGCCGAAACGGCCTAGCCCTTCGACCAAATTTTAGCACAGCGCCAGCACATCAACAAGCTATATTTGTCCAACCTGCCCCAGCTTGCTATAATGAAACCAGTGCATCCAGTTGAAATTTAAATGGGTAAAGACAGGAGTGATAAAACCAGTCTGGTGACTTTGCCCTACCACCGATTGGTGGTTAAGCTTGGCACCAGCCTTCTTACCGGTGGCAGTGACCATCTGAATGAAGAAATAATGTCGGGGCTGGTAGCCCAGGTGGCACAGTTACACAAGCAAGGTCTGGAGTTAATTATTGTTTCTTCCGGAGCCATAGCTGCCGGCAGGCATAAGCTTGGGCTGACCAAGGAGCGCAGAGGTATTCCTTTCAGGCAGGTGCTGGCTTCAGTGGGACAGAGTCGGCTGATGAACATCTACGACCAGCTCTTTGCCCAACATAATATTACTGTAGCGCAAGCGCTGCTGACCAAGGCTGACCTAGCTGACCGGGCTGGCTATCTCAATGCCCGCAATACCCTCCTCGCTTTACTTGAACTAAGGGTGGTGTGTATTGTCAATGAGAATGATGTGGTGGCGGTAGATGAGATTCAGGAAGCCAAGTTTGGTGATAACGATAATCTGTCTGCCATGGTAGCTAACCTGGTTGATGCCGACCTTTTGTTGATTCTCAGTGATATTGCCGGGCTATATACAGCTGACCCCTACCGCCATCCTGACGCCCGTCTTATTCCACAGGTAGACCGGATTGATGAAAAGATTGAAAGTCTGGCGGCAGGGACATCGGGCAGTCTTGGCACCGGAGGGATGGCTACCAAGCTTGAGGCTGCCAAACTGGCGATGGCTTCAGGAGTCAACGTAATCATCGCTGACGGTCGGGAACCGGATATAATTTTGAGGCTAGCGGCAGGTGAAAAAGCCGGCACCCATTTCCTGCCAACCGCTAGCAAGCTGGAGAGTCGTCAGCGCTGGATGCTCAGCGGGCTTTCCACCAAGGGAAAACTGGTGGTGGATTCCGGTGCCGCCCTGGCTCTAAAAAAGCAGAAGCGAAGCCTGCTGGCGGCCGGCATCATACAGATTGAGGGTGAGTTTCAGCGTGGTGACATCGTTAATATCTACGACCCCCAGGGAGTCCGGTTAGGTTGTGGCATAACCAACTATAGCTCGGCTGATATTGCGGTTATTAAAGGGGTACACTCCAAGAAAATCGCTTCTATGCTCGGCTACGACTACGGCTCTGAAGTCGTCCACCGAAACAATCTGGTGGTGATATAGCGGAGAGTCAAAGAGGGGCGAAGTCCGATGTGCAATACACCGCGTATTTGGTCAAGCCTCTCATTTGATGGGTGTCAAACGTCATGTATTCCACCCGGGTTAGCAGGAGATATTCCCCCACCCCA
>DAOUCV010000019.1:0-2859 GCA_034432095.1 Dehalococcoidales bacterium
GTACTACGCTCTACCCCAGGAAGTCTCGAATCAACCAAATTCACAAGGAGTGGTTTGGATTCTCGCTGTCAGATAAGTACAAAGAGAAGAAGGTTCGAAGGAAGAAATCGCGTGAAAGGTAACATCGGGTAGGGCGGTTTATGTATTTTGGTGATAGTAGGGATGATAAACGGTGAGAAGGAGCGCAGATGAAAGCATTGCCAAATTTCTTGAGCTGTGACGAATGTCAATCGCTGTTGCCTAAGCACGTAGGAAGGAGGCTCGATCTGTATTGCGAATGGCTTATTAACGAGCATCTCAGCCGATGCGAGACATGTTTTGAACGGTATTTCGCCCTTGTCGAAGATGACGTCCGTAAGAACCGCAAGGAGTCTTACCTGGCCGGCAGACCTCAGCCCTGGAGTCCGCCCTGGGATGTAGGCAAGGAGAAATCTATTTGTGATGAGGTCATTGCCCGTGCCTTATTGCCTGCTAAAGATGGGGATAGTCAGCTTACCATCATCAAATACGATAAGGCGCTGGAAAGAGTTGCATTCTTATTGCTTTTGCGGATTGCAGCCGCCTTGCGCAACAGAGACAAGAGGGTTCGCCTGTTCTCTTCCCTTACAGACTGTTTTCTCTACCCAGAGGAGCTAAAGTTGTTAAAGAAGCCCCTGTACCTTGTCTTTTTGGGGACTTCTGGGTTCTGCAACGCCCTGGAATCGCTTCAAAAACTGGTGGTACACAAGGGCATCCAGATCATCGCTGGCTGGCCCAATGACCGGTGGGGAGAGCTCACTTTCCCTGCGAATTATACGATTTACTCGCTTGCCCTAGGCGCTCGCCATGCTGAGGTGTACGGCAGGGCGCTGCACCAGGAAATAGAGTCGCAGCAGGCGCTGCTGAAGAAGGATATCAGAGAGCTTTATCTCTACGTATGTCTTCTGGACGCCCACGGTATAGCTTCCCCGGTTCCGCTTTTGGCAAGGTTGACCCGGCAGAGCGAAGAAAGGGTAACTGACCAACTATGGCAAGCAATAGGCCTCGTCTACCCTGTAGAGGCCAGATTCCAGTCCGTACAATCATTCTGCACCGCAGGTGAGCCAATAGCTCGAGTGGCTCTGAATAAGCTCTTCAAAGACGAAGTCGAACAAGGCTATTCCCAAATCATCGAAGCTATTGACTCTGACAACAAAGACGAACGCTATGTTTTGCTGCGCCTATTCCATGCTCTGAGTCTCAGCGGCAAAAGGCGCCTGGCAAAGAGGTTGCTAAGGCAACACGCGCAGGCTATAGCTAGAATCTGGCAAAGGGGGGACGCTCAGGAGGTTCTTCTGTGGGGCAAGACTCACCATGAACTGTTTCTGTATGAGGAAAGCGAAGCTATCTTTCAGCATGGGCTGGAGAAGGACCGAGGGAATCCCTATCTGCTTCAGGCTTTTGCCGCCATGCTCTATGACTGTGGCAAGCCAGAAGAGGGTGCAAAGCTCTTTTACCAAGCAGACGAGGCGGATCCCGGAAATGTATATGTGTGGCAATCCTGGGGCGATAAGGAAAGAAGGCTGGGAAATATGCGGTACGCTGAGGAGAGGCTGAAAAAAGCCTTGAGATTAGACCCCCGTAACGTCTATACACTTGTGTCCTACGGCATCCTCGAGCTGGATAAGGGGGACCTTGATAAGGCAGAGAGCCGGCTTAACGAGGCGTTGAGCATCGCCCCGCGCAACCTGTATGCACTTAACTGCCTGGGGGAGCTGGCTAAGAGGAAAGGTGAGTTTGTGCGGGCTAGGGAGCTCTTTAATCAAGTCTTGGACATTGACCCAGCCAATGTGCCCACCATGCATGCACTTGGGCAGTTGGAAAGAGAACGAGGCCACTTCAGGAAAGCGGAAGAACTTTTCAAACAAATCCTAGAGAGGTTCGACGAGGACAATATCCGGGCGCTTCATGCTCTGGGTGAAATAGAGTTGGAGAGGGGGCGGCTCAGTGGGAAGGAAGGGCATTACAGAGTGGCTGAGCAATACTTCAATACTGTGCTGGAAATCGAGCCAGAAAACGTCTCTGCGCTCGTTTCATTGGCGATGATGGAAACATACCGCGGCAACTATAAGAAAGCCGAAGAATTTCTCCTCAGGGCACTGAAAAGACAACCCGGCAGCCTTTATGTCTTAGTGGCTCTGGCTGAGGTAATGATGAGGCAACAAAGATATGCTGAAGCCAGGAATAACCTTGAAGCCGTTCTGGGCAGGGCGCCCCAAAATGTGCCAGCTCTCAATAGCTACGCCAGATTGTGCGCTGCCAAAGGAGAATTTGAACCCGCTGTCAGGATATTTGAAAAGGCTCGACAAATCGAGCCACGGAACGTTGTAACCCGCAATACCTGGGCAGAGATAGAAGCCACGCGATGGGGATTTGACAGGGCTTTGCAACTTATCGATGAGGCGCTTGAGCTCGACCGTGAGAACGCCTACACCTATTGGCAATACGCCCTGATATTGGAGAGACAGGGCAGACACGAAGAGGCGCAGGAACAGTTCCGCAAAGCCATCGAGCTGGGCATGGATGTCTAGTCCGTAATGCCTCTAGCCTGGAGATCCTCCCACACGACAATTGAGCCTAGTTTCGTACGGCATCCATTACTCCTCAGACGCATTCTAAGCCCCTCCAGATATCCACTGCACACCGGGAGCCTTCCGCCTGGCTCGGGCTCCATCCCTTAGAGGGATTCTAAGCTTTCCCACCTCGGGTATATTACGCGGCCAACGGGATGGTATGCTCCAGTCTCCATCCCTTAGAGGGATTCTAACCTTTTCTACTTATCTCCCTCTCGCTGAGAGGGGGATATACGATCCGTCTCCATCCCTTAGAGGGATTCTAACC
>DAOUCV010000020.1:0-14482 GCA_034432095.1 Dehalococcoidales bacterium
CTATTTTTACTATATCTACGATATGCCAGGCTTAGTAGCCCATGGACTTCTTCAGCTCCTGGTCAATCCAGACCCATTTCACCCAGTTGCCCTCGTTCCAGTTGCCGACGCTAAATTCACCGTGATAGTTCTTTAACCAGGGCCACCACATGGTGTAGCCGGGGGCTTTCGGGTAGGGGATCGCCCACGCCTGGTCAAGGACATATTTCATCAGCTCCCGGTGCATGGCCATGGCTACGGCTTGACCTTCGTATACGATGGCACGCTGGAGTTTGTCATACATCTCCCCGATATAGGGGTCCTGAATATCGGTGGCATTAGCCCAGCCTGGTCCCCAGATATTGGTGAGCTGAAGAGCGGTACTGAGCCCCCCCATGCTGGAGTAGCATAACTGGTACTCCCCGTACCATCTCTTACGCTGGTACAGTTCAGTCCAGGCGCCGGTCTCCAGAGTGGCGATGTCCAGCTCAACGCCCACTTTCGCCCACATATCCTTAAGTACCGAGAAGTAGTCGACCTGCGCGCTGGTGCAAAGGACTTTGACTTTGAAGCCGTTAGGATAGCCGGCATCCTTTAGAGCTTGTTTTGCCTTGTCAGGGTTGTAGGTATAGAGTTCCTTGACTGAGGCAGGGCAGTCCGGGTCGTCAAGAGACAGGAAGAGAGCCTTGTATGCCGAGTTGTAGGTTACTGGCCAGGTGTTTATTTCTGCCTCACCACCGAAGAGCTCTTTCGCCAGGGATTGCCAGTCAATTGCCATCATCATTGCCCGGCGAGCGCTCTTATTGTTGAAAGGTGGGTTTTTGATGTCGAAGTGCGTATTGAAGCCACCATCAAAAAGGCTCTTAGAGTATTTTATCACTCCGCCAGTCTGCTCCATAAACAGGGGGAAGGTTTCCCAAGTAGCCGAACCCACATCAATCTTGCCGGTCCGGAAAGCGGCGTCCCGAGTGGAGGCGTCAGGTATAATCAGGTACTTAACCCCATCCAGATAAGGTAGCTGGTTCCCCTTACCCGGCCCGCATGGGTCAGTGTCCCAGTAGTTAGGGTTCCTCCTGAAGGTAATCGTGCTGGAGGGGACGTAGTCAACGAGTATGAACGGTCCGGTGCCCACGGACCTGTTCCAATCTTTCATATCGCCGTATTTGTTCACCACCTCCGGCGGTACGATGCTGGCAAAATCAGCATAGCGCATCCGGGCAGCCGGCACATAGGCCGGGTCAATCTCGATAACAACGGTATACTTGTCGGTGGCATATATTTTTGCTTTGTTTAGCCCGGGTTGCTTGCTGATATAAGCCCGGGGGTTGTCCCGGTACATCGTCAGTGAGAAGACCACATCATCAGCCACGAGTTCCCGCCCATTGACCAGGCGGCTGGCCTCCTGCTCCGGGTTAAGGGCGTAGTGCACCCCTTTGCGGAGGTGGAATACCATTTTACCCGGTGTGGAGAAGTCCCAGCTCTCAGCGAGACAACCTGTTTTGTATTCCCAGATGTCGTTGCCCCCGATGTCCCAGGCAAGTTCACCCGTGCCCGCCATTCCTCGGCTCCAGTCGCCGGTCAGGAGCTCCTCGTTAGTCAGGTGGATAGTGGTGGTCGGGTTGGCATGAAAACCGAAGACCTCGTCAAAACCCGTTGTTATGTCCATCCCATATGCTTTACTAAAGATGCCACCATACTTTGGCACCTCCGGAGCTGGTGCCACCACCTCTTCCTTTACCACCTTTTCCGCTGCCTCTTCCTCCATTTTTACGACTGCTTTCTCTTCTTCCGCTTTTTTCTCCTCAACTTCCTTCGGGGCACAGGAGGCAATCACCAGGGATAACACCATCAAAGAACTCACCAGCATCCAGATAAACTTCCCTTTCACTGTAATTTCACCTCCTTTTTGTTGATTAGTTTAGTCTTATTCTGGGAGGTTGTCAATACTCCGGAGGCTCCCATAATCCGTGGATTTTTGAAAAGGTAGGGATTGAGGGGGGTGAAAGGAGCGGGTCTTTAGCAGCTGCTTGAATCTAAGGTCGCCAATGGGTGGAGTAGACCTCCAGGTAAGTATGTTGTCTACACCACCAGGTATCTTGAAATCATCCGGAAAAGAAAGGAGGCAAAAAGCACGACATCAGCAGCAAGAAGGGACTATAACAGGAGTACCAGGGAGGGGCATGACCCTAGAGTGTCCACTTTTCTAAAGGCCGGTTTTGTCCTATCTTCGCTTACGATATACATTTTAGTAAAGATAACCCTGTTAAGCTATTGAAAGACTGGGCGCCTTTGACATATCATTTCAATATCATATTCTAAGAGAGGTGCCTGAAATCATCGGGCTTTTCGGTTCCGATTACCAGACCCCGCATGACATGGGCGCCGAGTAGAGTTCCGGGCTGTCACAAGCCCCTTATATTCAGTCAAAACAGGAAGAACGGTGGATTGACAATAAGGAGACAAATGGGAATTATGACTGGCTCGATAACATCCCGATGGCTATCTATGGCTCCTGATCTCGTGATGTACAATGGCAACATCATCACCGTCGATCATGATTTCTCACTGGCGGAAGCGTTGGCCGTCAAAGGCAACAGGATCGTTGGCGTGGGTTCAAACACCGATATGAAAAACCTGGCCGGTGAAAATACCAAATTGCTCGACCTGGAAGGTGCCACGGTCCTGCCCGGCATCAACGATGCTCATTGCCACCTCAGCGGTTTCGGCCTGGAAAGGCCTCCTCTGATGCTTGACCTTGCCTATCCAAGGGTCAAGTCAATGGAAGACATTAGGGCTGCTACCGCGGCCAGGGCTGCCGCCGTAGGGCCAGGAAAATGGATCTCCGGCTGGGGGTGGGACAGGGGTTTCCTGGTGGAGTTCAAAGATAGAACCCAGGCCTGGCCCACCCGGTTTGATATTGACCCGGTAAGTCCGGATAATCCGGTTGTCTACGTAGAGTTTTCCGGCCATGTCTGCCTGGTCAATAGTAAAGCCCTGGAGATAGCCGGGATAAATAAGAACACACCTGACCCCGATAAGGGTGTTATCCAGAGAGACGCCTCTGGAGAGCCGACCGGTATCTTGTTCGAATCGGCTGCCGGACTGGTACGGCGGCTTGCCCCACCCCCGACCGAGGAGGAAAGGAAGACCGCCATCCTTCAGGCCATGGGCGAACTCAATTCACTGGGTATAACCTGCGTTACCGAGCCAGGCCTCAACGCCGAACAGGTCCGGACATATACCGAACTCTACAACCAGGGAAAATTTACGCTCAGGGTGAACTGCATGCTCATGGGCGGGCCGTCCCTGACGGCGGTCAAAGATGTTGTTGACCATGTCGGCACTGGTACCGGCTTTGGCAACGAATGGCTGAGGATATCCGGTCTCAAGCTACTGGCCGATGGCATCCCACCATCAAAAACCGCCTTCATGTACGAAGACTATATCAACGGGGGGCACGGTCAATTGCTGGTGGACGGGAAAACCGACGATGAGCGCTATAATATGCTCATAAGCATGATCAGGTACGCCAGTGCTAGGGGATTTCAGGTGGGCATTCACGCCACTGGCGACCGGGCCATCGATGCCTGCGTGGATGGCTTTATTGCCGCCCTGGGAGAACGCCCATGGGATGCCAGGCACTACATCATACACGCCGATTACGTGACCCCCCAATGTGCCGAGCGAATGGCAAAGTACAGTATCGGGGCCACCGTGCAATCAGCGATAAAATGGACCATCGGTAATCTCATGGTCGGTATCACCGGTGAAAAAAGAGCTGCCTATCACTGGCCTTTAAAAATGCTTTTTGAAAAGGGTGTCAGAGTCTGCAACAGTTCCGATGCCTCGGTCACTTATCCCGACTGGAGGCAAGGAATTGAATCGGCCGTCTTGCGCAAAGATAAGGCTACGGGGAAAGTCATTGGCGCTGAGCAATGTATCACTGTTGAAGAGGCCATTCGATCCTATACGATTAACCCCGCCTGGCAGGGTCACCAGGATGATATCAAAGGTTCAATAGAATTGGGGAAACTGGCTGATTTTACTATTATCGGGGAAAACATCCTGGCTATAGACCCTAACCGGATTCACGAAGTCCCCGTTCTTTACACGTTTGTCAATGGTAAGGTCGTCTACAAAAACCCGGGGGTTTGAGAATGATGGTTCCGGAGCCGGTCTTGCTCATGAGTTTTCCCGGCATAGATCAGGTCGAGCGCTCTCCATGCTTCCGGACGAAATTGAGCATCAGCCGAGAGATTTAATTAAACCAGCACCTATAAGGATAGATACACTCCCCAGGACAAGGTGGTGTAAAAGAGGCTAACAACCAAATGCAGACGGAACCCTCTACACCTTCTACCTCGACACGACTACCAACCCCATAGTTATCCTCCATGTCCTGTGCCATCCACTCGAGTGCTGCTACTAAGCCCAGGTCATCTAATGTGCGTGGTCTCTCAGGTCCTGTGCACAACGTCGCAAACGGTCAAAAGCTTCAACAGCCTGACAGCGCAGGGCGTCCAGTTTGTCCGTGGGCACCTTTGATTGTTTGGTACGATTACCTGGAACGTGTGTCCAAACGCTGGATGAGAGAGCAAGACCGAAGATACATCGTCATGAAGCTCGCGAGCAAGACGCTTTCTTTCCTCCTCCTGTGCCCTGGTGATAAGTTGGACATAGAAACGCATATTTTGCCGCAAGCTTTTTATATCCGCGTCCTTCTCACCTTTCCCAGATATATTTCACTCGTCTTCATCGAGAAGTAAATACGAGTCTTTGTCACTCCCTTATCTCAAGGGTTACGTCTAAAAATAAGCGGACAAGAAGAGCCTCCCTAGTATCCCAAGGCTTTCTTTAAGTCCTTATCTATCCACCACCGTGCTGCGTAGAACGCAAGGTTTCTGAATTCAAGTGTCTCACCGCTATATCCCTTGACGTACGGCTGAAAGACAACAAAAGAAACCAAAGGACATACCTGTATCGCCCAGTGATTCTCAAGGATTTTCCACATCACCTCATTAAATATCCGACGAGCCTCGTCCTCGGTAGTAGCAGCAAAATACTGCGCGACCAAGGCATCATAACTAGGGTCGTTATTACGGGTATAGTTAGATGGCCCCGTTTTTGAGTGACGCCATTGGACAGATATATTCGGGGTAAAACCTAAACCGCCTTCGAACCAACTGTACATCTGGTCATGGCTAAAACTGCGCACATAACTCATGTAGGCAGGCACCTCCATCCGCCTGATCTCCATATCAACATTAATATCTTTGAAATAGGCAACAATTATTTGCAAGAGTTCCACATCAAACATACCCGAAGTGACAATGTTTGTCTTAAAGCCATTAGGATAACCGGCTTCAGCCAGAAGCTGTTTCGCCCGCTTCGGATTGTAGCTATACTCATCCTTGAGCTCTTGAGGCCACTCATCGTAGGGAGTGGTCCACCCTGTAACGCCCGAGCGCGTCACCATAGACGGCTTCCCATCTACCACGCCACCATAATAGGTCTTAGCAATCGTCTCACGGTCTATGGCCATCTGTAATGCCTTCCTAACTCTAATGTCGGTGAATGGCTCCTTATCACATCTCATACCCAGGCCTTGACCAAAAGCTGGCAACTTCCACTGTATGAGTTCAGGGTTGGTCTTTGAAAGCTCCAAGGACCGCTCCCAACTAGCACCTAACTCGTCGATCTTACCGGTTCGCAGCGCCGCTAATTGTGTAGAGGCGTCCGGTATAACTATTATTCTGAAAGTATCGATGTAGGGGAGCTGGTTCTCTGGGTGACGCTCATCATAACCCCAGTAGTTGGGATTCCGGCTGTAGACTATTGAGCTCTCGGGAACGAAGTCCGTCAGCATCCAGGCTGCTGTCCCTACCGCCTTCCGCCAATCGGTCAGTTGCCCTCCCTCTGCCTGTACTGCCTCGGGGGCTTCTATACTGTTCTGGACCCCCATCTCTAGTAGAACATATATCGACATAGCAGATGGAGTCTTGAATCTAAAATCCACCGTGTACTTATCTTTAACGGTAACCCGTTCAATGCTGCCTAGAATTGAGATGTAAAGTGGGTTTGGCTTGTCATAACCGCTACCTATCCCCAGCGCCCGGTCATAGTGATGCTTTACATCACTGGCGGTGAACTCCCGTCCATTTACCGGCGGCTTGTTCTGCCAGTGAACCCCTTTACGGATGTGGACAGTCACTGTCTGTGGGTCGGCCCACTCCCAGCTTTCTGCCAGCCATGGTGCTGCGTACTGCTGGAGATAAGCCGTGTCTATGAAAGGCCACACCTTGCGGTCTAACGTCCAGTCACCACAAAACAGGTTTTCAAAGTGATGATTCGTAGTTGGAAATGTCCAATCCGTCGTGTCAAATTTTGGAGAAAGAGAACCGGTGGCAAGGGTTAACGTCCCACCATACTGGGGCTCGCCAAACTTGTCCCACCAATTTCCCCCCGTTGGCGGTGGTGTTACCTCCTCCTCTTCCTTTGGTGGTGGTGTTACCTCCTCCTCTTCCTTTGGTGATGGGGTTACCTCCTCTTTTTTCTCCTCGGTCGGGGCACAGGACGCGAGCAAAAGAGACGCCACCATTAAAGAACTAACCAACAACCACATAATCCTTTTTTTCATTTCCATCTCCTTTATCTTAATTTATCTTTATATTCCCGTAATTGGAGACTTGTGTTATTATATCAAATTTATTGTTGAAGCACAACACCTTTCCTACCGTCTTGATTCACCTCAATTACTATAGATTGACTAGAACCTCTGCGGTCCTGCCCCTTTGGCTTAGCTAACCGAATGTCAATATTGTCATGAAGATTATTCCGCAACAAAGTCTATTAAATTCAGGATGGGGATTCAATGCCTTTTCACCTCCATTTGTCCACTGATGCTGAGGCCATGTAACGAAAATCTCCAGCCATCCAGAATGCGTCAGTTCCCCCTCCAAGTACCAATATCTCAACCGGGGTATTACTGAGGATAAGTGGGTGTGTGGTTTTCGCTTCAGGTGGAAGTTTTAGCCAGGACGCAAATGGCTCAACCCCGGCTCGGGCAGCTTCCAGGCCATCAGGCATGGCTGACCAATAGGTCCAAACACTCATATAGGTATTTTCCTTGAGCCACTGGCTTAACTTCTCCTTACTTTCAAAGCCATTATCCTTGAGGTCTCTTGCCGTTATCGGGCTTAATAAAAAGGTAGCCTGGGTTCCAGGATTGAATCCAAGGGTGTGATGCGTACCGGCTCCACTGGTTTCAAAACTTGTCAACATCTGCCTCATAATTTCATGATGCGGATGTGGTTTATAGGCAGCATAGTTAAGTAGACTCCAGCCACCCAAAAGACTGACAACGCTTTCATCTGCTTTAAAACCCTTTTGTACATGGAAAGGGCCCCACCCTTCGGGCAATGCCTCTTCATTCTCTGCGCAACACATATTATTGTAGTTGGTATTGTTACCTATATCACCCAGGTAAGTCTCACCCAGTTTGGCTCCTCCCAGATTCTTGGATATGAGTGTCCAAGCCCTTCCAATGACAGCATTAGCCTGATTAAAGGGGCCCAGCGTACTCAGGCCGTAATTCATATTTATCTCTTTTCTTATAGGCCCGTTAACGACGACCATCCTGGACATAGAAGTCGCGGAACTGAATAATGATGTTACCCCTGTGGAAGCTATGGCCAATATTACCGGGAAATGCTCTGGCTTGGCTCCTGCCATCACAGCGTTAATGGCGACATGCTCAACGGTGTACCCCCAGGCTTCGTGAGGAGGGGAGGGTTGCATAGTTACCGTGCGCCGCTCTGACCTGGCTCCTCTACTCATTCTTCCACCACCAAGCTGTCCCAAGGCGTTCTCCCAAACTTCATTGGGAGGGATTGGTAGCATCTTGCCAATTACTTCATCAGGCTTGTGGCTCGTTCCCTTGAGCATCTCGGCTACCCGCTCCTCTGTAGGAAGGACTATCGGCAGACCATCCGTCCATCCGTTCTCAAGAAAGAGGCGTTCCAGGTTTTCTGGAGTATCAGGCTCCAGCAACCTCGGCCTTGGCCTTTCTATAATCCCTGTCTTCTTTTCCTCATCAGTCGTGGGTTTGGTCAAAGCTTCAACAATTCCTTCAATAACCGGCCTGCCATTTATTGGGTCGTTCCCCTCAAGGTATTTCCGGTGCACCTCGATTGACCTGTTGGCGAAAGGATGGGGGACAAAAGTAAACCGTAATTTGGGCATCCCCTTCTTGTAGGCGAAGCTTCTTATGAGTTCGGGGAACGCTTGAGTGACAACAGGTGCCGTGGGTAGCCCCAGTTTTTCCAGTATTGAGCAGAAGATTATGACCGATGGTGCACAGGTATCTAGCTGCCCGATGCCTATTATCACTCCGTCGCCTTTTTCCTTAATTTCAGCCCATAGCTTTGGGTCATTATTAAAGTAAGTGCCCGCTTTTACCCTGAGTATCCACGTCGTCTTGGGATATCTGCTGGCGAGTAGTTTCTGCATTTCTACAAAGAATTGGTGTGTTCGTGGGAAATTCATGTCAACGATGTATATGGTTCTGCCTTCTATGGTATTGAGCCTGGGTGCCATGGGGATAAGCTGTATCGGAGAAGCTGTGCCTTGCGGGTTCAACACTGCTACTTTTTTACTTGCCATGTCAATCTTTGTCCTCCCTTTGTTTATATCAGGTACGAATCTATGTTATCGGCGAAAGAGCGGTATCCTGTCCGGCTGCGTTTTAAGTAACGCACCAACTTCGTTTTGCTTCTCATCGATGAAGAGGTGTTTGATGGTTAGTTTGATGGTTAATTTATCCTGGATGTCGATGTCATCATACATCGAATCCACAGGTTCGCCTCTTTTTAGTCGGTACAGCGTATTATATGGTCATATATTCAGGTCTTGGATAACCAGTACCCACGGTACTTTCTGCCCGGAATGCCATTTGACCTTGTTACACGGTTCTCTAATCAAGCCTTAAAAGTTGTGAAGGATTTACTTTCGCCATCACTTCGATATCTTTTTCATTCAGGCCATTACGCAACAGGATAGCCATGAAAAACCTCATACCTTCGGCAGGCGGCAGGTTCCAGTACTGTCCGAGGTCCGTGCTCATAATGCAATGCTCGACGCCGATTGCTTTTATCGTTTCAACCCTTTCCCGCGGGTTATGACAGAACTCGGTCGGCAGAAGAGTCACGATGGTCTGCTCGATAAATGTTCCCATCCGGGCTAAAATTCGCAGTTCTTCTAGAGTTAGGGTTTTCTCCATAAACTCACTATCCGAAGGATGAGTGATGACTATCTTTTCTATACCTTTTTTCTGAGCCGCTTCCACCAGGGCGAATATCTCTTCGGGGGACATATGGCCGCTGGCCAGCACCATATCATGTTCCTTAACTATCTCAAGTATCGGGTCGATTTCCGCCACCAGTTTTCCATCACTGCCTAAAATAGAGAAACCTTCACCTTCAAGTTTGAGTCCAAGCTCCCTCATCTTCGACCTGGAATTACTAGATGAGAAAGTAGGCATCCAGACGACTTTCGCTCCGAATTGAGCATGTCTTTCAAGGGTTTCGATATTAAGACCGCCTATCTCATAGTCTAGGCAAATACTGCCGAATACCTTTACTTCCGGTACAAGGTCTTGGGTAGTGATTGCCACCGGGGTGGTTGGATAACTGTGGTTTTTCAGCACGATGGCTTTCATCCCGGCATCAGCTGCCTGTTCAGCGGCTTCAATGGCATTAACACGCGTCGGCATCTGGTCCGGACCGATATGAAGATGCATGTCTATTGAGCCGGAAAGTAATCCATCTATATTTGGATTCTGCTTCTGGTCTCTCATTTTAACCAACTATGTTACACGTTAACCCGTATGATTCCACCAGCTTCTTTATCTCTTGAAGGACTTCATTTCTGTTTAAAAGCACGGAGTAATGCCAGCGCGAACTCCTCCGGGTAGAAGGCACTCTCAGGAGGTTCATTCCACGATTCAGGAGTGGAGCACCAGATACAACGTAAGGGACAGCCTTTTAAAAGTATCGGAGTACGTATTCCAGGGCTGTTATGGACGGTCATCCGGGTGCTGTCTATAACCGACGGCTTCTTCACAGCAACCTTAGATTCGTTTGATAAGTCACTACTTCTCATCGGCACGTATCCGGTTTATTACTTATTACCAGCCCTGATGCTCCGTTCTGTTGATGATGTCCATCTGCTGGTTGGGACTCAGCTCGACAAAATAGGCGACGTAGCTGGCCACCCGAACCAGCAGGTCCCGGTGCTTTTCCGGTTCTTTCATAGCATTACGCAGCAGTTCCGCAGAAATTATATTGAACTGAACATGGTATAGACCTAACTCTTCACAAGCCCTAATGAAAGCGGCTAGTCTCCCAAGGTCATCATCGGTTGCAAATAGATTGGGATTTAAGCGGATGTTTATCAGGCCACCAAGTGCCCATCGATGGGTGGGCAATTTGCTGAAGGACTTTACCACAGCGCTGGGGCCATTCCGGTCGACACCCTGGACTGGAGAGCATGTATCAGCCACCGGCAGGGGATATTTACGCCCGTTTGGTGTAGCGCCGATCAATTCTCCAAACTGGGTACTGGATATCGCTACCAAGCCTCCTGCCAGATACCTGCCTTCCCATTTCGGTATAAGGTCTTTTCTGCTATTGAGCCAGTCTATAAGGTCAGCCCAAACGTCGGCTATCCAGACTGCCCAACCATCGGCGTAATCATCGTCATTTCCGTATTTAGGTACACCATTGACGCAGAGTTGCCTTATATTTTCATAACCATCCCAGTTGGCATTCACCGCTTCAATCAACTGGTCCCAGGTGAGCTTGTGATCACGGAAGATAAGCTTATCTATTACTCCTAAAGAATCCGCTGCATCGGCTAAGCCAGCCAGCAAGAAACCGTATACGGTGTACCAAGCACCACCTCGGGTAATGTCCCGTCCTCTATCAAGTGGCCCTTCAGTCAGGGCTGAGCAAAATGGAGCAGGATACCATTCACTCTGGGTTTCCTTGAAAACCTTCTCGGCTTTTGCCATATACTCGCCCCAGTGGAATACTTGTTTACGGTAGGCGTCTTTCACCTGTTCCATAGTTTCAAATTTCCTGGGGTCGCCGGTTTCCAGTCCAATCTGCCTGCCGCATATTGTACATCTACCGTTACTCAAAACCAGTTCCACCCACTTGGGGGCCAGTGCAATTGCTTCATAGCCATTGTCCATAGTGATATAAGGTAAACCTATCTCCGAACACCCGGCAACGGCGAATTGGCGCCAGTCTTCAATGGTCAGGTCTGGATAGGCTTTAGCTGCCATCTGAATTGCTTTCCGGTCACCAATGAATTTCGGATAGCCAAGTCCGAGGCGGATAAGCTCGGTCGCCTTTCTCAGGTATTTATCGGGTGTCCCTTCCCATATCCTCATGGCAAATTCCGGCTGATTCAAACGCAATTGTTCCATAGCTTCCAGAATGAGCAGGGTAACCTCATTACAGGCATCTTTACCTTCGCTGGTTTGTCCGCCAATCACCATAGTCTGGGAAAGTCCCTGTCCGGTTGCCCACTGAGACCACTCGTAGTTAAGTATCCAGGCTGGCTCGTTGAATTTCACCAAGAAGCATTCCAGAAGTTCCAGAGCTTCTTCACGAGTCATTTTTTTCTCATCTTCCACTGTTTTCTTGTAGAAGGGATACAGGATTTGGTCGATGCGGCCGAGAAAATGAACTGCAAAAGTGGCGTGTTCCATCCAGCTCAGGGAGAACAGGAACCAGATAGATTGTAGTGCTTCCCACCAGTCCCGGGCGGGATGTTCCGGCACCCGTTCACATATCTCAGCAATGTGCTCAAGTTCCTTCTTTCGCCTGGGGTTGACTTCTTCGCCAGCCATTTCACGCGCCCGTCTGGCATACTTCCGAAAGTATTCCGTAGCAGCGTCAAGGGTGATGAGTACAGACTCGTAAAATTCCTGCCTTTGCTTCCGGTCAAATCTGCGGTACGGCTGATCGAGTTCCGCCATCTTCCCCTTGACCTCTTCCTTGATTCCTTTAAGCCCTTTATAAAGGGCTTTCTCGAAATTAAGAAACATATGTCCAGCCTCTCTTGTCATCGACACATCGCCGATGACGGGGATATGCGGACAGGCTGAGACTCCCGGAACGGTATGTTCAAGAATATCCCGATCAACGTGTTTTAGATTATATTCAAAAAGAGATGGAACCCCACCCTTCACCGCCGGAATAATTTCTTCTCTTAGCTCCCTTCTCTCCTCGGGGTGAATTAAAATTTTGTCATAAGGCCTTCTTGAGAAGTCCTTTACTGGGTCATCCATCTCTTCAGCAATAAAAGCGACGTTCGCCGTCGTAACGAAAGCGGACCGAGGTTTACTCCCCACAGTGCCGACAATAAGTTCATCTTCCTGAATCAATATACTCTTGTCCATCAGGAAGGTCTCAAGAAAACGGGCTCTTTGTATAATGGAAGGCTGGTCTTTATACCGATTATAGGCTTTGAGTTCAGCTCGTATGCGTTCCAGACAAATTTCTGCTTCTTTGCGTACTCTTTTTCTGGCTTTCTCAACTCGCTCGGAACGGACGGGTTTAAGAACCTCCTGCCAGGTCCCCACTTCAACTTCTTTACTACCACTTTCGATAACCATCTTCCGCCTCCTTCAGGTCTGTTACCCTGTCTCTATTCCCCGAGAGAGCATCCTTTTCTTTAAAATGAAAATCATCACTGACAATTTGCACTATAAACAAAGTCACCGTCCCTGAACAGGTTAAACATCCTGACTATACGAGGATTATCAGGGGGCGTCGAAGACAACATACTCAGCCGGTCCAGCCCGCTGCTTCGCTTCCGATTTTGTGAATTCCATATCGTTCCCCCTTTCTTAAATCAGTCCTTCCGCCTTAAGTTCATTGAGCGGTCTGGCCATTTTAACCTCGTCCACCAGTTGAGAAGGGGGTTCCGGGTAAACTACCTGCCCGTTTTTCCGGGAAGGCAGGATAACGGTCGATACTTTCGGGGGCATCGTAAAGGTACCAAGCTGGTTCTTAGCCCAGCTTTCAATATCAACACAGCACTTCTTGCCGTCTTTGTATTTTTTTATCACCCTGCCTTCCAGGATTGTGGTATCTCCCATCATATTAAAGGCCCTTTCGTCGCCGCTCATCTTCCAGAGAAAACCATCATCTCCCATCCAGTTGGTGAACAGGTTGCACATCCAGCTCATTCTCTGGTTGCCGTAATCGTAAGCCCTTTCGACACCTATCGCCCTGGCAAACTGGTCGAGATAATGCACCAGTTCCGGGGCATCAACTTCGCCGGTTTCTGCAACATATTCCAGGAAATATGGATGCCTGGCCTCGTAATCGTACTCGTTCTTATGGGCTTTCAGGAAGGGCGAGCCGGCGCCCATGAGCCAGACCAACTCATCCCTTACGCTCAACGGTCCTTTAACGAGAGGGCCTACCCTGTCACCGATGTTAACGTCCTCCCAGTACCGTGGCTCAGCGCCTCTGATTTCTTCCCTATCGTATGCTTCCAGGATTTGTAGCCACTCATGCTTTGTATAGAGATGTCTGGGACGTCCACGCTCTTTCCCGGCATTGCCCGCGGCACTTCTTTCTGCCAGTATAATATGGTAGCGCTCTTTGCCGAGAATTTCCCGGGTTTCCGCATTAAGGTAAACAACATCTCCGTAATCAATGTATATATTTCCTCCGCCGGCCATCCGGCCTTCCTTTATGACCATATCCCGGATAATGACTACTGAGGTAAGCTTTGTCCCTTCGTATATAGGGCTATACCACTCCCAGTCGCCTCCGGAATACCAGCCATGAATACCTGTCAGCCCGCTACCGGCGGCTGCCCACTGATGGGTATATAGAAAAGTGCCTGGAGCAATAATCCGCCCGTACTTCGTCTTGGCGGCGTATAAAGCATCCCTGAATAACGGGTTGTTGTCACCTATGCCGTCGACATAGTGTCGTATGGTATCGGAGTTGGCCTCTCTGTTGAAATAAATACTGGAGGGGATGAACGGTTTATTCATCCGGAATTTTCTTCGCTCCAGCATTTCCCGTGTCACCTTGATGGCTTCCGGCGGGACTTTTTCTACGGCGGCTCTAATTCGGGGGTGGTTTTCCCATTTTTTTTCATCAACACCGGATATATAGTCTTCCAGCACGCTCCGCTCCTAATATAGCTTTTCAATAAATAGCTACGTTAGTGTTAAAAATTTTTGATGGTACTATTTGTGATATGATTATCCTACACGTCTATCGTTTACGATATCATACTTTATCGCTTTACCAGTTGCAAGGGGAGATGACAAAAAAGCTTATCCGGTTATGGGTTAAGGGAAAAACGGTTCATGAGCGCTGGCTCACAACTCAGGCATGAAAAAGGGGCTTGCCAGTCCACCGTAATGGTAGCAGAATAGAGGGGGCACGTAGCCCGGAATCTTGCACCATGA
>DAOUCV010000021.1:0-76751 GCA_034432095.1 Dehalococcoidales bacterium
ATAGAGATAGATGAAAAAAGAAAGGTTGCCCGGGTCAACGAGGCGCTCTGTAAGGGCTGTGGAGCCTGTGCTGTTACCTGCCCCTCAAAGGCTGTCCAGCACAAGAACTGGACACCAAAGCAATTCTTCGAGAAGGTTGATACAGTTACCCGGGAGTATAGTTAAGGGTATGAGTGCAAAAAATAAAGCAAGAGAAGTTCTGGTGATTGGTGCCGGGATTGGTGGCATCAAAGCTTCTCTCGATTTAGCTGAATCCGGGTTTAAAGTCTATATCTGCGACCGCAACCCTGATTTGGGCGGCACCATCCTGCAAATGGACAAGTGGTTCCCCGATAACCACTGCGGGATGTGCCGGATGCTTCCTTTGGTTGCAGGAGACGAGTCCGTTCAGTTCTGCCTGCGCCGGGGATTAAACCATCCCAATATCAAGTTGTTACCATTCACCGAGGTGGAGAGGATAGAGGGGGAGGCGGGTAATTTCTCGGTCACACTCAGGAGTAAGCCACTGGGAGTGAACCGTGAGCTGTGTTCCGGCTGTGGACAATGTACCCGGGTCTGTCCTGTAGAGGTAGCCAATGAGTTCAATCAGGGGCTGGATAAACGCAAGGCGATATACATCCGGCACCCTCTGGCTGCCGCGAACGCCTACTTTATTGACTGGGATAACTGCACCAGATGTGGTGCCTGTGTTGAGAAGTGCCCTGTTCGGGCGATAGACCTCGACCAGCAAGATGAAATAAAAGAAATAGAGGCGGGGGCTATTGTCCTGTCGACTGGATTTGAAGAATTCAATGCTCAGCTTACGACACAGTATGGCTACCAGCGTTATGATAATGTTTTAACCAGTATTGAGTTTGAAAGGATGCTCAGTCCCAGCGGACCCTGGCAGGGGAAGCTGGTTCGTCTCTCTGATGGCAGGACTCCCAGCTCCGTAGCTTTCCTGCAGTGTGTTGGCTCCAGGGAATTGAGCCGGAATTACTGTTCCTCAACCTGCTGTATGTACGCTCTGAAAGAAGCCATCCTGGCGAAGAGGGCTAACACCGATGTTGATGTCACTATCTTCTACAAGGATATAAGGGCTTTTGGTAAAGATAGCTATCGGTACTACCTGGAAGCCAGAGATAGGTACGGGGTGAAGTTTATCCGGTGCCGCGTGCCAGTGATAAAAGAGGAGCCACAGACAGGAAACATACTCCTCATCGCCAGAACAGACGATGGGAAGCTGGTCAAGCAGCGGTTTGAACTGGTGGTCTTATCTACCGGACAGGTGCCGCCGCCGCAATTCGCCGGGCTGGGCAGAACCCTCGGTATAGAACTGAATAGATGGGGATTCTGCCAGACTGGGGAGTTCTCGCCGGTCAAAACAAGCCGGGAGGGGGTCTATGTCTGCGGTTCGGCTTCCGCCCCTAAAGATATCGCTGATACTCTAATCGAGGCTGGCGCCGCCGCTTGCCAGGTCTCAGAGTTGCTCCGCCCTTCGGGTATCCAGCCGGCGCCTGAAAACAATGCTGGCGGGCTGGCTGACGAAGAGCCACGTACCGCCGTGTTCATATGCCGCTGCGGCGAAGAGGTAAGCTCAATAGTTGAAACGAATGAGCTTGTCAACTTCAGCAAGAAGCTACCCGGAGTCGTCCATGCCAGTGAAGTGCCTTACCTCTGTCAGAGGGATACATTGAATAAGCTCATGGAAGAGGTAAAAAAGTCCCGGGCTAACCGGATGATTTTTGCTGCCTGTTCTCCCTCCATCTGCGGAGGAACGATATATAATGCCTTGAAGGAAGCTGGTTTGAGCCAGGCTTTTGTGGAGTTCGTCATTTTGAGAGAGGGAGTTGCCTGGGTTCACAAAGAGCAACGGGCAGCGGCGACCGAAAAGGCAAGAAGCCTGGTGGCTATGGCAGCGGAGAGGGCAAGGTTACAGCAGGAGTCAGCCGCCTCCCCGAGCTTTGTTAAAAGTGGTGCCCTAGTTATCGGCGGCGGTCTCAGCGGTTTGACGGCGGCTTTGTCTATTGCCGAGCAGGGATATGAGGTTCACCTTGTGGAGAAGTCCGCTGAGCTGGGAGGTAACCTGCGGGATATTTACTCCACTCTACAGGGGAACGACCCTCAAAAGCTCCTTAGCGATATGGTTCAGTCAGTGGAATCCAACGCCATGATTCATGTTTATAAGGAGACCCAGGTGGTGCAGATTGGGGGCTATGCCGGCAATTTTGAGGCAACCCTCAAAAGCAACGACCGCGAAGTTGCCTTACAGGTAGGTGCTGTTATCATTGCCACCGGCGGCAGAGAGTATCAGCCCGATGGGTACCTTTACGGACAAAACGAGCGTATCGTTACTCAGCGAGAACTGGAGAAAAAGTTAAACTCCGGCGAGCTGAATGCCGAAGGTACTGGCCTGGTGGTAATGATTCAGTGTGTCGGCTCAAGAAACAAGGAAAGGCCCTATTGCAGCCGTATCTGTTGCCACCAGGCTTTGAAAAATGCCCTCAAATTAAAGCAACTCAATCCAGAGACCCAGATATTTATCCTCTACAGAGATATGATGAGCTATGGTTTTATGGAGGAGTACTATACCCGGGCAAGAGAAGCAGGGGTAATATTTGTGCGCTATGAACCTAGCAGGGAACCGCAGGTTAAGGTTGAGCAGGGCGCGCTAAAGGTTGAAGTTGTAGAGCCAGCTCTGGGGAGTAGATTAATACTGGAGCCTGATTGGCTGGTGCTCAGCCCGGCAATCATCCCCCAGGACAGTAACGGAGAACTGGCTCGAATGCTCGGTCTGGACCTGACCGAAGATGGCTTCTTCAAGGAGGCAGAGGTCAAGTTCCGCCCGGTGGATTTCAACAAGGATGGTGTTTTTGCCTGTGGGTTAGCCCTTTCTCCCCGGAGTATCGGGGAAGCTATCGCCGAAGCCCAGGCAGCGGCGCAGCGGGCGGTAACTCTGCTCAGCCGGGAGGAGTTGCAGCCCTCGCCCATTGTCGCCGAAGTCAATGAGCGGTGGTGTACCGGGTGCGAAGTGTGTATACCAGCCTGCCCTTACGGTGCCAGGGTTAAAGACAGGGACAAGGGGGTGGTGGTAGTGAGAGAGGCACTATGCCATGGCTGTGGTGCCTGCGTTACCGCCTGTCCCAGCGGGGCAGCAAAGCTCAGGAGATTCACTCAGAGGCAGGTCTTATCAATGATTGATGCTGGACTATAAACAGGGGGTCTAACGATGGTTGATGAATTTGAGCCGGTAATAGTGGGCTTCTTCTGTAACTGGTGTACTTCTACTGCCGCTGATCTGGCAGGTACCAGTAGAATGCAGTATCCTCCGAACATCCGTCCGATAAGGACGATGTGCAGCGGCTCGGTAGACCCTGTGTATATACTCAGGGCTCTACTTAACGGGGCTGATGCTGTCATCGTTGGCGGCTGCGCTCCCGGTGACTGCCATTATATATCGGGCAATTACAAGACCCGGAGGAGGATTACCGCCCTTAAGACCATCCTGAAGACTCTGGGGCTTGAAGATGACCGCGTCTGGCTGAAATGGATTAGCGCTTCTGAAGGGGCGAAGTTTGCTGAGACCATGAAAGAAATCACTGCCGAGATGAAGAAGAAAGGATCCAGTCTACTGAAAAAGCAGTGGACTATCTAGGAGAGGAGAAAAATGGGACGTAGTGTTCTTGTTACGATAGGCGAAGGTGGACTATTGGAGACGCTGAGACGGCTCTTGAAGGAGTTGCTGGAGAAGCAACTGGTTGATGCTCTGCTGGTTCCTGTTGAACTACCTTCGGGGGATAACGTGGTACAGGCGCTGGTCACCAGCGCTGACAGGCTGGACAAGGCTAATCCCCTGGCACCGATACTGCCGGTTAATTCTGCCCGCATCATTTCGGCGATGACCAGGTTAGCCCCAAGTCAGAAGAAAATAGGAGTTGTCCTCAGGTCATGTGAATTAAGGGCTGTTATTGAGCTGGTGAAACTAAAGCAGGCTTCCTTACAGAACCTGGTTCTCATCGGAATAGACTGTTTTGGTACCCTCCCAATAGACGAATATAGTAAGCTTATTGAGGAAAACCAGTCTCCTCAGGAGCGGGTGCTTGGTCTGGTCAGGGAGGGGAAAGAAGACTCCCTGCTTAGGGAAGCTTGCCAGGTGTGTGAATATCCGTTCCCGATGCAGGCTGACTTGGTAGTCGGGCTGATTGGTATGGACCTGGATAAAAATATCTTACTTGAAGCTGATACCGGGGAAGGTGAGAGGATTCTGGAGGCGCTAGCACTGGAAAAAGAAGCCACCGATGGTGCCAGGAGGCAGACCGCCATCGAAAAACTCGTCTCTGAAAGGGTCAAGAAGCGGGACGAACTCTTTGAGCGGACTAGCAAAGAGGTTAGCGGAGTTGAGAACTTGCTCCGCGCCTTTGCCAGATGTATTGGCTGCCACAATTGCCGGGACGTGTGCCCTATTTGTTACTGCCGTGAGTGCCTGTTTGACTCGCCTACCTTTGAATGGGAGGCGGATAAGTACCTGGACTGGGCATCGAGAAAAGATGCCCTGAGGATGCCCACCGATACACTGCTCTTTCACCTCACCCGGTTGAACCACATGGCAAGCTCCTGCGTAGGCTGTGGACAGTGCCAGGAGGCATGCCCCAATGACGTCCCTGTGTTCGGCATCTTCCGTATGGTCGGGGACAGGGTACAGAGAGTTTTTGACTACGTTCCCGGTCGAAGTCTTGAGGATGAGCTACCTGTATCTACCTTCAAGGAGGATGAATTACAGGAGGTGGGCTACGAGTAGCATTCAGTTTGCTGACCGGACCGGTGCTCAATCAATAGATGTTGCCTTTGCTCAGCAGGTGAAACGGGTGAGCGGAGAGAAACTTGAGCGTTGCTATCAGTGTTCTACCTGCACTCTGGGGTGCCCCGTGTCCCCGGCGATGGATTATCACCCTGACCAGATAATCAGGATGGTTCAACTGGGGTTGAAGGAGCTGGTGCTGAATAGCTCGGCGATATGGTTGTGCCTTGGCTGTGAGACCTGTGTCGCCCGGTGTCCCAACGAGATCGACATCCTGAGGGTAATGGACACTCTGAGGGAGATGTCACTTCAGGAGAAAAGGAAAGGCAAGGAAAGAATTATTCCGGCTTTTCATCGGGCTTTCCTTTATCCCATCAAGGTGCTTGGTAGGCAGTATGAGCTGGGCTTGATTCTTTACCTCAAGCTGAAAAGCGGGGACCTTTTCGGTGACCTTGGGCTGGGTCTAAGGATGATTCTGAAGCGTAAGCTCCCGTTCATTCCAACTCGGATCAAAGGAGCAAAACGGGTGGGAGAGATTTTTAATAAGACTAAAGGTATTTCAGGAAGGGAGGGGGATTGAAGTACGCTTACTACCCGGGTTGCAGTCTGGAAGCTGCCCTGGCTAAAGAGTATGACCTTTCGGTAAGGGCGGTTTCAGAGCGCCTCGGTATAGGGATGGAAGAACTACCTGATTGGAACTGCTGCGGTGCCTCCTCCGGGCACAGCACCAGTTATCTGCTGAACCATGCCATTGTCGGGCGGAACCTGGCTATTGCGGAAAAGCAGGGTCTGGATATAGCTGCCGCCTGCCCTGCCTGCTACGTGCGACTGAAACACACCCGGCGCGAACTCAAAGAAAATGCTGAATTGAGGGAAAAGGTTGTAGAATCCGTTGGCTTGCCGTATGAGGCAAAGTATGATGTAAGACACATACTGGATGTACTGGTTAAAGACATAGGGATTGAGACAATAAAGAAGAAGGTAACGAAACCTCTAACCAGTCTTAGACTGGTATCCTACTACGGCTGTTTCCTGGTTCGGCCGCCGAAGGTTGTTGCCTTCGACGACCCGGAGAACCCGCAGTCTATGGATACGCTGCTGGCAGCCCTGGGAGCTGAGGTTTTGGACTGGTCGGGCAAGGTGGACTGCTGCGGGGGGAGCCTCGCCCTGACCAAAAGAGACATTGTCATCAGGCTGGTAAGCGAACTGGTGGAGATGGCACGAGGCGTGCGGGCAGAGGCGCTGGTGGCTGCCTGCCCTCTATGCCAGATGAATATCGATGGCAGACAGGATTTTGCCGCCGACCCGCTTCCTGTGTTCTACTTCACCGAGCTGATGGGGCTGGCCATGGGCGAGCGCAATGCCAGAAGCTGGTTCAAAAAACACTTGGTCTCACCGATGAAATTGCTGACCTCACACGGTTTACTGTGAGCTTTTACCAATGTAGAACATTCATGAGCCACTGACCTTTTTGTCAATCCTTTATGGCTTTTTGTTCAACTACAGGTCAATATGCGCCGTCCCGACAGGTAGAAAAAGGCTAAGCCCACGGCGATGGGCAGTATCATATAGAGAGCGAAGCCAAGGATGCTTATGTTTGGTGCTCCCGAAGATAGCTTGATAAGAAGCTCAAGTGGCGACGGGTCTAGAAAATAGGATGCGGCACCCACGGCGATGAGTGTCATGGAATAGGTAAACTGGGCCCGCTGCCTGTCTTTGAAGAATAATGCGATAATAGCCGCACCTAATGATATGGTCACCGCATAACTTGCTGCCAATGGTAGTACCAGAGTCAACCTATCTATGCTGACACCGTTCCACTCTAAAAGCCCTGCCCACATCACTATCTGGATGAACGCCGTAATAATAGCGGCTGATATCTTGGCACCAAAGACTTGACCAGCCGATATAGGCGCAGATATCAGCGTATCGAGAGTCTTGCTCTCGAACTCCTCCGATATTGCGTCAATCACTATACTGCCAGCAATCAGCGCAGGAAACAGCATAAGGATTGGAATGAGAACGGTATAGAGAAATTCATAGGTGGAAAAGGGTTTGCTATCAAAGTCCTTATAATTGACCATTACCCCGTTAGCCTCACGCAGATAGTCCTCGTACCTCCTCAAGGGTTTATCCAGCATGACCAGTATAACTGTCCTCTTAGCTTCCATCTTCGGCAGGATGAGCTTCATGTTGACCAGGCCTGACTGGCTCTCGGGAACAATTAATATCGTGTCAATCTGACCGGAGCGAAACGCCGCTTCAGCAGTTGCCAACTCAGGGAACGACCTTGTACTTATTTTTTCATCCCTAAGATACGTGAGCATCGGACTGTCCGTCTGCCCAACAAACCCCGCCCTGATGATTACGTTGGTGCTCCAACCAATGGAACCAGGGTCATAGAATGCCATAACTCCCTCCAGGATAACCGAGGAAAGCGAGGCAATTAAGAACTGCACCATAATGGCGAGCATTATTGTCTTCTCTCTGGTTATTGACCTCAATTCCTTTTTCAGCAGGACAAAAAATTCACTCACCCGAGTACCCCTACGAAGTATAGGTTATAGGCAGCATGAACTATAGAGCCAATGGTGATGGCTAACGGATAATATTTTGTGCCTAGGTGCTGCGTTATCAGGCTCACAACGGAAGTGCTGACGGCATGGAGGACAAGGGGCATTACCCACAACCCACCTCCAAAGACCGCAGAGATAAAAGCTGACTTAGAGACCACGGCTAATGCCAACAAGAGGAGCATCTTCTCGCCGGAAAAGAACCCCAGTGCCGAAAGTGCTGATAGCCTCAATACTTCTATCTTCGTCTTAACAATCCCGTTCTTCAGGAGGACGAATACGACGGCCGACTTGGCCAGCTCTTCTATCGTGGCTGATATGATGACCAGGAACCATAAGGAGGAGGGTATCGGCATATTACTGGCAAAGACAATTGATGTCAACTGCGCTATGAAGACTACGGGCAACAGAAAGAAATTTGATAGAAAGGTAGAAAGGTTCAGATGATTTCTGTCTACCACCAGGTCTATTGCCTCTGCTATCTTTACGTGTAACGGTTTGAAACCCATTAGGTATTCTTCGTTTAAGACACGTGTCCCGATGAACATTGCCTGGAGGAATATCAGGTACAATGGCACGGTAGCTAGAAAGTACTCTTTGGCGGCTATTGCCTCACCCCGGTACATTTCTACGGCAAGGGTCAGGGGTGAAATGTAGCTGAGGTTGCTAACCCCGGTAAGCAGAGCCGGGACGACCAGGTAAGCCATAATGACTGAGATCACCAGAACCGAGAAAAGAGTCAGGTCTCTGAAGGTTCGGTACATTAAGGCTACCACCATATAGGCCGAAAAGATAAGCAGTGCCACGGGTGTGAATATAGCCAGGCTCAGCAGAATGTTTCCCCCCATTATCAGTGTCATCACAGTAATGACAATCCACGAGTACACCAGATAAGGAAGCATCTTGCCTAGAATGACCTGTAAGTGTGAGACCGGGGCAGATAATAGGATGACGAGTTTTCGACTTACCCGTTCCTCAGTGAAACTGCTGGCAAAGAACACGGCAACGAATAGAATCGGCACGACGTAAGAAAAGACTAACATCACCTGAGCCAGAGGCATCGGCGGGGGCGTCAGCGATGGGATAATAATGTCCGGTTCCGACAGTACAACTTCTTTCAGTTTTGCTAAGCCTCCATTCTCAAGAGTATCCAGCTGTTGCCTGACTTTGGCATCTATTACATCAGGCGCTGATAATGCCGGCTCCGACAGACCAACGGAAACGGCGGGTGCCGATTCACCGCTTGCGGGCGGTTCTGGCGATAGTGGCGCCTGAGTATCTTCTTGCGGCGGTTCCCCGCCGATACTCAGGCCGGGCTCAGGTCTGTCAAGTGAAACGACTTCAACGCGAAGAGGAAAGGCGCGCTCACGCTGGTATTGTTTGGCTATTCTGAGTAAGTCCTGCTTTGCCAGGTATTCTAGCAGGGTCTCTTTGACATATTGCGACCGTCCGTCATCTCGAGCAGTAACCCCGTTTTCATCAACATATGCATCCAGAGTCCGTTGGTTCAGCATGACATGACCCTGTTCAGGGTCAAGCCTAATTACCTGAAACCGCTGGTCAACAATAGCCGGGGCATCGAAGGATATACCAACAGTATAAAGTGTCTTGCCAGGAACCATACCCTGATGATAGACTAGGTAGGAGGTAATGATGGCTAGCAGGACTATGGCTAGTATTACAAACTTCGAACGACCACCGAAGCGGAGCCTCAGGCGGGTGAGTTCCCATTTCGAAATCGTCAAGATACCCTTAATCATTGGGTACCGCGTATGAATCCAGCCATCAAACTGAAATCGGTTACCAAATTATATGGTAATATCACTGCCGTCAACAACCTTACCCTCGAAGTAAGCCAGGGCGAAATATTAGGCATGATTGGGCCTAACGGTGCCGGCAAGACCACCACATTAAAGATGATAGCAGGATTGCTCACACCAACTACCGGCACAGTGGAGGTCATGGGGCAGAATGTGACCAAAGACGGTAAGCACGTCAGGAGACACATCGGCTACCTGCCCGAGGAAGACCCGCTCTACGAGAATATGACCGTCCGACAGTATCTAGGCTTCTTTTCAGAATTGTACAGCATATCAAAACCGCAGGCTAATGAGCGTATTGATTCTCTCATCCGCTCGCTGAAACTTACGGATGATACGAAGCATAACGGCGAACTCTCTAAAGGCATGAAGAGAAAGGTTGCTGTTGCTCGTACCCTGCTTCATGACCCTTCCATACTGGTTCTCGACGAGCCCAATTCCGGTCTTGACCCACTGACATCGTTCTTTGTCAATGATTACTTAAAGAAGCTCAGTCTCCGTGGTAAAACGATTGTACTCAGTGCCCACAACCTCTTTCATATTGAGTCCGTTTGCGACCGGGTTGCCGTCATGAATAATGGAGAATTGTATGTTTGTGATACCATCAGCTCAATCAGGGAGAGGCTGGGTAAACGAGAGTATGAGGTTGTCTTCAATGCTGATGCTGACTTAAATTATGAGATACGGGGTGGTAACTATGTACTCCGTACAGAGAGTATCAAGCAGATTGCCTCGCTATTACAGGAGATCTCCGAGCGAAACTGGACTTTGATTGACCTCTCAGTACAGCAGCCCGTTCTTGAAGAGGTGTATCTCAAACTCATAAACGATATTACCACTCACTGAGCAGAACGAGACTACTTTCTAAACTGGAAGGAGAATAACCGTTCGGCTCTGGCAAGGCATTGACAGATGGTATAGGCATTAGTGAAGCAGATACACAACGATAATGGAGGAGGGGAGTGAAGAATTTATGTTCTCCCCTCCTCCATTTTAGTCCCTCCATGGTAACCGGGCTTAGTAGCCCATGGACTTCCTCAGGTCTTTGTCAATCCAGACAAACTGATTCCAGTGGTAGTTCCCCCAGTAGCCTATAAAGACTTCACCAGAGTAGTTCTTCAGCCAGGGCCACCACATAGTATAAGTTGGGTAAAAGGGGGTCGGAATACAATATGCCTGCTCAATCAAATACATACACAGCGGCCGGCATAATTCCATGGAGGCCCGGAAGTCAGTAATAGCCAGTGATTTTACTTTCTTGGCTGTTTCGTCTACGTAAGGCTCATTGATAAGACTGGCGTTCACCCAGTTTCTCGCAGCATAGAGTGACTGCTCCGGATATGAGGAATTCGGGGAGGTACCGATAGCAATCATTTCGTAAGTAATGCTGAAAGCGCGGCCTATAAGTGCGCCGAAATCTGGAACAACATCCATCTCCAGGTTAATATTGACCTTAGCCCACAGGTCCTTGATTATCGAGTAGTAGTCGACTGCGTCCTGAGTGAGAGTCAGTTTGGCTTTGAAGCCGGTGGGATAGCCTGCCTCGGCCAGCAGTTTTTTTGCTTTCTCCGGATTATAGGTGTACAGTTCTTTTATCAGGTCGGTGCAATCCGGGTCATCGACACTGACATAGAGCGGCTCATAACCTTTAACATTAAAATAAGGCCAGCTGATGATATCGCCAAGGCCCTGGTATAAGGTTTTGTTTATCGTGTTAAAGTCCGTAGCCATCAGCAGCGCCCGGCGGACCCGGACATCATTATAAGGTGCCTGAGTTGTCTTCATGAATATCGGATTAACACGCCATTTGCCGCGTGGCGCGGACTTGAGTTGGGGGGCGGTCTTCAGCATCAGGTCTTTATCTTCCATATTGAGACCACCGAGCTGGTCGATCGTGCCTGTCCTCAACGCTGCCTGTGTAGTAGAAGCATCTGGCACAATGATGAACTTGAAAGTATCAACGTAGGGTAACTGGTTGCCCTTGCCGGGACCAACCGGGTCTTTCATCCAGTAATTGGGATTCCTGTCCATTCGAACCATGTTACCGGGAATGTAATCGGTAACCACGAAGGGTCCCGTACCGACGGAATACCTCCAGTTCGTGCAGGACTCATATCCGTATTTATTCCACAGTTCCGGTGGCATAACACGACAGCAGAGGTTCTCCCTCATTATCGCATCAAGGTGGTCTTCATACTTGTGAGTGACTTCGAACGTGTTTGGCCCAGTCTTGACTGCCGTTGGGTAGCGGACATTCGGATATAGCTGCCAGTTCTGGGCGTTCTCGTTTTTGATAATCAGGTTCCAAGTCCAGACACAGTCATCGACGGTCATTTCCCTGCCACCGACCATGCGGCTGGCTTCGCTGTCGAAAAGGGCATAGTGGACACCCTTACGAATCGTGAAACGTGTGGTAACTTCTTTGCCATCGGGACTGATTTCCCACGAATAATCTTCGGCTAGATAGCCTGTGTTAAAAGCAGGAATGTTGGTGCTCATACCCCAGTCTGTTAAACCCTCACCGTAACCGCCAGCGGGTCCTTTTGCCCAGTTTCCATCAACCATTCTCTGGTGGTCTTGTTCCTGGGGCCAGGAGGCACCGAAACTGATTAAATCCCAGTTTGGGTCGCCCACCAAGGCGACGGTAATCGTGCCACCATACTTTGGCACTTCCGGCCCGGCTGACACCACCTCTTTCTCTTCCGCTACTTTTTCTTCCTCGGCTTTTACTACCGTTGTCTTCCCAATTTCCTCTTCCTTCGCCACTTGCTTTGGGGCACAGGATGCTATCACCAATGATAATGCCATCAGACAACTCACTATCACCCAGGTAAAGTTCTTTTTCAATTGTTATTTCACCTCGCTAATAAGTCTTTTCTGCATATTTTAGTGTATTTGACCCTCGTCTTTTGCCATTTTCAGTTGCCTATCTCAACGGCGCACCTCCTTCTCTCTATCAGACTGGAAAAGGGGATGAACGACCGCTGTATGAATTAGCGGTTCAAATGCCCCTTTATCCACAACGTCCTTTCTCTCCATCTTTATGTGATTCCCACTTTTTCTATGCATGTAGAGTACTCTAGTATTATCCCTATTATCCCTGAAATTTGTCAAGAATAGTCAAGCCCCCATAATCCGTGGATTTTTGAAAAAGGTAGGGATCAGGAGGATAAAGGTGGAGGCCATCTACGGTCTCGTGGCCCAGTCACGGGCACGCTCCACTGCTCGTTTCCAGTCCGCGTAAAGGGTCTCCCGTTTATCCGGGGACATTTTAGGCTCGTAGCTGGTGGAGCTCTGCCATTGCTGTGCGATTTCATCGGTGCTGTGCCATAGCCCCACGCTCAGACCGGCCAGGTAGGCGGCCCCCAGCGCGGTAGTCTCGGCCAGACAAGCCCGCTGTACAGGGATACCTAATATATCTGCCTGGAACTGCATTAGCAGGTTGTTGCTGCTACCACCGCCATCCACACGTAATACCGGGACTTCCAAGTGTGCCTCGGCTTTCATGGTATCAATGACGTCGCGGGCCTGGTAGGCAATGGACTCCAGCACCGCCCGGGCGATGTGTCCCTTTTGGCTGCCTCTAGTAATGCCTACCATAGTACCCCGGGCGTACATGTCCCAGTAAGGGGCTCCCAGCCCTACCAGGGCGGGGACGAAGTAAACCCCACCGTTGTCCGGTACACTCGCAGCTAGGGTTTCCACTTCAGCGGCTGTCTTTATCAGCCCGAGTCCGTCGCGCAACCACTGGACGGCTGCTCCTGTAATGAAGATGCTCCCTTCCAGGGCATAGGCCACCTTATCTCCCAGACCCCAGGCGGGAGTAGTTATCAGTCCGGCACGGGAAAAGACCGGCCTATCACCAGTGTTGACGAGGACGAACGAGCCAGTGCCGTAAGTGTTCTTGGCCATGCCCTTTTGATGGCAGGCCTGGCCGAAGAGCGCTGCCTGCTGGTCGCCAGCGATACCCGCGATGGGAATGCGGGCATTTCCCAAAAGCCCGGCGTTGGTTTCCCCAAAAATCCGACTGGAAGACAGGACTTCAGGCAGCATCACCTTCGGGATGTCCAGCAGGTCAAGGAGCTCTTGGTCCCATTGCAATGTATTGATGTTGAACAGCATGGTACGGCTGGCATTGCTGTAATCGGTAATATGGGTCCTGCCCCCGGTGAAGTTCCAGACAAGCCAGCTATCAATCGTCCCGCAGACCAGGTCACCCCTTTCGGCGCGGTGCTGTCCGTCGGGGATATTATCCAGCAGCCAGCGGATTTTCGTGGCAGAAAAATAGGCATCAATAGGGAGTCCCGTCCTCTGCTGGATGAAGGGCTCTAGTCCTTTTTGTTTGAGCTCCTCACACAGTGCCGCGGTACGCCGGCATTGCCAGACGATGGCGTTGTAAACCGGCCTACCGCTACTACGCTCCCAGACCACGACTGTCTCGCGCTGGTTGGTGATGCCCAGCCCTTTGACGGCGGCAATCGGCACGCCTGCCTGGCGCATTACTTCCCCGGCCAGGGCGATGCAGTTCTGGAGAATCTCAATAGGGTCGTGCTCCACCCAGCCCGGCCGGGGAAAAATCTGGCGTATCTCGCGATAAGCGCGGGAGACTACCCTGCCGCTGGCATCGAAGAGCAAGACCGTGCTGCCTGTGGTCCCTTGGTCGATGGCCAAAATGTAGCCTGTTGACATAATATTCGCCCTATTTATTACTCTCTAAAACGTTGCCCCGAGGCGGCGTGTGCGATAACTTTCCGCTGTTAGGGCGCTGAAAATCTCTTTTCAAGTGTTTATCTTCCTAGTGGTGTGCTTTCAGCCATGTCTCTAGGTCGGCCATGACCTGCTGGTGCTCCGGCTCGTTGAAGATTTCGTGCAGCAGACCATCGTAGAGTTTCAGGGTCTTATCCCGGGAGCCGATGCGCTCGTGTAGCACCCGGCTGCGGGCACCGTCCGGGCCACCGTTACCGGCCATGATGAGCACGGGCAACTTGATTTGCGGGACTAGGTCATAAAGCTTGGCGGTCACACTGCCCATGGCGAACCCGGTGGGTATCGGGCCATGGTAGACAAGAGGGTCGTTCTCATAGGCTTTGATGACTGCCGGGTCGCGGCTAAGCATGGCTGTGGGTAAAGGCTCACCGGGTTTACGCGGTGGCAAGGGTGGTTCGCCAGGTCGGGCTAGACCACCGCCGGAGGTGACCAGACCAGCCAGTTCCTGCTGATATTGGACTGAATAAAGCAGGGCGATGACCGACCCCATGCTGTGTCCGATGAGAAATATCCTGTCCTCGGGGTTCTCTTTACGCACGATATTGAAAAAGGTCTTGAGGTCTTTGACGTAATCTTGAAAATCATCCACCTGGACACGCTCGCCGTCCGAGCGGCCATGCCCCCGGTGGTCGAGGGCGTATACGGGATAACCTTTGGGGACGAAGTAGTTGACCACGTTACCGTAGCGTCCACTGTGCTCGGCAAAGCCGTGGGCGATAAGTAGCACCGCCCCGGTTTTCTTTTCTGGCAACCAGCACTGGTAATAAATGTTGAAATTTTTCAGCCCTTTGAAGTTGCCCTCTTTGTGTCGCATCAATACCTGCCTCCACTTTTTATAACATCCGGGATGACAACTAATATTACGACAATAGCGTGACAGTGTTCAAGGGAAAGGGGAAATTGTAACCTTCAACCGTTGGTCGGTAAGAGTCCCGAAGGCTAACCAAGTTAATCTCCAAATCATTCGTCAGCAAGGAGAACCAGAGAAGCCCGGGATTGAATTTTCGCTAAAAGTTGCGATAGACTTATCTTGTCAGTCTCATGCTTCTCCTGTTGGCAACCAAGGAGCTATCAGTATATAATCGGGCCATTGGGAAAATGCTGAGGGCGCAACGGCAACACAATGTTGCTTGGAAAGAGTACCAAGGAGGATGTTAGTGACCGACCAAACCACTAAAGGCGTGGCCAGAGACAGTACTTGCAGGATGTGCGATAGCGGCTGCCCTATCAAGGTATATGTTGAAAATGGGCAAATCTCCAGGATAGAAATGACGAGAGAGGCAGTAGCTAACCTCTGCCCCCGGTGGAAAGCACAAAGAGAATTCGTCTACCATCCTGACCGGCTGCTTTACCCGTTAAGACGCAGTGGTAAGAGAGGCGAAGGAAAGTTCAGCCGCATTTCTTGGGACGAGGCACTGGATACAGTTGCCCGGAGCTTGCTGGATATTAAAGCGAAGTGGGGACCCGAAGCGGTGGTCTTTTACATTGCTTATCCCAAGGAGCCCCGCCCTTATTTTAAGAGACTGGCACATGCTTTTGGTTCCCCCAACTACTGCACCGAAAGCAGTAACTGTGCTACATCGGCGGCGCTGGCTACTGCGGTGACCTATGGCCAGGGCTTTATGATGATAGACCCTGGTGCAGACCCAAGATGCCGGTGTAAGCTCATCTGGAGCTCCAGCATCAGGAACTCTATGCCACCTGCCTGGAAAACGTACCTGGACATTAAGTCCAGCGGAGTGAAGCTAATCGTAGTGGACCCGTGTCGGACCAGACTGGCGGAGATGGCAGATATTCACCTTCAGTTACGACCTGGCACTGATGGTGCTTTAGCTCTGGGCATGCTTAATGTCATCATCGAGAATAATCTTTATGATGCCGATTTCGTCGAGCGGTGGACGGTAGGCTTCGATGAGCTGAGGGAACTGGTGAAGGAATATACTCCAGAAAAGGCAGCTCAGATTACGGATGTGCCGGCGAAGCTGATTATTGAAGCTGCTAGAATGTATGCCACCAATAAGCCGTCTCAGATCAGAACAAGCGCCAGTGCCACTACCCACAGTTCCAATGGCTTTCAGAATCACCGCGCCATCCTGATGCTGCCGGCAGTGACTGGCAATATTGATGTCCCGGGCCGGGGTTCTGTTATGGCAGGCTGGCTGCACACCAATGATGTAACTCTGCATGAAAGGGTAGCCAGCATGCCGATCGGGCTGGGAGCAGACCGGTTCCCTCTGTGGACGTCTTATCACCGTGAGATGCAATCTAATGTCCTCGCCGACAGGATTGAAACGGCTAAGCCATATCCGATAAAAGCGCTGTTCGCCGCCGGATTCAATGTAACTTTCTTTCCCAATACTCGCCGGTTCATGGACAATCTTAAGAAACTCGATTTCATCGTAACTACGGAGTACTTCCCCAATGAGGGTACGGCTATGGCTGACATAGTGCTTCCTATCTCGTCCTGGCTGGAGCGCCCGGTGCTTACCATCTTCCCCGGACGGCCGATTAAGCTGCAAGAACCGGTCATCGCACCACTGGGCGAGACCAAACCAGAATGGGATATTTATGCCGAGTTGGCGATTAGAATGGGGTTCGGCAGTGAATTCTGGAACGGCGATTTTGAAAAATGTCTGGATTATGTTTTGGAGCCAACGGGCGTTACTGTCGCAGAACTGAAGCGGCACCCGGAAGGTATTGAGCCAAAACAGACCGCACGACCTGAAGAAGCCAGCGAAAAGGTTGGCTTCCGGACACCGTCGGGGAAGGTCGAAATTAAATCGTCGATACTAGCCCAATATGGCTATGAACCATTACCAGTTTATCGGGAACCCGCTGAAAGCCCTTTGAGTCAACCGGAGCTTGCCCGAACCTATCCTCTCGTCCTGACCAGCGGAGCGCGCACAGTGGTCTATACGCATTCGCAGTATCGCCAGATTGAGAGTCTACGGCGGATGATGCCATACCCACTGGCGGATATTAATCCGGTTGACGCGAGGGAGCGCGGAATTAAGTCCGGAGATGATATTGAAGTTAGCACAAAGAGAGGGACTGCACGTTTCAAAGCACGGGTAACGGATGAAATTAAAGCTGGCGTGGTCAGTTTGCTGCATCACTGGCCTGGAGAAGCGAACGTCAATATACTGATTGATGATAGCGCCCTTGACCCTGTATCTGGCTTTGCTCCCTTCAAAGCCCAGCTATGCCAGGTAAGACTAGCGCGGAGGGAAAGCGGTTAGAAATCCACCAGAGGACAATGAATACCAGAATCCTTAACACTCTGGGTGCCCCATCGGCCAGCTGACTCGGCAACCCGTAGTGATGCGGGAACCCGCTGAAGTAAAGTATTAAACAAAAGGAGGGGCTATCAAATGGCAGAGACAAAGTACGGGAAGTATATCGTCTATGATGCAAGACCCCCTATACCTAAGGGTGCGCCACCGCCACCGCCTCCTGGCGAAAGAAACGGGGCTATGGTGCTGTATGTGGATGATACCATCATTAAGGGGGCTTTCTACTTGAACTGTGCCCTGATATGGAAAGCATCGGACAGGGGTAGCCCCGGCGTTGTCCATTCTCACGAGGATTACGACGAATATGTTGGATTTATGGGAAGCAACCCGGAAGACCCTCACGATTTATGCGGTGAAGTCGAGTTCTGGCTCGGCGGCGAAAAGCACATTCTCACCAAAAGTTGCGCTGTCTTTATCCCCAGGGGACTATTGCATTGCCCGATATATTTCAGGAGAGTGGACAGGCCTATTTTCTATTTCAGCACGGCACCCTCTACAACATATGGTAAAGACCTGCCCAAGAAATGAACTTTGTGCGGGGGTAAGGCAGTCTGGTTAAAGTAAGCAAGACCGTTAACCATAGTTAGCTATAAGACTACGGTGTTGACGGAGGAACAGATGCAGTTGTATGTCGGCGGGCTTTCCGAAAACATAGTTGAAGATGAGGTGCTTGAGCTTTTCTCCAGGATAGGCACAGTGGAGTTAGTTCGAGTTATCAGAGATGTCTCCGGCAAGTCCAGGGGATTCGCTATAGTCAGGATGCCGGACAACACCGAGGGTGAGAACGCTATCAAGAAGCTGAACGGTCTCATGCTAGCTGACCGACGACTGCAGGTCGCCAGAATGCATGAGACCTTACCCGGGGAAATGGAGTTCAGAGAGTGGCTCAGAGATAACGCATACCAAGTCCTCAAGAAAGTGGGAGTCAGCCGTGGGCAGACAGTGCTCGACTTTGGTTGCGGTCCCGGTCTGTTCTCGATAGCTGGCGCCACCATAGTTGGGCACGGAGGTAAGGTATATGCCCTCGATGTCCGTCCCGATGCCCTTGAGCACCTCAGAGAAGCTGCCAGAAGAAAAGGATTGGACAATATAGAGACCATGCTCCTGAACAGGTCCACAATGTCCATCGCTCTGGAAAATGAGAGCGTGGACGTTGTCCTGCTCTATGATGTGATACAGGAAATAGCGGATAAGCCGGGGCTGCTCAGGGAATTGCACAGGCTATTGAAACGTGGTGGTCTTCTCTCTGTCTTTCCCATGCACCTGGGAACGGACAAGTTCTTGAGTATGATTAATCCTCTCGGTCTGTTCCGCTTTAGGGAACGCTACAGCCCACCGGGACTACAGTCGGCAAGTGAGGTTATCAATCTCACCAAAGATATGCCGTCAGCGAGGTAGCAGAAGATTACAAGTGGAGGAATATTATGGCAGAAAAAGACATGATGGTGAACTGCGCCAAGTGTCCACGGCCGGTATGTAACAGCCCAGCGTGGCAAGAAGGACCGGAAAACTGCCCGAGGAAGGTGATGCCAGACGTCATAGTCAAAGCTACGGAGAAATGCTTTAGCCCCGAGTTCCGGGACTTTGCGATGAAGGCGTCCAAGCAAGAGGGGTCAGGGTACATGAGGCTTCCTCATTCGCCCAACAGCCCTTCTCCGGTGAAGAGCAGACTTGAAGAAGTGATGGAGTTCGCTCACAGGATGGGGTACAAAAGGCTAGGTGTTGCCTACTGTGGTGGAGTCCAGTTCGAGGCTGGCCTCTTAATACCTATTCTGGAGAACCGGGGATTTGAGGTGATATCAGTGGCGTGCAAGTGCGGCTCGGTGCCTAAAGAGGAGCTGGGGATTCAAGACTGGGAGAAAGTCTCCCCTGGGCACTTTGAGGCGATGTGTCATCCAATAGCTCAAGCCGAGATTCTGAATAGCTACAGGACAGACCTTAACGTGATGGTATGCCTGTGTGTAGGCCACGATTCCCTTTTTCTGAGACACAGTGAAGCCCCGTGCACCGTGCTCGCTGCCAAGGATAGAGTCTACGGGCATGCCCCACTGATGGCATTATACCAATCTAGGTCGTATCACCGCCGGGTCATGGCAAAGCAGAGCATACCCGATGCGGCTAAGGAAATGGAAAAAGGGTGACAGCTTTAGGGTAGTACTGATAATTACCAGCCGCTTTATCTTCGCAGGCTCCTTGCTCGATTGGTTTGTTTGCTGGTGTTTTACACCTGCTCTCTAGTTGTCAAGTCATTTGCTAATCCGTTAGTTACTCTTTTCGGGGCATTGGTGGCGGCCCTTCCCCCACGAATTTTGTTTCAAATTTACGTGTAAGCGATATTTCTAGAAATACCACGGGTCTATCCGGGTCGCATTTCTTGATGATTAATGGACAGTGGATTAACCCCGGCGGGACAGAGACAATTGTGGTAGAGTTGATAATATGTTTTTCCTGTTCCTCGCCTAAACACATCTCTATTTCTGCCCCGAAATCGTTTATATCTTTGGGGTTACCCCCGATGAAGCAAAGGAGCTCGTGGTAATCGTGTGTGTGGGGATACAGGGCTTTGTATTCCGCATTGGCCAGGCAGTGGTAACCAATGCAGACATCGGCGCCGTACTCACCTCCGTGTGCGACTATTGAAGTTCCAGTATAATGTGGTATGGTCACAAAAGGCCCCTGTATCAAATATTTCCCGTACTTTGTCTTTGCCATTTTACGATTCCTCCTCTCTTATCCCGGTATGGGGCCGGAATAGCTACAGAATATTACAACAGTCTTCTAGGTATAACGGGAGCGCCGGGTTTTATCTCGCCCCGTTCCGAGTGTAATTTCATCTTGTCTTTTATAAAGTGTAGCACTGGCCCCAGAGGTTGAAAAGAAATATGACGGCGCTCCCAAGAATATCAAATCATAGTCTGGCTGAGCCCCGTATTGCCTCAATAGAAACTGTTAGCGGAGCGGTCATAGCCAATGAGCCACCTCACTACCGACCAGTCTTTCTTATAGGAGTGGGTGAAGGTGATTTTCTTACGCCGGTAGTAGGTGCAAAGGTGCTGATTGATAACTTCACCGTCTTCGGTAGCAAGAATTATGAGTCAATTCGCATTCTTGACAACAATCGAAGATGGTGATAACATTCGCATTGAATTGTTACTGGGAATAAAGTAAGCAGAAGGGTGAAGTTAATACGGCTCATTCATCCCAAGTGGTGGCATAGTTGGTTTAGGCGGTTCTGGTAGGGGGCGGCCAGTCGTCTAAGGCAAAAGGTAAACTTCAATTCATTATTAAACGAGACCGAAATCACCCGTTTCTATTAATTGCTACCATCAAGGCATCGCTGTGGATTAAAGCATATAAAAGCGGAGGTAGCAAAGCAAGATATTGGACGTTAGTAAATTTGACCACGTGGGGGTGTTGTTATGGCTGTACCCTCAGATGCAGGCGGAAGTATTATTGCCAGCGAATATTACCTTCGGGGAAACGGGAGTATGATATGAAAAAGAACAGAATTTGTGAGTTGTTATCAATCAAGTATCCTGTGCTCCAAGCTCCTATGTCATGGATAACTGATGCTAAGTTAGCAGCCGCCGTATCAAATGCTGGCGGTCTGGGTATTATCGGACCCAATGCCGGTGCAAAAACCCTGACGACAGATGTAATAGAAACCGGGGAGCGTTTACGTAGCGAGATTAGGAGAGCAAAATCACTAACCGACAAACCCTTTGGGGTCAATGTTTTATCTTATAAAGGTGACCTTTTTCAATTCAGCGATCAATGCGTCAAAGTCATCCTAGAAGAGGGCGTCGCCGTGGTAGCTTTATGTGGTGACCAACCAGAAAAATATGCGAAACAACTGAAAGATGCTGGGATAAAGCTATTACACCGAGCATTACCAGTAAATAATGTTGAAGCTGCCAGGAGAGCGGAACAGGCAGGAATAGACGCTTTTATCGCTACGGGTTTTGAGGGTGGCGGACATGTGGGTCTTGATAGGATTCCCACTTTTGTATTGATTCCCCAGATTGTGGATGCCATCAAAATCCCGGTTATTGCTGGGGGTGGCATTGTGGATGGGAGAGGCATGGTCGCGGCCATGGCTCTGGGAGCTGAAGGCGTTTATATGGGCACTAGATTCATTGCCACCACAGAGTGTCCGGCGCATCCAACTTATAAACAAGCTATTATAAATGCCAACGATACCAGCACGGTGACATTTACCAGTATGGTTGGTTTGTGTCGAGCCTTGAAAACGCCACCGGTAGAGCGATATGTTCAAATGGAATTGAATGGTACGGCTACCTATGAGGAAATGGTGAAGTTACACCGTCACGAAAGCCGGCCCTGGCTAGAGGGGGACTGGGCTACCACTGTTTTCCCGGTCGGTGCTGGTGCTGGTTTGATAAAAAAGGTTACAAGCGCCGCTGAAGTAGTAACTAGTATCATTGAGGAAGCTGACAGGATACTAAAGAATATGTGTAATTTAGGGCTGATGATGGAATAGAAGAACAATTTGTTCGAATTGACCGCCACCGCAGTTATCCAGCCCGTGTCTTTTTAATGGCAAACGTGGTAGGCTGGCAGCGTTATCCTCGTATGCTTTTCCCTTCCGGGCCACTGATTTCCATCTGGTCTATGGCGTGGATGGTTTTTAGAGCCATTTTATCACCGAATGTGTGAGTAGGTTTGCACGGAAAAGCTCAACGAAAACGGCTACCACTTAAATAGAATCAGCTTACGTATTCCCCGTCCATTATAGATTGACGGTCGTCCTTAATTGGCTAAATTATCTTCTCTCTCCGCAATTCAGCAATCTTTGCTTCCGAATACCCGAGAAGCTGAGACATTACTTCTTCGGTGTGTTGACCCAAAGTGGGTGGCGATTTGTATTCCTGCTCCACCCCAGACACCTTTATGGGATTTCCCGCTAACCATATCGGGTCTTCCAGAACCCAGTCAACAGGGACTACCATTTTTTGGTGAAGTACCTGGGGGTCAGTAAGGGCTTTATCTATGGTATTTACCGGCCCAGCAGGTACCCCCTCACTAACAAAGCGTTCCATCCACTCTTCGGTGCTCCTGCTGAGAATGATTTCCTGGATAATGGAGGTCAGTTCCCCCGCATTTTCGTTTCTCTTAGAAACGGATTCAAATCTTGGGTCTGTAGCTAATTCTTCACGACCAAGGCCTCTACATAGGGCTGGCCAGAACCTATCGCCACCGATGGCGGCGATTACGATATGCCCATCACTCGTCTTGTAAGTCCGATAGGTGGGCCTAGGCATATCTGGTCCCTCAGTGACCTTTCCCGAGTAAAAAAAAGCGGGCACGCGAGCGTACAAGAGCGCTATTTGACCGTCCAACAAGGAGACCTCCACCTTGTAGCCTATGCCAGTATGCTCACGCGAGTAGAGTGCCGCTACAACACCCTGAGCAGCCCACATCCCTCCGACGCAGTCGGTGATTGAAAGCCCGGACCTCGCCGGAGGAGGATTCCCGGTGATGCTCATTGCCCCTGACATAGCCTGAAGTACTAAATCGAAGGCTGGTCGGTCTCTATAGGGGCCTGTTGAGCCAAAGCCAGTAATAGAACAAGATATTATTCTTGGATTTAGGCTCCTTAGACTTGCATAATCAACGCCCAGCCTCTCTAGAGTGCCAGGGCGGTAGTTGTCAAGGACAACATCCGCTTTTTTAGTGAGGTCGTAGAAAACCTCTTTGCCCTGTGGAGCTTTGAGATTTAAGATAATACTCTTTTTGTTCCGGCAGGTCGCAAGAAACACGAAATCGTCCGAATTTAAGCCACCTTCCCCTATTTGTCTCTGTCCTGGTGGCTCAATTTTGATTACCTCTGCCCCCAAGTCAGCCAATATCATGGAGGCATAGGGTCCTGCCAAGAACTGTGAAAGCTCCAAAACCCTTACCCCTTCAAGCAACATCGCTACTTACTCACCCCCTTAACAACTTTAGTGGCAATTTTGTTTTGACAGGCTCAACTTTCTAGCACCAGACCCGAGGCTTTTGAACCCCTGTGTTGAATCTTCATCTCCAGCTACACGGTAGAATTAACCATATAGCTCGGCAGTTAGACACATGAGAAATAACCTTTCAACTGACCCTTGTCACCTGTGAAGCTTCTCCTAAGGTCAATCCAAGTCATCCTGTTAACTGTCTTCCTTCTTCTGGTTCTTCCCGCCTTATGCTATCACTACTCTCTAAAACAGCGCCGAATTTGGAAATAACCGTAGTGACGTGACACTAGTTTATTGCCCCTAGTTTTCGCAGTTCTGAGATGTCCTTTTCACTGTAACCCAAGCTTTTGAGAATTTCTTCCGTATGTTGACCGGGGAGAGGAGCTACCCCTCTAATCCGTCCTGGCGTCTCTGACAACTTTATGGTAATTCCGGGATGTTTTATCTTCCCCAGAGTTGGGTGGTCGACTTCCACGATCATCTTCCGGTGAAGCAGGTGAGGGTCAGAGAGTACTTCGTCAAACCTGTAGACCGGGCCAACGCACGTATCCGCCTCCCGCAGGATATGCAACCATTCATCCCTTGTCTTCGTGCGAAAAACCTCCTGAAAGGCGGAAAGTATTTGGTGCCGTTTTTCAAGCATCTCCTGTGTGTCGGGGGCGTACACTCCTATCGCTCTATGGTACGGCAGGAATTCTTCTAAACCCAGCGCTTTACAAAGCCGCTCCCAGAACCAGGGCTCTCCGGGGGCAATATTGATATATTTGCCGTCCTTAGTTTCGAAAACGAGTGCCGGTCTTTCACCTAACTGTGGCTGCCTCCCGCTCATAAAGAATTGAGGTCCGTGACGTATCATCATGAACAAAACGAGAGCGTCGACCATGGATGTGTCGACAAATTGCCCCTTCCCGGTCTTTTCTCTGGCAATAAGTGCCAGAAGGATTCCGATGGCGGCCTGCATACCTCCTCCGGCGAAGTCACCTATCGGAATACCTGGTATAACGTGGCGACCGTCAGGAGTGCCAGTAATGCCTAAAATACCGGCCATTGATATGTAGTTAGTATCGTGTCCGGGGAAGAACCGATAGGGACCATCATGCCCATAGCCGGTAACGGAACAACAAATAATTCTTGGATTAATCACCTTAAGAGTATCATAGTCTACGCCAAGGCGCTTTGTTACCCCCGGCCTGAACTCGTCGATAACAATGTCCGCTGTTTTGGCAAGCTTGTAAAAAATATCCCTACCCTGTTGCGTCTTCAGGTTTAGACATATACTCCTCTTCCCGCGCTCATCAAATTGGTAAGCAGCGGCTATTTCCCTTCTTCTTTCTTCCTCTTTGGTGATTCTGTTACTATCTGCCGCAGTCGCTCTTAGCCCAAGACGAGACTGAGGTTGTTCAATTTTGATTGCATCAGCTCCCATGTCAACCAGAAACATCACAGCCAGCGACCCGGTCGGGAATGTGGTTAAATCTAGCACCTTTATGTGGTCTAGAACTAGCATCAAATCACTCCTGTTTATGAAGTTTTATGAAATCAATTGCTATTCTGCCCCTACCCAGGGTTGTGTTTTGATGGCGGAAGTCGTTTACTTGACAAGTCACTCAGCAGTGGTAAACCTATCCGGTTCAAGTAAACAACCGTTAGTCCCTGCACTCTAGAGCAATATCACAATTGCATCGCCCACCGGCACAAACAAACGTGATTGTATCACGTTGCTGGACGTTACGTCAACAGGCAGAGCATAGTAAGGGCGTAAACGTGAGGATACTAAACACCAAACAGGGACGGGGGACTTGACAGCATAGTCACGCGAATGTATAGTTTCAGACAAGGTCACAATAGGATTGAAGGGCGAGCAAAGTTATGGGACCGGGCTTTCTGTGGTGAGAGGCATCTCCGGTGATAGAAAAGGAGCTGGCAAGCGGTATCCTGAGGTCAACTTTGTAGGTCATGAGGTATTCGGCCAAGCCGTGGGGCAGATGAAAGAGAAGTGCTCGTGGCCCTTCTGGGTTAAGATTAAGCAAAATAGGTGTGACGCAGTCACATCTGGAGTCGGTTGCTGAGGGAGCGCATGCGTGCAGTTACACGAGCAAGCATTGCGGTTGGGAAGTTAGGCGCTCTTTCTGAAACTCTCGTTTCTGACGGTTTCGCCGGACAAGCGTACTTTACATGGTACCCAGTGTCGTAATAAAGGTGACGGGGATGGACTCCGGTCAAGACAGCAGGGCTCCGGGTGAGCTTTCGCCAGACTAATTAACAGAACCATTTAGGTAAGGGGAATGATTTGATAACCTATGCCATTAGGAGATTACTGCTAATAATACCGACTCTCATCATAATAACTGCTATTGTCTTTCTCATTGTACGCTTCGTTCCGGGCAGTGTCATCGACCTGATACAGGCTGAGATGGCACAGGCGAGCGGGACCGGCGTGTTTGACCGTGCCGCGGTTGAGCGCGAGCTGGGGCTGGACGTGCCTATTTATGTTCAATATGGGCGGTGGATGGGGTTTCTCCCTTTCCCCGAGAAGGGTTTTAGTGGTGTTCTTCAGGGCGACCTCGGGACTTCCATTCGTAGCCACCAGTCCGTGACCGAGGAGTTATTGCGCAGATTGCCAGTAACAATTGAACTTGGCTTGCTGGCTATGCTGTTCGGGGCATTGGTAAGCCTGCCCGTAGGTGTATTCTCAGCGATACGGCAGGATACCATCGGTGACTATCTCGGGCGTACCGTTGCCATAATCGGTATCTCCCTTCCCGCCTTCTGGGTGGGGACTTTAGTGATGTTGTATCCCTCAATCTGGTGGGGTTGGTCGCCACCGATGGCGCTCATCTCCTTTACCGAGAATCCGATAGGAAACCTGGGGATGTTCATAATACCAGCGATGATTACGGGCTTGGCGCTCGCGGGAGCAAGTATGAGAATGACGCGGACCATGATGCTCGAGGTGCTGAGACAGGATTACATTAGGACAGCCTGGTCAAAGGGACTCAGCGAGAGAATGGTCATTGCGAGGCACGCCTTGAAGAATGCGTTAATCCCGGTGGTCACCATAGTTGGGCTTCAGTTACCCCTTTTGGTTGGAGGCGCGGTTATCGTAGAACAAATATTTTGCCTGCCCGGAATAGGTCGTCTGATGTTGACTGCTATCAATCAAAGAGACTACCCCATGGTTTCCGGACTAAATCTGTTTATCGCTGGGTTTGTGTTGGTAGTCAATCTGGCTGTTGACCTGACCTACGGCTTTTTAGACCCTAGAGTCCGTTACAAGTAGAGAAGAATAAAGGGTGAGGAAAATGGCTTACGGGGTTACAGATTCACTCGGCGGGACGATAGTCAAGCTAAAGAGATACCCCTTTGTCCTTGATTTACTCAGACGGCTGGTGAAAGAGAAGCCAATGGGCACTTTCGGCGGGGCTTTAGTCCTGATACTGCTTTTGAGCGGCGTCTTTGCCGACCTTTTAGCCCCTTATGGCATGAACGAAGTTCACCTAGTAGATAGACTGCTTCCGCCATCACCCCAGTACGTCCTGGGCACGGATCAACTAGGGAGAGATTTGTTGAGTAACATTATCTACGGGGCTCGTATTTCGGTGATTATCGGCCTGTCCTGCGCTTGTTGTGCCACGCTTATCTCTATAGCTATAGGAGCTGTTTCAGGGTTGATTGGTGGCAAATTTGACATGGCGGTACAGAGGTTTGTCGACGCCTGCATGTGCATCCCGACGTTACTACTTACCATAACTATCATGTCTTTAGTGGGGAAGGGCATGCCACAGGTAATAGCTGTTATATCAATAACCATGGGTATTGCCGGCTCAAGGGTAATAAGAAGTGCTGTTATCGGCATCAAAGAGAATACCTACGTGGAAGCAGCGTACGCTCTTGGTTGTTCCACTTGGAGATTACTTGTCCGGCATATCCTGCCCAATATTCTGGCGCCCGTAATTATCAATTTCACACTAATTGTGGGACAGGCGATTATGATCGAAGCCAGTTTGAGCTTCCTTGGTTTTGGTGTTCCTCCCGGGGTTCCTAGCTGGGGGAGCATGCTGAGTGCAGGAGGACGCCAATTCATGGAGAGGGCACCGCAACTGGCTTTATATCCCGGTCTGGCCTTGGCTTTGACGGTCTACGGTATCAACATGTTTGGCGACGCGCTGAGAGACTTAATGGACCCGAGGTTGAGAGGCGGTGTGGGCCGATACAAAAGGGTGGAGAAAATGATAAAGAAAACTAATTGATCAAGAAGGTGAGCAAAAAGATAAGTCAGATTAATCCTTATCTCATGACCAAGGGTGGTTCGTTTCCCCACACAGGACAGTAAGCATCGCTTCTAGGCTCGATGAGATCCTTCCCGAGGACATCCAAAAAAAGGTCATGCACCTAAAACTCGGGGGATTATGTGGTGATTCTTTGATTACTTGTGTCTTGGCACTTAAGCCTACTCACACTGAAGCCCAGTGCTTGTCTCCAACAGGGAATCTACAATGCAGACTTGGACATCCTTGACAGCTGCGGAGACGTAATGGTGGTAGTTTGGCTCCCTTAGACTGCTCGACAAAATTGATTGCCTTTTTGACTTGTTCCTCATTGCCCCTTATGATTAAAGTTATCGCTCCCTCTGCCCCGCCTAATCCACCGGCAGCTATAGGCACGGCAATAGCTCCACTTAAGATTCCGATAGCATCCATTTCAGTTACCGTTTCCCCGCCCGGACAGGGGAATAGCCCGGTGGCTAAGCCCATGGCATAATCATACATAGCCGGTTTTGCCTCCTTCGAAGCCTGGCTTATGGGGATAGGTATCAATTTCTCCAATCCAACGGGGAAGACCAAATGAAATGATATTTTTCTCCAAGTAGACAGTATTAGGCCTAATGACCCCCCTGCCGCAGGATCACCTATTAGGATACCCACGTTACCCTGGGGGTCCAAGGCATTTACTCCTTTGATAAAAACATCCGCGGGTCTCATCTGTTCCAATAATTCTGAAATCTCCTCTTCTCCTGTTGAAAGCTTCCCATTTCTAATCACCCACCAAGAGCGGAACCCTCTCGGACCGCTGGGGGTACTGGTACTCCGTGGAGGAGAGTCTAGCATTCCCATTTCGACGCAGTTTCCCCTAGGAGTCACCACGCCGCAAACCCAGTAATTAGTCTTGGGCTTAGTCCCGGTGATCTCCTCGACAATGAAGTACGTACTACTACTAGGATGCAACACAATCATTCCCTCTGTTGCTGCCTTTCTGACGATATCCATATTGGCAACGCCTTTGGCAATCAGTTTTTTCGATTCGGCAGGAATAAGGGTGACCTGGGCTAACATATGCTCCTCCTTTACAACGGGTTATGTTAATTGGTTATGGGGTAAAGCTCACCCCATAACTTGATTGTTTTCCCTGGAATATCTCCCAATCGTCTCGATTATACCACGGAGTCCCTGGTTTGGGTAGATTATTGACCTCTTCCCTAGTCCAGCTTATGAAGTGTTTCGTAAAACCGCCGCCGATAACCACGAGGTATCGTCCTCGCATCGCTTCAACATATTCCACTGCGCCGGCTCGTCTCACGTCGCCTCCCCCGGTAACCCTTTTTCTGAGGCAACAATAATTAATTAGGTCAATTCGCTGATTTGACAATACTTGGATTAAATATATAAAATGAATCGCCGTCGCACTAAAAGTGGATTCAATAGATCCCGGCTATACCAGCAGTTATATGAATCAGGGATGCGCAAAGCGGAGTAGCTACGGGCTATCTCCAATTTCCCGAAATGCATTTTGACCGGTTGCATAGATAAAGTGCATAAATGGAAAGGAGGAAATGGGAACGCGAGTTTGTAGCAATTGAAAGAAGAAATCCCAGCGTAGAATATAAAAAAGGAGAGAAGAATCATGAAGTACGTGGATTTTGAAAGTCCTGAACAGTACCAAGATATCAAATATGAACCAGGGAGGGTCACTCGAATAATACTGAATAGGCCACGATATCTGAATGCCATCAGCCACCCCATGTATGCCGAGATCGACGATGCCTTCGAACGCTTCGCCGCTGACCCAGAGTGCAAAGTAGCTGTCATTTCCGGAGCGGGCCCATGTTTCTCCGCTGGGCACGATGTTATGGGGCTTACACCAGAGTCAGCACCCATGTTGGCAGACAGGAGAACTCCTGAGCAATTAATGAAGCAATTCGGGTCCGAAAAGAAGGTCTGGCTACAGTATGACGAGGAACACCGTTACTTCTTGTTCGATTTGCACCTCTATAAATTGCACCGCATTCCAAAGCCGACTATCGCCATGGTGCACGGGTATTGCATATATGGGGGATTTGCCCTAGCCGGAATAATGGACGTAATCTTTGCTTCCGAGGATGCCTTGTTCCTGGGCGTGACCGGTCAGACTGACCCAGGAACATGGGACATGGGTGTGCGTAAAGTGATGGAGGTCATGTTAGAGCACCGCTTTATGACTGCCCGTGAATGCTACGAATATCACTTTATCAACCGCATCTTCCCTGACTACGAAACTCTGGAGAGGGAGACCCTCGCCTTTGCAGACCGCGTCGCTGACAATGTTGGAGAGGGGAATCCAAAGATAGCTTTATATCATACGAGAGACATCCAGGGCTACACCAGGGCATTGGAGGAAAACTGGGCACGCAGTGACTGGAAGAAAGGGGGGCGCATTCCATATTCCGGGTCGGCACAACACGGTATGAGATATGAAGGAAGAGGCGTTGCTCGGGCCCCTCGGGCTTTGGCCAACCTAAAGGCAAAGCTCGAGTCAGAAGGAAAGGAAGTGCCCAAGCTGGTCCTTGAGGCGTTAGCTAGAGCCAGTTCTAGGGATGATAAGGCAGTCTGGCAGAGGGCACTCCATCAGGAGTGGAGAGAGAAAGAGCGGATAGCCAGAGCGGAAAAAGAGGCTAAGGAATGGGAGGAAAAGGAGAGAGGAAAAAGTAGTCGCAAAGCCTCAAAATGAGCTCCTGAACTCAGAAAACAGAGCCGCGCAAAGAAGAGGGTTAATGAACTGCCTGGGGACTACCATTAGGGTGCTCTAGCAATACCTCAAGGGCGGCTCTGTTAAATAAGAGAGAAACTAGGTGAAAGGCTAATTTGTTGTATAGGGGTTACATCTTAAACTATCTGATGTAGGGAAAGGAGGGAGTGGGGATGAGTCAAAAGAAAGAGGTTGGCAACTCAAGAAGCTCGTCCGCGAATGCTAGCAATGGTGCCCTTTCTGGGCTGAAAGTTAGAGAGATAGGTAACAATGTGGCTGTAGCCTATTGTTGCAAGCTTTTGGCTGACATGGGTGCAGAGGTGATAAAGGTGGAGGACCCTGCGACCGCCAACCTTGATAGACAGGAAGGGTCTATCTGGTGTGATGACAGGGAGGGTGGGGATGTGGGATGCTTATTCGCCTATGTGAACAGTAACAAGCTTGGGGTCACTTTGAACCTGGAGACTGAGTTAGGGAAAAGCATACTGTATGACTTGGTGCGGGATGCTGATATTCTGGTGGAAGGTAACTCCCCACGAAAAGCTAAGGAGATGGGATTGGGCTACGAACGTCTCAGCCAGATTAATAATATGCTGGTGGTGACCTCAATAACACCCTTTGGCCAAACTGGCCCATATCGGGAGTACAAAGCCTATGCTATTAATTGTAGCGCTGCAGGCGGTGCTAGCAAGTCAATAGGGGAGCTCGGCCGCGAGCCGTTGTCTGTACCGCTGTATCAGCCCCATTTTCAGAGCGGCCTTATGGCAGCAGCCGCGACGCTTGGGGCTATCCTTGCTCGCGACTCTATTGGTCGTGGGCAACATATTGATATCGGTGAGACTGAGGTTTGGCTTACACATCTGGCTGGGTATGGACTGCATGGTTTTGTTTTCTACGAGCAAAAAGTGATAAGAAAAGGCCGTACAATGGCGGGCCTCTTCCCCAACGGGATTCTTGAGTGTAAAGACGGAGAAGTTTCCTTTAGCACCAACACAGGGCGCCAGTGGAAACACTTTTTGGAGATCGTGGGTGATGGTGAGATACCGAGCTGGTATTCTTCAAATCCTGTATATACTAACACAAACTTTCAGGAGCTCCATAGAAAGTATGGGGACGAGCTGAGAGCCCGTTTGGAGCCACTATTGAAGCGTAAAACGAGGGATGAACTCATGGCGCTTGGCCAGGAGAAGCATGTCGCTCTTGCCCCCCTCCGAACCATCGCCGAAGTATTGGAAGACCCTCATCTTAACGCGAGGGGGTATTTTGTGGAGGTGGACGACCCCCGGTTGGGTAGAGTTAAATTCCCCGGGCCGCCTTTCAGACTTGCCAAAACTCCTTGCCGTATTGAGCGTCCAGCGCCCGTGCCAGGCCAACATAACGAGGAGGTCTACTGTGGCCGTTTGAGCTACTCAAAGAAATATTTAACCGAGCTCAGGCGACAGGGGGTAATATAAATATGGGGAGTTGTCGAGCGGAGGCCGTTTAAAAATGAAGGGGTATCTGGCGGCTTTTCAGGGTGTCTCTGGAGCTGGAAGATGTCAAAACTCACCAAAAAGGTGGAGGTGAAGCGTTTTCAAATTGGCCGAAAATGAAGCTAAAATCAAAACTAAACGGCCTCGAGCGGATAAGGAGGTGATAATCATATGGAAAAGATGATGTATCCGCTCAGTGGTTTTCGGGTGGTGGATTTTGGATGGGTAGCTGCAGGCGCTGCCGCCGGCAAGATTTTGGCCGATATGGGTGCCGAAGTGATTAAGGTGGAGACAAGGACGCGCTTAGATACTACCAGATTCTCGCCAGACAATGTTGAACGGTCTCCGGAGACCGACCCAGGGTTTCACGCCATGAATCGCAATAAGTTAGGCATTACTGTAGACATGACCAAACCTGAGGGTGTTGAGCTATTGAAAAAACTGGTAAAAGTCAGTGACGTAGTACTTGAGAATTTCGCTCCCGGAGTAATGAAAAGGTTTGGCTTGGATTATGAGTCTCTACGCCGTGAAAAGCCTGACCTCATTATGGTCTCGATGCCAGGCCTTGGCAGCTGGGGTCCCCAATGGAACACGATTGCCTATGCGCCGGGTTTAGCTGCCCTCTCTGGACTAACGGGGATGATTGGGTACTATGGCGGAAGAGCCGTGGGCATACACGTAGCATATTCAGATTTCAATGCTGCTACCAACGCCGCTCTGGCAGTCCTTGCTGCTCTAATCCACCGTAGGCGTACCGGAGAAGGACAATATATTGAGGTGGCACAGCTTGAGGCCTTAGTCAGCTGCCTCGGCGAGGCGCTGTTGTATTATCAAGTGACAGGCAGGAACCCCGGGACTCAGGGCAATCGACATCCTACGATGGCACCGCATAACAATTATCGGTGTAAGGGCGAGGACAAGTGGGTATCAATTGCGGTGAAGACAGAGGAAGAATGGAAAAAGCTAGTCCAGGCAATGGGTGACCCACCTTCACTGCGAGCGGAGATATTTAACAGCAGGGAGGGCAGGCTTAGTCACCTAGAAGAGTTGGACAGCATCATTACCTCCTGGACGGTTAACTATACGCCAGATGAGGTCACTGATATCCTCCAAAGTGTTGGTGTAGCCGCCTGTCCCGTTATGGATATCGGGGAGTGTTACCTTAACCCTCATTTCCAGGAAAGGGAAGATTTTACTTGTGTGGAGCACCCTGCCACAGGGACTGATTTTATCGTTAATCTGCCTTGGAGAATGAGCGAGACGTCAGGCGGAATCTATCGCCCCGCGCCCATGCTGGGTCAGCATAACCAGTACGTTCTGGGAGATATCCTGGGCTTATCAAAAGACGAGGTCGCAGCTCTCGAGGAGAAGGGGGCACTAAAATAAAAGGCCAAAGTTTCGCCAAGCCTGATCAATAAAAGATAAAGAGGAGGGAAAAGGTGCAACAGCTACCTCTTGAAGGCGTAAGGGTTGTTGATTTTACTACAGCCCAAGCCGGCGCTCATTGCACCCAGTGGCTCGGGGTGATGGGGGCAGAAGTTATTAAGATTGAGAGTAGGGTGCGCCCCGATGTTACCCGGCTCTCGTCTCGAGCTGAGACGCTGGACCAGAGCGCGTCGTTTGTTTCATTCAACAGCGGTAAGAAGAGTATTACCCTTAATATGAATCAGCCCAAGGCGGTGCAGATTGTCAAGGAGCTGGTCAAGCTCAGCGACGTAGTAACTGAGAACTTTGGCGGAGCAACGATGGAGCGCTGGGGGTTGGGATATCCGGAATTGAAGAGGCTTAAACCCGATATCATTGTCTTCGCAACCTCAGGTTACGGCAGAACCGGTCCCCGCAAGGAGTCCCCCGCCTTTGCCCCTGTTGTTGATGCCTTCTCCGGGTTACTCTCGGTGAACGGTTATGTTGGCGGCATTCCCAATGTTGTAGGAAACAGGGGGTGGACAGATGCGATGGCGGCTGTGCACGGAGCGTTTGTTATTCTGGCTGCTCTGTATCACCGCTCAAACACAGGTGAGGGACAATACATAGACGCATCCATGACCGAACTGAATGCTAACGTACTCGGTGAACTGGTTATTGATTACGCTATGAATGAGAGAGTGGCTCAACCTGTAGGGAATCGGGATAATATTATGGCTCCTCACGGTTGCTACCGTTGCCTTGGAGAAGACAAATGGGTAGCTGTTGCGGTCTCAAGTGAGCAGGAGTGGCAAGCCTTCTGTAATGCCCTGGGCAATCCCGAGTGGACAAAGAAAGAAGAGTTCAGTGATGGGCTGAGTCGGCTGAATAATCAGGAGGAACTGAACAGGCTGATAGAAGAATGGACAAAGCAGCATAGTCATTACGAAGTAATGGAGATATTGCAGAAGGTAGGCGTTATGGCAGGAGCGTGCCTTACTTTGGAGGAGTTAAAGAGTGACCGTCAATTGAGGGAGAGGGAGTTCCTGCTCGACATTGAGCAACCACTTATCGGGAAGCTATGCTTGTCCCGCATGCCTTGGAGGCTGAGCGGTACTCCTGGAGGAAATTACTACCGCGCCCCATTACTCGGCGAGCACAATAATTATGTTTTTGGTGAGTTACTAGGCATGCCCGAGCAGGAGATAAGACGGCTGGAGGAAGAGAAAGTCATTTACTAATCAGCTTGGGAATAACGACTGGAAAAAGAGCGACTGGCATGAACAGGCAAGCACTCACCGGTTTAAAGGTTCTCGAATACAGCCAGTCCGTGGCTGGTGATTACTGCGGAAAGCTTCTGGCTGATTTAGGTGCTGAGGTAATTAAGGTGGAAGAGCCTGGCTCTGGCGATAAGGTCAGAAGCTGGGGCCCCTTCCCGAAGGACATACCTCACCCGGAGAAAAGCGGCATGTTTCTGTTGCTTAACACCAATAAGCTGGGGGTGACTCTCAATCTTAGGACGGCGACAGGGCTGAAGATTTTCAGGGAACTGGTACAGCGGGTTGACATTTTGGTGGAGAGCAATCTGCCCCGTGAGATGAAACAGCTCGGTCTCGACTATGAAAGCCTCCACAAGCTCAATCCTGCGCTGGTGATGACCTCAATTACCGCCTTCGGTCAGACAGGACCCTACCGGGACTATAAAGGCTGTGACCTTATCAACTACAGTATGGGTGGAGGTGCTTATTACAACCCCGCGGAGGGGGTGGATAACGTTGAGGAGTTCCCCCCGTTAAAGGTGCCAGCCCACGGCACCGATTTTATGAGCGGGGCTAGCGCCGCGGTAAGTACAATGTCGGCGGTTATTGCCCGGAAGACATCTGGTCTGGGACAGCATGTGGACGTTTCGCAGCAAGAAGCTCTGACTTCCGTAGCGCGTAACCAAATTATTTCCTATTCCCAGACAGGTATGCTTACCTTCAGTAGGGCGAAACGAGGCGGGTCCAATCTGTTTCCCTGCAAGGACGGCTATGTGTGCCTGTATCTGATGGAGGATCTATTTTGGCCAAGCCTAAAGAAGATGCTGGGCAATCCAGATTGGACTAAGGAGGAGTGGTGCCAAGACCCCGCCAGACGCGCCCAGAATGCCAAAAAGTTCCATGAAGTATTGGTAGAGTGGACGAGTCAGCACACAATGGATGAGGTGTACCAGGCAGCGATTGCTAATCGCATTCCCTGCTCCCCGGTTCGCAGCGTAAAAGACCTGTTCACTGATGAGCAGTTGACGGCACGGGATTTCTTTGTGGAGATTGACCACCCAGCAGCGGGCAGGCTTAAATATCCTGGAGCACCCTACAAACTTTCGGCAACCCCCTGGACAGTAAAGCGTCCTGCCCCTCTCCTCGGCGAGCACAATGAGAAAGTGTACTGCCAGATGCTAGGCTACACTCGGCAGGATTTGGTGAAGATGAGGGAGACCGGGGTAATCTAGCAGACCATCAAGTCTAAGGAGGGTGGGACCGGCTCGGCAATCCTCTCCGCGGCTTTTGTCCGCCGCTAGAGCCAGGTGATTTTGCCCCTGAGCCACATCATTAAGACTCAGCTCCAATAGCCCCTACGCACGTGTCCTCGGTTTCATAAGTATTCTTTCCCCTAAGTGACCGGCGTCCCTTATTTCGGCTTTCCCATTCACAAGGTTAAGTTTGATGATAGGGGGATTTTTAATCATGCCCTTAAGCCTGGATACTGCACATAAATCCGTACGATTCTACCAGCCGTTTCATATCCTGTAAGACACTGTCCGGAACGAGGGGAATGTGAGCTATAGGGTAGGGGCGGTTTAAGCTATCGTATCTTGTCTTCCCCAGATGGTGCAAAGGTATAAGGTGCACCTCAACTACTGAAGATAAACCCTGAGCAAACTCACAGATAGCTCTGATATTCTCTTCTGAGTCGTTGTAACCCGGGATTACCGGTACCCTTATATAGAGGGGGATATTTCTCTGGGAAACCGCCCGAGCGTTACTCAGAATTAGCTTGTTTGAGACGCCTGTCAATTCCTTATGTCTTTCTGGGTCCATATGCTTTATGTCCCAGAGAAAGAAATCGATGTAGGGCAACATCTGCTCAATGCTTGCCCAGGGGACATGACCGCAGGTATCAATTCCGACATTGATACCTTCTTCTTTCAAGCCCTGAAGCAATTTCAGCGTGAAGTCCGGGTTCAATAAGGGCTCTCCCCCCGAAAGGATGACTCCACCACCGGAGTGTCTATAAAAAGCTATATCCTTTTTCGCCTCCTCAAGCAACTCTTCAACAGTCATAGGTCGTCCCAGAAGCTTTATGGCTTCTGAGCTGCAGACTTCAGCACACTTGCCACAGTTGTTGCATAGAGACCGGTCAATACTTATTGTCCCATCTGCTAAGCTAATAGCATTCAGGGGGCATGCCGGGACACACTGGTCACAATGGATACATTTGCTCGGGTAGATAGCAATCTCAGGTTCAGCCTTTTGAGACTCTGGCGTCGAGCACCACAAACAGCGCAATGGGCACCCTTTGAAGTAGATGACGGTTCGTAGTCCAGGGCCATTATGAATAGTCATCCTGCTTATGGTCAGAACAAGCCGCTTTTGAGTAGCACTTTTTGACCTCATGATGGCCTGGTTCCAAATGCTGTTACCCGGTAAATGACGGGACATTCTACCAGCCTTGGTGCTCTGTACGACTAATAATGTCCAGCTGTGCCGCTTCATCGAGGTCGACAAAGTAGGCAACGGTGCTAGCTACTCGAACCATCAGGTCCCTGTAGTTCTCTGGCTCCTTCATCGCCTTGCGCAATAGATCGCTTGAAATTACATTGAACTGGAAGTGATATACGCCCAGTTCCTCGACAGTTCTGAGAAAGGCTACGAAGTTGTCTATATCGCGATCAGTGGCAAGTAGCTGGGGACTTAGCCTCATATTCATTGGGCCGCCCAGGGCAAGCCGGTGCGTTGGCAGTTTGCTTACCGACTTCATAACGGCCGTGGGGCCATTCCTGTCCACGCCCTGGGACGGGGACATGGTATCAGCCAGAGGCTTTGGGTGGATATGGCCGTTGGGTAAAGCGCCAACTGTTCGCCCTGCGATAACGTTACCTCCCGCAACCACAGTTTTACCAAGCCACTTGCCGCCCCACCACGGAAGCAGGTTTGCCTGCGTGTTAACCCAATCTACGGCGTCCTGCCAAGTGTCCATCACCCAGGCTGCCCAGCTATCGGCAAAGTCATCGTCATTACCATACTTGGGCACACTATTGATGCAGAGTTGCCTTAGGTCCTCATAGCCCTCCCAGTTAGCCTTGATTGCCTCAAGCAACTGGTCCCAGGTGACCTTTTTGTCACGGTAGATTAACTTGTCAATCACTCCCAGAGAGTCGGCAGTGTCAGCTAGGCCGGAGAGTAATATGCCATACGTTGTGTACCATGCGCCGCCCTGAGTAATGTCGCGACCCCTCTGCAAAGGCCCTTCCGCAAGTGCAGAGCTAAATGGGGCGGGAAACCACATAGACTGAGCCTCTTTCAAATACTTCACGCCTTCAACATAATACTTTACCCAGTAGAACACCTGTTCCCGGAAAGCCCGCCGCACCGCTTCTATTGATTCAAAAGTCCTGGGATCGCCAGTCGCGGGTCCTATTTGTCTGCCGCATATGGCGCACTTCCCGTTGTTCAGTACTAGCTCCACGAACTTTGGTACAATATTATCTCCCTCCCAGTTATGAGCCATAGTAATGTGAGGCAGGTCGGTTGCTGAACACCCTATCAGAACATACTCTCGCCAATCCTCAATGGTCAAATCAGGGTAGCCCTTGGATAACATCTGGATCGCTTTGCGGTCACCACAGAACTTGGGCTTGCCCCGACCAAGACGGATTACTTCAGCGGCTTTTCTTAAATACTTGTCGGGTGTGCCCTCCCATATCCTCATCGCTGTTTCTGGCTGGATTATGCTCAGTTGCTCCTCAGCTTCCAGACAGAGCATGGTAACTTCGTTACAGGCATCTTTGCCATCACGAGTTTGCCCCCCGATGGTTAGGGACTGGGTTGCCTCTCTGGCACAGTCAAGCTTGGTATAAAAACACATCAGGAGTTCCAGAGCCTCTTCATGAGTCATTGTCTTATCGTCGATAACCGATTTTTTGTAGAAGGGGTACATATACTGGTCAAAGCGTCCAAAGGAGTTTACCTCTCCAGCGAGTTCACAATTAACGATGACGTGTATCATCCAGTTGGACTGCACTGCTTCCCACCAGTCTCGGGCGGGGTTTGCCGGTACCCAGTCACAAACCTCGGCGATACGCTCGAGCTCACGCCTGCGTACGGGATTGACCTCTTTTGCCGCCATCTCTCGTGCTAGGTCGGCATACCGCTTGGAATATGCCATAGCCGCGTCTAGTGTGATAAGGACTGCTTTGTAGAAGTCTCTTCTCTCTTGCACTTCGAAGTGCGTATATGGCTCGTCAAGTTGAGCCAAGTACCACTCTACCTCTTCCTTTATGCCTTTGAGACCTTTGTGAAGAACCTTTTCATTGTTGGGCATCTGATGGCCAGCGTCTCTCCACATTGATACACCGGCGTGATTAGGAATATGCGAGCAAGAAGAAGTCGTTGCAAAAGATTTTTCCAGTAGTTCGGGATTGAGATTTTTCAGATTGTAGTCGAGCAGGGTCTTTCCTTTGAAGTAGGGGAAAAGCACTTCCCGGATCTCTTTCTTCTCTTCGGGATGAATTACGCAGTTGAACCGGGTCTCAAAATTCTTGATTGCCTCATCAGCGTCAAGTTCCACCGTCGGGTCAAGTATGGGAGGTGCACACTCCGCCCGATGCTGGCCTGTGAATGACTCCTGGATATCCCAAATGCTGGCCCCCGTCGGATGGCTAGTCAAACCGGAAATGGTAATACCCCGAACCTTGCTATTCACATTGCCTACAATGAGTTCCTCGTCCAGTATGTAGATGGTCTTATCTCTTAGATATGTCTCCAGGAAACGTGCGCGCTGAATGATTCTGGGCTCATCCTTATATTGCTCTAGGGTCTTCATCTCAGCGCGAGCACGCTCCAAGCAGATCTCTGGCGTTTGGAGAGCACGTTGCTTTGCTTTCTTGATGCGCTCAGAATAGGTCGGCACGAAGAACTCCTGCCAGCTACCTACATCTTGAACCTTTGTGTTGCCTAATACAATCGCCATTTCCGCCTCCTTTTCAGTTAAAAAATGCCTGCAATTGCAACCGAATCTTGAACCAACACGTGATAATTTCCTGTCAGTTCTTACTTACATTATACAGCACAACAAACTCACACAGCCAACCTACCACGAGTTCATAGTTACCCTCCAAGGTCGGTTATTCTTAAGCCCACCTGAAAAAAATCTATAGTTACTTGACGTGTAGCCTTCCATATACTTTGTTGCCCTCTGCTTGTTGCAACTCCCAAATGCCCTTTTCACCGTGACTAAGTAACCGACAATTTCTTCAATTGTTAGTAGCATGTTAAAGAGCTAACATTTTTTCCTCGTGCAGCTTACCGCCACTGGGAACTTTGCCTAGTCCTCCACACTATATGGTAAGTCTGTACGATGCTGGGCCTAGTATCCCATAGACTTCTTCAGGTCCTGGTCAATCCAGCTGTACAGGTAGTAGTCAGCTCCGTTCCACAAACCTATTGACGTTTCACCGCTGTAACCCTTTAACCACGGCTGCCAGGCCCTGTACACATATGGTGTTGCGATCGGTATTATATAGCTCTGGTCAACAATGTATGGATAGACCTCCTTGATCAATCTGGCCTCTTCGGCCTTGTCGAACCAAGCGGCGGTGACATCCTCAAATGCCTTATCAATACGTGGGTCATAAATATTGCCAGCGTTCACGGGCATTCCCGTCCTCCAAACGTAGAACTCGTATGGTGCCTCAGTCATCGTGTTCTGGAAGGCACATCCTGGATATGTCCTCTTCGCGCCCACCAGCATAGACATATAGATACCATAGTCCAGCACTTGAATTTCCGCGTCAACGCCGATTTTAGCCCAGTCGGCTACAATTATGGACAAGAAGTCCGCCTGGCCCAAGGTGCAAATTATACTGGTCTTAAAGCCATTGGGATAACCGGCTTCAGCCAGGAGCTGCTTTGCCTTATCCGGGTGATACTCAAATAGCTCCCTGGCTGACTGGGGATACTCCTCAAACGGGATGAACCACTGCTTAAGTTCTGGCAGTATTGGATAGGCGAATGTCTCAGCACGACCCTTATAGTATTGGTCTTTTATTACCTGCCTATCTATAGCCATAGATAAGGCCCGCCGGACCTTGATGTCACTAAAAGGCGTCTGGTCCACCCTCATGTATATCGTCGAGGTCGCTTCAGCCAGATACTCTCGCCATTTCAGTTGTGGGGCAGTCCTCTTTAAAGACTCTGCAGTGTCAAATGCAAACTCCTCTTTGCCCAAACCGTCAACCGCGCCGGTGCGCAGGGCGGCTTGTCGGGTAGACGCATCTGGTATGACCAGTATCTTAGCGCCATCCGGATAGGGCATGGTGTCCTCTGGAAAAAGAGGATGCTTCCGCCAGTAGTTAGGATTCCTGACAAAGGTTGCCACAGAACCTCGGACGTAATCCGTCAGTATATATGGCCCAGTACCAACGTTATTTCTCCAATCACGCATGTCTCCGTATTTATCAATCACTTCATGCGGAATTACAAAGATACAATCACCAACTCTAAGCCATACTCTTGAGAACCATCCCGGCTTAGTCTTCACGACAACCGTCCACTTGTCAGGTGCTGTTACCGATTCTACAGACTGGTCATAGGGACAAAACATAGCTTGCGGACTCATGGGGTTTTTCCACATGCGCAGGAGGGAAAACACCACATCCTCAGCGTTCACCTCCCTACCACCCACCAGTCGGCTCGCCTCGCTGGCCGGGTTAAGTGCAAAGTGAACCCCTTTGCGCATGTGGAGGACAATGGTGGTTTGATCCGGCCACTCCCAGCTTTCAGCCAAAAGGGGAGCCGGATAGAATCGGGGCTCCGAAGAACGGAGAAAAGGGAATTCACCAGTGCCTGATGGCCCCCTTGTATAGTCACCGGTGAGTGGTTCCTCACAAGTGAGAGAATTGGCAGTACACTGTACATTCAGGCGGTAAGCATCATCAAAGTGCTCTGGGTCTGATGCCAACGCCCACTTCAATATTCCGCCATATTTAGGCTTTTCCACCAATTTCTCAACTACTGTCCCATCCCCTTTCTTCAGCCTCAACTTCACCATCTCCGGTCCCGCTTCCTCTTCGACTGCTTCTTCCACTGGTTTTTCTTCCGCTACTACTACTTCTGCTTTCCCGACCTCTACTTTTTTCGCCGCTTCTTTCGGGGCACAGGATGCTATCACCAGAGATAGCACCATCAGACTGCTCACCACCACCCACACGACCTTTTTCATCTTGAGTTAACCTCCTCTCTTGGCACTGTAATGTCCTTGACTATTATCCTTTACCATTTCAGTTGTCTTGTCTCAGTAATGCACCTCCTTTGCCAAGAGATTGTCTCCATTAAACCAAAAGGACACCGGCAACCGCCATAATACTTAGCGGTTCTGATGTCCTTTATTGCATCGTCCTACCTCTCCGTCTTTAGGTGATTTTTACCTTTTCTACTTGTGGCACCAGTTTAACCTTGTTCTCGGGATTTGTCAAGCAGAGTTAGTCCCCGAACGGCCGAGCAATTCTGGCTTCGACTGCACAAAATGAGTAAACGTTTCCTCCCCCTTCTGTCAATAATCACCCCTGCTGCCTTGATAATGTGGCGGTAAGGCTCACAGGCGCTCGGTGAGCCGGTGGGCATTGTGGCCGGTTTTGGATGCGCGCAAACAAATTGTAGAAAATAAGCTAGAAAGGTGCTATGATAAAAGACGGTGTCAAAAAAAGCCAGAAGGAGGTAGTATTTAAATGGAGTTTAGAATGTCGCGAGAGCAGGAACTCTTCAAGAGGGCTTTGCGAGAGTACTGCCAGAAGAATGTTGAGCCCAGGGCCAGAGCCATAGACGAAGCCGAGGCTGGCATCCCTGATGACATCATAAAGGGGTTAGCTGAACTAGGTGTTTTCGGCTGCACTATCCCCGAGAAGTATGGCGGTTCGGCTTTGCCGGGTGAGGAGATGCAATATGCCAACATCGCCATCCAGGAATTGGGCTATGCTGAACTGAGCATGTCTCTCCCGGTTTACGCGTTGCTTACCATTGGTTGGGGAGGGATGTTCCTGAGTCTTTATGCTAACGAGGAAGTGAAAAGGGAAATATTACCCAGAATAGCTTCGGGTGAGTGGTCCTGGGGAATCAACGTTACTGAACCAGGGGGAGGCTCGGATGTAGCCGCTATCAAGACTACAGCCATCAGAAAAGGAGACAAGTTCATCATAAATGGTGAGAAAGCCTATATCAGTTCGGTAGCCGAGTGTCAGGTGAGGGGAGGGGGACACTGTAGTCTCTTCGTTACCGACCCTGCCAAGGGTATCAGGGGCGGGATGACCCTTTTTGCCACAATACCAAACCAGCTTAAGGGTATAACCAGCACCACCTACAAGGATATGGGGCGGATGGGTCTCTCTACCGGGGGATTCACCTATAAAGACACGGAGATTTCGGATAAGTATATCCTTGGCGAGGAAGGGAGGGGCTTCTACCGTTGTATGGAGGGCTTTAATATCGCCAGAGCCGTGGTTTCGGCTGCCTGTCTGGGTGGTGCTGAGAAAATGCTGGAAATAGCCGTTGAGTACGCTAGGCAGAGAAAGGCATTTGGTCGGCCGATAGGCAAGTTTCAAGGTGTATCTTTCATTCTAGCTGAGCTCCAGACCCGTCTGGACATGCTCAAACTCCTGCTGCAAAAGGGATGCTGGATGATAGATAAGTACTACAGCGACCCGGGCAGCTTCACCCAGAAAGAGATAAATGTGGTCATTGCCCAGTGCAAGTGGCTGGCTCCCGAGCTGGCGGTGGAGGTTGCCAGGAGAGCCATCCAGATACTCGGTGGCTTTGGCTATACCAAAGAATCTCCCCTCGAGATGGGCATGAGAGGGGCTATGTCCTACGTTGCCGGGGCTGAAGGAGCCGAGAATATCATGAAGCAGATTATTGCCAGAGACGCTTTTGGTGAAGAGTTCGTCGCCACCCGTCTATAAGGGGGTTAGCCGAAATCTCCGAAAATTCAGCGAGGATAATGCGTGGAGAAGTTTGATGTCATCGTAGTTGGAGGTGGGTTGGCGGGACTTTCAGCCGCTTACTGTTTGGCTAAAGACGGAGCTGGAGTTCTGGTTGTAGAGAGAGGGGATTACTCAGGAGCCAAGAATGTTACCGGTGGCAGACTTTACCTGAATCCGGTTAGAGAGGTCCTACCAGATATCTGGGAGCAGGCTCCTCTTGAGAGATATGTCGCCAGAGAGAGAATAAGCCTGATGGGGGCAAGCTCCTCGGTCTCCATTGAGTTATCAAGCGAAAGGTTCAGGCAGAAACCCTATCACAGCTATACCATCCTCCGTGGCAGGTTTGACCGATGGCTTGCGGACAAAGTTGCCAAAGCCGGCGGTATGGTGGTAACGAAGAACAAGGTCGATGACCTGATATTAGAGGATGGAAAGGTCAAGGGGATAGTCGCCGGGGGAGACAATGTCTATGCCGATGTAGTCCTTGCCGCCGATGGCGTTATGTCTCAAATGGCGGAGAAGGCGGGCTTGAGGGCAAGCCGTAACCCCAGGGACTTTGCCGTCAGCGTAAAGGAGGTTATTGAACTTGCCCCTCAAACGATAGAGGCACGGTTCAATCTGAAAGAGGGTGAGGGGCTGGCAGAAACATTCGTTGGTTCCCTGACCAAAGGGATGTTCGGGGGAGGCTTTTTATATACCAATATTAGTAGCCTCTCTCTCGGCATCGTGGTAAGAATACTGGACTTGATGGCAAAAGACCCTCCCGTTGAATTGCCCCAGCTACTGGAGGACTTCAAGCTCCGTCCTGAAATCAGCCGTCTCATCGCCGGGGGAGAGACCATTGAATACTCCGCTCATGTGATTCCTGAGGGTGGCATTAACACTCTGCCTCGTCTTTATTCTGATGGCATCTTGCTCGCCGGGGATGCGGCTGGTTTTGCCCTCAACACCGGGCTCACGGTTAGGGGGATGGAGTTTGCTATAGCCTCCGGTGTTCTGGCAGCCAAAGCCATCAAAATAGCCCGCAGCAAAAATGATTTCTCCAGTGAGTCTCTCTCCAGTTATGAAAGCCTGCTGAGGGAAAGTTTTGTCTTAAAGGACCTGCATACTTTTAAGAATGCCCCCCGCTTCTTTGACAATCCCAGGCTCTTTACCCTTTATCCCCAAACGGTCTGCGATGTTATGGAAAAACTTATGCTTATCGAGGACAAACCGAAGAAGAAAATGTCAAGCACGGTGTTCCGTGAAATCAGAAGCAAACTGGGTCTTCTTCCAGTATTGAAGGACGCCTTGCGAGCTTTCAGGATATAAAAATGGCGGTAAACATAAAAGCAAAACTGGGTCTGGATACCATCAAGGCTGATACCCAAAAGCACATCAGCATTGACCGAAAGATATGTAAGGGCTGTAAAGAGCGTTATTGTCTCTATGTATGCCCGGCAAAGGTCTATACCTTGAACAGGGATGGTGAGATTGAGCTGGACCTCGATGGATGTCTGGAGTGTGGAACTTGCAAGATTGCTTGTGTGAGAAATGCGGTGGACTGGAATTACCCCAGGGGCGGGTTCGGCGTCCAGTACAAGTATGGCTAGTAAAACCAGAAAGGAAGGGCAAAGAATATGGACTTAATTGTATGTTTAAAACAGAATGTTGATATGAAACAGATTCGGATTAAAAAGGATACCAGAGAGCCGGTATTGGAGGGGCTGCCGCTCGTGTTTGGCGATATGGACAAGAACGCCCTTGAGGAAGCGGTAAGAATTAAGGAGAAGGAGGGGGGCAAGGTAATCGCACTATCCGTAGGCTCGCCAAAACTCAGGGATACCATTAAGGATGCCCTGGCTGCCGGAGCCGATGAAGCCGTTATTCTCATCGACCCGCTGTTCAGTAACCTCGATTCGGCGAGAACGGCTAAGGTCTTGGCTAAAGCCATAAAGAAAATTGGAAAGTACGACCTTATCCTTCTGGCTGAGGGCTCCACCGACAATTACTCCGGTCAGATGGGCTCAAGATTGGCTGAGCTTCTGGATTTACCGGCGATTACCTATGTCCGACAATTGGAGCATACTGGTAGTAAAGTGAGGGCGACCCGAAATATGGAGGAGAGTTTTGAGGTCGTAGAGGCTGAGCTCCCGGCGTTGATTACCGTCACCAGCGGCATAAACGAGCCGAGGATTCCCTCCTTAATGCAGATTTTGCGGGCGGCAAAGAAGCCGGTACAGGAATGGAAGAGTTCTGATATCGGTATTACTGACACAGAGCTTGGAGATATGGATACGGAAATACTGAGTAATCTAGCCCCGGTGGAACAGAGAAAGAAGGTCATCTTCGAAGGTAAGCTGGATGAAGATATTGTTAGTCTGGTCAATTCGCTTATCAAGGAGGGAGTACTGGGAGGCTAACTATGAGGGAGATGCTAGTTTTTTGTGAGAAAGATGAGGTTGCCTTTGAGCTTTTGTCCTGGGGTAGCAAGGTTAAAGACAGCCTGAAGGCTAAGCTTTCAGCGGCAGTCTTGGGGAAGGGTGGACAAGAAAAGGTAACTGACTACCTTGCCTACGGTGCTGATAAAGTATATCTAGCCAAGGACGCCTTGCTCACCGACTTCTACGCTGATGTCTACACCGAAGCCCTTTGTCAGATAGTGAGTAGCTATGGGCCGGAGATTATACTCATCGGTTGCACACGGAGAGGTAAGGAGCTGGCGCCCAGGGTAGCTCAGAGATTGGGAGCGGGCTACGTTAGCAGTGCCACTGGCATCCAGGTCAAAGATGGAGAATTATTGATAGATAGATACATGCTGGGGGGAAACACCGTGTCGTCCCAGCTCATCAAGACAGCAAAAAAGGTGGTCTCGGTGATGCCGAAGACCTTTGAGCTGGGTAAGAAAGAAACGAGGCAGGGCGAAGTTATTGAGGTTCCTCTGAAGCTTAAAGAGCCGAGGCTTAAAATAGTGGAGAAAAAGCCAAAGGGAGGTGAAACGGTCAGTCTGGAGGAAGCCCAGACTCTGGTCTGTGTCGGCAGAGGGCTGAATAAGAAGGAGGACCTGCCCCTTATTGAAGCGCTGGCGAAAGCCTTGAAGGCTGAGATAGGCGGTACTCGACCACTTACCCACGAATGGCAATGGTTATCCGAGGAGAGGGAGGTGGGTCTATCAGGTAAGAAGTGTAAACCCCGCCTCTACGTCTCCATCGGAATTTCCGGCCAGATTCAGCATACGGTGGGGATTCGCGATGCCAAAATTATCGTAGCCATCAATAAAGACAAGAACGCCCCCATATTTGACATAACTGACTACGGGATAGTGGGAGACCTTTATCAGGTATTACCCAAGCTCACCGAGAAAATCCAGAGCGCCTCGTAGGCTGTTTAGCCCGGGTCATTTAGAGAGGGCAGGGGATGAATCCCCTGCCCTCTCTTGCTGTCGGGGGCACACTCTAGCTAATCAACGGACTTGAACAGCCGGGTAAGCCCGCCCGGCGTTCTCGGCTTATAGATGCGGACGGCATTACCACCAGCCGCTCTTACTTATATTTTTTCTCTGACCAGTGTCTTTCCCCCGGTGCACCCTTAAATTGTGGTGCTCTCTTCTCGATGAAAGACATTACTCCTTCTTTCATGTCGTCACGAAATTGGGTCATCAGTATCTCATCGGCTTGCATTTCAGCCCGCCCGACGGCTTCTATGCTCATCGAAAGGCCTTCATTCACCAGCCTCTTAATCAAACTTATTGCCTTGGCCGGGCCCCGGGCGAGCTTTTCGGCAAATTCCTTTACCCTCTCCTCAAATTCATCGGCGGGATAGACGTGGTTCACCAGTCCCCACTCCTGGGCTTGCCGGGCATCAATAAGCTCGCCCAGCATCAGCATTTCCTTGGCCCGGTGTGGACCTATAAGCCGCGGTAGCAACCATTGCCCGTAGCCGGAAGAGACGAACCCTCTCCTGATGAAGAATTCACCGAAAGAGGCATTCTCGGAAGCCAATATTATGTCGCTCTCCAGCACAATGCTTAAGCCCCCGCCGACTGCCACACCATTAACGGCGGCTATCACCGGCTTGGGTAAATCCCATAACTCAAGACCAATCTCCCAGGGTGACCCGCTGGGAGCGCCCTCCTCTCCTCTGGGTCCACCTCTAAATTCCCCCCGGACCGCTTGAGCCTGTTCGCGCACATCCCTCCCGGCGGCAAAGCCGCGCCCTTTCCCGGTTACCACCATCACTCTCACTTCGTCATCGTAGCGTACCTGTCTAATTGCCCGGTGGAATTCTACGTGTAACGCCTGGCTTAATGCGTTCAGCACCTCAGGACGGTTAAAAATTACCCAGGCTACGCCATTCTCTTTTTTGAAAATTAGGTCTTTATATTCGTATGCCATGCTATTCCCTTCTTTCCTCTAATTAAATTTCTTTAAAAAGTTCTGCTTAACTTTGCCTCTCTCACCTCCTTGTCTGATGTGGTGGACATGCAAACGCTATCAACCTGAGTGTAATTCGTCCTTTTGGTAGATAGCTATGTTAACATTTCCCTCCCGGGTTTTCAATGAATATCCAGAGGGGGTTAAAGAGGGGTGCTCGCCCTTCTTCAAAAACTTCCCCCTCTCCTTTTAAGGAACTGGTTACTGGAGAGTTGCCCGGCAGGTTTGACAAGCTAATGTAGTTCCTGTTACAGTATTTAACCAGATAAATTATGGAAGAGAAGATTATCGTATTTGACCCGGTTCTATGCACCGGGTGTATGCGTTGCATGACCACCTGTTCCACCTATAATGTTGGTGCGACAAGCCTATCCAAATCCCGCATTCATATTGTGAGACACGAGGGGCACGCTATTACTAGGATAGATGAAGAGGATGAGCTCATCTTTGAAGCTCTTACCTGTCGGCAGTGTGATAAGCCATATTGCCTGTATTTCTGTCCGGTGCAGGCTATTGAGAAAAACAGGGACACAGGAGCCATAACCATCAACTACGATAGATGCATCGGTTGCCGGATGTGTATGGTCGGCTGCCCTTTTGGTGCGGTTCTCTACGATGCCGGCAGAAAACGGGTTATGAAATGCGAGTTCTGCGGTGGAGACCCGCAGTGTGTGAAGTTTTGTCCCACCGGTGCCCTACAGTTCCTGCCCAAAGGTCTTGCCCAGATACCCAAAATAGACCGCCTGGCTAGAAAAATAATTGAGCTTCGGCCGAGAGCCACCGAAGAAATCCCTGCTGGAGAGAGGAAAAATGTCAGTCCCTAAGGGATATGCGGGAAATGTAGCCCTAATAGATTTGGGAAAGCAGGAAGCGCAGGTATTGCCTACTGAGAAGTTCTGGAGGGACTACCGTATTGACCCCAGGCTCTGGCTGGGGGGTGACGGTTTTATCACCAAGGTTCTCTGGCAGGATTTCCCCATGGCGATAGACCCCCTCAGTCCGGAAAATGAAATCATCATTGCTACCGGTCCGTGGACGGCTACCGCCGCCCCTCAGGCAGGACGAGCCATGCTGGGCTGCGTCAGCCCCGAGACCGGCGGCTTTTCTTCAGGGGCGTTCGGGTGGTACTTCCCCGCAGCTGTTAAGTATGCCGGGTTTGATATGGTGATTATCCGGGGTAAGGCCAAAGAGCCGGTTTATATTTTCATTGATGACAGGGACATAACATTCCATGACGCTTCTCACATCTGGGGGAAGGAGACCGGCGAAACGGTCAAAATGATTAGGGAGGAGTTGGGCGAGCGCTACGAGAGCGAAATCCGTGTTTTAAGTATTTCCACCGCCGGGGAGAACTTGGTCAAGTATGCGGCACCGTGTGCTGATGGTACTTCCTGCCCCGGGCGGTCGGGCGGTGGTGCCGTCATGGGGTCAAAGAACCTCAAGGCAATCGCCGCTCGGGGCACAGGCGAAATCTCAGTATATGACTCTCGTGGGCTGCTGGAGTCCTCTTATAACGCCGTCAAATTCTTCCTCGAAGAGGAACCAACCATAAAGCTATGGCAGGAGCAGGGGAGCTCCACAAGTATGTCAACGACCACTAACTGGCCGCTCCACGGAGGGATGCTGGCGGAAAACCGCAAAGCGGCTGACTATCCTCACCTGAAGAATGCGGGGTGCCTTAACTGTTTCGCACCCTGTTACCACTGGCTTCAAATCAAAGAGGGGAAATACGCCGGACTGAGGCAGCTCGGCGGTCATATGACCTTCCTTACCACCGCTCTGCGCAATCTTGACATTAAAGAGTTTAATGACTGGATCTACTACGAGCGGTTGATGCAAGAGCTTGGTATAGACCCTGCCTCGTTTTCTATGGCTTTTTCTTTTGCTGTTGACCTATTTGACAAGGGGTTTCTCAAGACTGGCGATACTGATGGTCTGACGCTGAGACGTGGTGACGCCGACTTAATATGGGAGGTAGCACGGAAAGTAGCCCACCGTGATGGAAAGCTGGGCAACCTATTAGCTGACGGCGTGGCTGAGATGGGCAGAAAATTTGGTTCTGAAGCAGAAGCAATTATGCCCCAGACAGTGAAGGGTAAACCCTCCATACAGCGGGATTCAAAGCTTCAGGCATTAATCTGGTCTTTTGGCGCCCTGACCAACCCGCGGGGAGGCGATTGGCTCCGCCTCCACAATGTCTGGGAGCTGGCTTTCCTGCCCGAAAACAGAGATACCTATCCCAAGTACATCGGTAAAAGCAACCTTGAAATGTACCAGAGATGTGTAGAATTGCTGGATATGCCCGATGACTTGAAGAAGGAAATATTCGGCGACCCTCCTAAAGTTGACGCCGATTGGGTGAGAGGCACCAGGGGGAAGGCCCGGTTCTCGGTATGGTCGGAGGACTTTGTCTCACTCTTCAACACGCTGGTAACCTGTATGTTTGGTGCTGCCACCCAGTTTATGATGGTAGGCTTTGGTCCCACAACTTATGCCGAGATCCTAAACAAGATTACCGGCTGGGATGTAACCTATGAAGAGCTGATGAAGGTGGGGGAGAGGGTTTTTAACCTGCAGCGGGTATTCAACTACAGATTAAAGGGGTGGGACTACCGGGATGACAGGTTTGCTGACCGGCTATCCTACGAGCCAGGAACAATTGGCATATATCGAGGGAAATTAGTGCCCTGGGATGCCGTCCTGAAGGAATACTATTCAATTCGAGGCTGGTCAAGCGATGGGATTCCCACGAGGACCAAAATAAGTGAATTAAAATTAGACGACGTCGTTGAGGCAGTAAAACTACCAGACTAAGCAAAATTCCGGACGACTAACTTGAATAACAAAGGAGGACGAGTGAGATGGAAAGGTTCCAAAAATTGCTGGAAGACCCTCACAAATACGCTAAAGAATGGAAAGCGAAGACCGGCGGTAAGGTAATAGGCTACTTTTCCCACTACTTCCCTGAAGAGATTGTTTATGCAGCGGGAGTCCTTCCGGTCAGCATCTTTAGCCAGCCTGACATTGAGGGTATAGCACAGCGGTATTTATATGGCGCTTTTTGCCCGTATACACTGGGCATCCTGGCACAGGGATTGAAGGGTAACTATGATTATCTTGACGGAATTGCCCACGCTGAGAGTTGTATGCCAATACGTGGGGCGGTGGCTAACTGGTGGGACCTGTTGCCCACTCCTTACAAGTACTACATAGCGATGCCTTCCCAACTGGATGAGCCTAGCGCGAAGAATATGCTGTATTCGGAACTAATGTCTTTCAAGAAAAGCGTAGAAAAGTGGACAGGAAAGACTATCACTGATGAAGCTCTTGACCATGCTATAGAAGTCTACAATACCAACCGTACCTTGATGCGACAGGTATACGAACTCCGGCGGATTGATAACCCACCCGTTTCCGGGACAGAAGCCCTGGCTATGGTGCTATCCAGCCAGATAATGGATAAAGAGGAACATAACAAACTCCTTAAGGATGCCATTAGCAAGCTGTCCCGGCGAAACTTAAAGCATACGGGTCCACGGTTGATGCTATTAGGTAGCGAAATAAGTGACACCAGGCTGGTAAGTTTGATAGAATCATTAGGGGCGACTGTTGTTATTGATAGGGTCTGTAACGGTAGTAACTATTTCTGGAACAATGTCATTCCCCAGCATGACCGGATACTTGCCCTTACCTTCAGATATCTGGACAAGCCCCGCCACCCGGTGAAGGACGAATCATTCCGGCGTAGAGTAAATGAAATTGTGGCAACGGCTATAGACTACAATGTCCAGGGAGTTGTCTATGCCATAGAGAGGTTCTGCTTGCCACACCAGCAGGACCGTCCTCCTATTGTGAAGACGTTCAAGCAAAGGCTTATCCCATTCCATGAAATCGAATATGATGGTACTATCCCTATGGGGGAATTTCAGACTCGTATTGAAGCCTTTGTTGAGTCAATAAAAGTACCAATAAAGGTAACGGTATAACGGGGAGGATTTCTAAAACCCGGAGAGAAATTTTAGAGGAGGTGTACAGATGGTGTTAGTACAAAAACCTGAAAGGAGATGGGAGACAAGACCTCTTCAATTCTGGGCAAAGGCTAAGGAGTTAAGGGCCAAGTTCTATCAGACCGAGCAGGAAGCCAAGAAACAAAAGGTATTTCTTATTGGAGGTGGGGATGGTCCTCAGCAGGGGCTGGGTCCTGGTTTTGGTAATCTCCACTTCGTACATCCTCATCCTGAAGCCGCCAGTATAGCGAATGTGGGTGACGCTTACTCCAGGCAGTGCCGGGGGGCGACCGAGGCTTATGGCTATGGGCGTAATCTTTGTGGTTACCAGTTGGATTATATCGGTGCCCTGCTAACTAACCGTCACTTCTCGGGTGGGGAGATGCCCCGGCGAGACCTGGTGTGTCAGGGCAATGACCTCTGTGCTATGTTCCCCAAGCTCGGTCAGCTAGAAGCCGAGTTCTGGGGCGTTCCGGACCACCACACGGATGCTACGGGGTATTATGGTGAATGGGACGAAGAAAGAGCCAAAGCAGCAACGCAGTATATGATTGACCAGTATATCGGGACGATAGAGTGGCTGGAGAAGGCTACCGGTACAAAGTTCAACGTAGAGGCTCAGGTCGAGTACATGAAAAGACAGCGACGTATGCAGGCGCTACGGGGAGAAGTGATTGAGATGCTGACCCATATCCCGTGCCCTCTGGACCAAAAGTCAGCATACTCCGTTCTTGTCCTCGGCAGTCTGGTAGGTAGTGACCCGGAAGAGACAGAAAAGTTGTGGGAAATGATAAGAGACGAGATAAAATGGCGGGTGGAGAATAACATCGCCGGTGTGGCTACTGAGAGATACCGCTGGACAGAGAATGAGCCACCACCGTGGTTTTTCCTCAAGTACTACCGGTATATGGAGCAGTATGGCGCTGTCTGTATCCAGACCTTTTACCACGGAGTGCGTTTGGAGGAGCAACCTGATGGTAGCTGGAAAGCACCTAAGGTTCCTTTAGAACCGGAAGTAGAGATTAAGACTGTAGAGGATTTTGTCCGAGCTCAGGTTGAGACGATGAGGATGGGTGGCAGACGTCGTAGCGGCTGGGCAGGACATGGTCCGCTGCCTGAGGATTACTATCAGAACCTAATGTATGCCGTCAGGGCTTTCAAATGTGATGGGGTAATCCTCCCGCTTCACCGGGCTGGTATCGGCTGTGTCTTCAGTATGAAAGCAGCGGCCATGAAGCTGATGGAGCAGGGAATACCGGTTATGCACTATGAGACATCTCACCCCGGAGACAGGACCGATTTTGATGAGAACCGGCTGCTTGACCAGCTTGATACCTTCATGGAGACCCAGGGGCTGAGGAAGCTTGAAGACTAGACCCGAGGCTGGAGATAATACTTAGGGCACCGCTAGATGATGCGGTGCCTTGGGTATCAGGACGGTATTAACCAAGAGGCTGATTATCACCCGGCGGATTCTCTAGATTGCCTTCCGGGCAATCTCGGCGACGTCGTAAATTTGAATCTGCTGTCCGCATTCTCTAGCAGCGTCTTTGAAGTTCCTTTCACACCAGGGACAGCTGGTGACCAGCGCCGTAGCTCCAGTAGCCTTTGCCTCTTTCAGCCTTTCGTTAGCTGTCCATAGGGCCAGTTCGGGGTTTGCCTGGCTTACCCCAGCGCCAGCCCCACAACACCACGCATTTTCTCTGGTGCGCTCCATCTCTACCAGCTCTATCCCCGGTATGCTCCTGAGTATGTTTCGCGGAGGCTCGTACACACCAGCTTGAGAGAGATGCCGCCCCAGATGGCAGGGGTCGTGATAGGTGACCTTCATCGGGACCTTTCTTTTGAACTTGATGCTGCCCTCATTTACGAGCTGGTCAAGATACTCCACCATGTGGAGCACCTCGAACCTCATTTCAATATTGACCCTGGGGTAGAGTGTTTTGAAGGTGCTGTAACCATCGGAGCAGGAAGTTACTACCTTGCTCACGCCCAGGGAATTGAAAGTTTCCACACAGTGCTGAGCATATTTGGTGAATTCACCAAGATAGCCTATCTCGTAAGCGCGCCCCCCGCAGCAGGCTTCTTCCATGCCCATAATGCCCACATCCACGCCCGCCGCCCTCATCAGGCTTATCGCACTTCTGGGCACTTCCCAGAGCTCGGGGTCAAATGAGAGCATACACCCGGCATGATAGAGGATGTCCACTTTATCCTGAGTGGCATATTTTACTCCCCGGTCCTTAGCCCAGTCCCCCCTTTCTGACTTGGGTTTACCGAACACATTGTCGTCCTTTCTCAAGCCATAATACATCACCATATAGGCGGGATTTAGGAGCCCCTGTGTCACCGCTTCGGTACGAAGGGTCCGGACAATCTCAAAAATGTGCTGGTGATGATAGACGCCGCACTGCTGTTCACAGGAAAGGCAGCCGGTGCAGGCGTAAATTCTCTCCCGTATTTCGTCATCAGCCAGGGACAGTATCCCTTTAGAAACCGCTCTGGCAATGGATACCTGTCCCGAAGGGAAGTAGGACTCAAGCTGGAACCTTTCTCCAGCAGGACAGGCGGGAATAAATAAATTAAGGACGTCCTTACAGGTGCCACAGCGCGTGCATCCATAGAGCCATTCTTTCACATCGTCAAGACCCACTATTTCCTCCTTCATCTAATTTGAATGCCAGCTACTCCTGGGGCGCACCCCACCGCCCAGGGTTAAGGATATTATTAGGGTCAAGCATCTGTTTAATCCTTCGATGCAGTTTCACCCAGTTGGGGTCAGCCCGTTCTTCCAGCTTTCTTATTGCCCAGACAGGCGTCTTATAAGGAATAAAACCCGTATCCAAAACCAACTCAAGCTGTTCTGCGCATAGGGCTTCTACCCTCTTTACGGTCTCGGGGTCTTCTTTGTCATAAGGCAGCATCCACCTCAGACCGACGAAGTGCCCCTCATTCATCACCCGGGTATAGCAACTCCGGGTAATATTGTATTTGTCCTGAAGCTCACAGCCCTTCTTGGCGGTCTCAAGCCAGCGGCTCATCGGGCCATAGGTGCCCACCCAGGTAAGCCCTCCTCCCCCGCTCAGCACGGGTAGGGCCTGCATCGGGAAACCAGCATAGGCACCAGGTGAACGCCGGGGTTCAATTGGCTTAATACCTTTAAGCTCCTCGTTGACCACTTCTTCAATGACTTTCATTTTGGCGTCGAGCTCATCTTTGGTATTACCCGAAATCTCCACCGATACATTGAATTCGGGCTCATCGGGACGGCGAGGTTGTGCGGGATAAATGGACGCCTTCTTATGCTCCATAGCCGTCTGCGAAACCCTGCCCAGGGCATAGGAGGTGCCGATAATATCGTCAGGAATCCGAGTTCGCGATAGTACCCGCAGCAGCTCGTAGGCACTTTCCATGTCCATCAACTGAAAGTGCAGCCCACCGGTATGTTTTGGCTTGGGCCAGAGGCTCACTGCCATCTTGGTGATGATGCCGGTTGTGCCCTGCCAGCCCAGAAAGAGACCAGCCAGTTCGGGGAAAGGGACAATTGCCTGCCACGTTTTACTGACTGCGCAGGAGCCGATTCTCACTAGCTCCGCCGTGGGCAGGACTACTTCCAGTCCGCTGACCCAGTGTGAGGCTGCCCCATATCTGAATGATAGATTATCCAGCCCCTGCACGAGGGCGTTAGTCATAACACCGGTGGAAGGTGGTGAAAAGGCATAGGTATACATGAGATTGGGGTGGTGCTTCTCAAGGTAGGCTTTCATGTGTCCAAAGGTTACCCCGGGTTCGACTACGGCGTACATATCAATATCATTCACTTCGATGATGCGGTCCATCCTTTTCAGGTCAAGTACTATGCCGCCCTTAAGGGGGATAGTCAGCCCCCCGATATTGCCTCCGGCAACGTAGGGAGTAACCGGTACCTTCTCTTTGTTGGCGAGACGGACAATCGCCTGCACCTCCTCCAACGACTTCGGCAGGACTACAATATCGGGCCAGCTCGGCTCAGCCTGTGTCATGTCGTACGAGTAGATATAAAGGTCTGCCTGATTGGTGGAAACAAACTCGCTCCCCACAATCTTAGCTAGCTCTTCTGCAACCCCGCTTTTGACCGATGCTTCTAGCATTTCTCTAACCTCCCTCTTGTTCGATAGCTCGTTTGATGGGCTTCTTCCATTTACACTGGTTACACTGGGTATTATTTAGCCGGTTCTCCCTTGTTGTCTACATCGGGACGGGGGTCTACCTGCGCTTAAATAGTTCCTGGGACGGCTTTTCGCCCAGAGAAACGAGCTAATGCTCAAAGGGAACGGGGATGAGAATCCCCGTTCCCTTTGAGTTTGCTACCCTAGTAGCCCATGGACTTCTTCAGCGCCTGGTCTACCCAGATGTAGTAAAGGTGCAGTTGCTGGTCGTCACAACCGATGCTCCATTCACCTGAGTAGTTCTGCACCCAGGGCCACCACATGCGGTAAACCCGTGGGACTGGTAGCCATATTGCCACGCATTGCTCAAGAATGAAGGGCACGACGGCTTTCAGCGTTGCGGCGTATTTTGCGTCATCCTTGCAAACGTACTTTCGCTGCTCGTTGTAGGCTGCCCTGGTAACCGGGTGCTCATAGTAGCTGAAGCAGTCAAAGCTCTCTTTACGGGTATTATGCATATCGTAGGGGAAGGGCGCTGTGGGTGACATGGTATAGATACCTTCATCATAAGACCTTGAACGCCTCATGCCGGTGAAAATGCTTATTTCAATTGGCTGAATCTCCAGGGTAACATTGACCTTAGCGAAGTATTCTTTAATTAGAGCGAGAAAGTCTGCATCACCGGGAGCGCAGACTATCTTGCATTTGAAGCCATTGGGGTAGCCGGCTTCTTTCAGCAATTGCTTTGCCTTGGTCAGGCTCTCCGGAGTATAGTAAAACAGTTCCTGGACGCCGCATCTTGAGTCGGGAGTTGTTGGCTCCTTTGGCATCTCCTCAAGCGGAGTATAGAAAGGCTCCCACGCCTTGTCTGGTGGGTATATCGCGGCTTGCAGGTCGGCATATCCACGATAGTAATCTTTTATCAGCTCCTGTTTGTTTATCACCAGGGTCATTGCCTGCCGGACCCGCAGGTCGTGCCAGGGCAGCTCCGGCTTGTCAACCCGGAAATACAGGTGGTTAGCCGAACCGGGGACTGTAGTGTACTTTAAGCTGGGGCACTGCTTCATAAGCGTCTCCCCGTCTTCCCAGGTCAGGGTTGCGCCTAGCGAGTAATCAAGCTTGCCGGTGCGAAATGCCGCCAGTTGAGTAGATTTGTCGGTTATGACGAGACCGTTAAGCGTGTCTATATAGGGTAGCTGATTCTCCGGGTGGAGTGGGTCGTACTGCCAGTAGTTTGGGTTCTTCTTATAAGTCAGTTGACTGTTCGGGATGTAGTCCGTCAGTATATATGCTCCAGTCCCGCAGACATTACGCCAGTCCCTCATATCCCCGTAAGTATCAACTACCTCTTTGGGATAATGGTATAACCAGCTAGCAGTATAGATAACCTGTAACCCCTGTGACTGTGGGGGCACTTTAACCTGGAGGGTATACTTGTCAAGAGCAGTGGCAACAGGAGGGGGTTCCCCCGGGTCAAGTTTGGCCTTATGTGCCGTCGCTACGGCATCGGGTGACCACATGCGGTTGATGGTCCATGCCGCATCATAGGCGGTGAACTCCCGGCCATTTACCGGCGGCTTGTTCCACCAGTGGACTCCCTTTCGGATCTTGAATAGCAGGGTCTTATCATCGGGCATGCTCCAGCTTTCAGCCAACTGACCCGTCAACCGGCTGGAATAGCCGAGAAAACCGCCAATGCCAGCCTCTCCGGTTCCCTGAGGTGTCTGCTTCCAGTCTCCCATCAGCAACTCTTCGTTGCAGAGATAGAGCGTTGAACACTGCACCATAAAAATGTAATAGGGGTCAAACCCCATCGGGTCAGAAGCTATAAAAGTGAACGTTCCTCCATACTTCGGCACTTCTGGAGGCAGAAGCTCCTCCTTTTCCGCCACCTTTTCTTCCGCCACTTTCTCCTCCTCCGCGGTTACTACTGTTGCTTTACCTACTTCCATTTCTTTCGCCGCTTCTTTCGGGGCGCAGGAGGCTATCACCAGGGATAGCACCATCAGGCCGCTCACCAGTATCCAGGTAATCTTCTTCACTCTGCTTTAACCTCCTTTCTCAGTCTGGCTGTAGTCTCTTGCGATTTTGTAACTCTTATCTCATCGGTGCACCTCCTTTTTTTTTGTTGAATAGTCTAGTTTTTATTGTGGGGATTTGTCAAGTGAAGTTAATCCATTCGAACAGTCTGAGCAAATTATGACTTCAACTGCGCAATCTGGTCCATTACTATACGAATAGCCGGGCGCAAAGAGACTAAGTAACGAAAGTGCCGTCGCTCAACTGCCTGGTCACGTCAGCAATCTCGGCCATAGCTACATCATGGGTAGCCACCACTACACCCACATTCTCTCTGGACGCAATCTCCTTAAGCAGGGTAAAAATGGCTTTACCGGTAGCTAAATCCAGCTCGCCCGTGGGCTCATCAGCCAGAATAAGCGAAGGGCGGTGAACCAGTGCCCGGGCGATAGCCAGCCTTTGTTGTTCCCCGCCTGATAGTTCGTAGGGTCGATGACGAGCGCGGGCAGTCAGACCAACTAACTCAAGACATTCCTCGGTTCGCCGGTGTCGCTCCGTTCTGTCCCACTCACCGATGCGCAGGGGTAGCTCGACATTCTCATAGGCTGAAAGTAAAGGAAGTAACCCGAAGGACTGAAACACAAAGCCAATATGACGACGTCTCAGTTGTATTAATTCCCATTCCGTGAGCTTGGACAGGTCTTGACCCTGAAAATAGACGGTGCCGGAGGTAGGGCTGTCAAGTCCGGCCAGCAGGTTGAGGAGGGTGGTCTTTCCCGAGCCTGACCGTCCGGTTACCACCAGCAGCTGGCCAGAATGGACCTCCAGGTCGACATCATGGATGGCTCTTATTTTATCGGGACCCAAGCTGAATATCCTCTCCAATTTGTGAGCCGAGACCAGCGGCTCAGTCATCTCTGGTCCTCCCCTTGTTAACTTCCTCTGGCCAGATGGTGATATGGTCTTCAGCCAGAAGGACCCTCACTCGTCCTTTCAGTTTCAGTTTGTCTACATATTCCCGGGGAATCTGGAGGCGTCCGGCACCATCCAGGACGACAAACTCTTCAAAGACTTCTTGCCGCTCCGCCTGAAGCAACTTAGGTCCCCGGACGGCTTCCAGACTGGTTCTTCCGTCACGGATGGTCACCACTCGCTGAACCTTGCCGGTGATAGAGGTGTCATGAGTTACTATGACAATAGTAACCCCGTAAGTCTCATTTAAAGAGCGGAACACATCAAGAATACCTGACGCTGATTGACTGTCCAGTTCGCCGGTGGGTTCATCAGCCAGCAGGAGCGGCGGGTTATGAGCCAGCGCCACGGCGATAGCTACCCGCTGTTGCTCTCCACCCGATAAACGTTCCGGTCGATGGTGCATCCGACCTGCCAGTCCCACTGCCGCCAGCATTTCCTTTGCACGTTGTGCCCTCTTTTTTTGAGGCCACCCCAGCAGAGCGAGAGGCAGTTCCACGTTCTGAAACGCCGTAAGGTAGGGCACCAGGTTTCTCCCCGTCTGTTGCCAGACAAATCCCACGTCCCGCCGTCTATACTTGACTAGGTCACGGGGCTTCATCTTAAGTAAGTCTTTTCCCCCGACAATGACCTGCCCTGCCGTGGGAGTATCCAGCCCGCCAAGGATATTGAGCAGGGTGCTCTTACCACTGCCGCTAGCGCCGACGATAGCTACCAGCTCACCTTTCTTTACCCTAAGGTCCAGACCCCGCAGGGCTACTACCTCCAGGTCGGCTATCTTATAAATCTTGAACACGTCTTCACAGTTTATATAGTAGCTATCATCTTTAGAGCCAGCCATTTTTTAAACCTCACGCTTCCCCCATCCTTAACGTACGGTGGATAGCCACTCGGGAAAAGAATAGAATGACCAGAGAAATAGTAATGATGAATGCCATAGCCAAAATAGCATAGGCTATACCGATGGTGCCCCAATTAATGGTCAGGATAAAGGAAGGCACTACCCTTTGTCCCTGTTCCGTAAGCTGGAGGAAAGGCATCATCACGTAGCTGAGTCTCTCGCCGATGAGCGTACCTATCCCCAGGCCAGCCACAATAATAAAGATTTGCTCAAAACAGACCAGCCCGATTATCTGACGCAGGGAGAACCCCAGCGTCCTGAGGATAGCGAAATCCAGTTGCCGTGCTTGGGCAGAGAGATAAGAATACACCACAAACCCCAGACTGCTTATGAGAACCACGCCAAGGAAAGCAATCATCAACATCCCTCCCCACCCGGCTGCCGCCAGAGGGTCAGTTCTTAATTGTGATATCATCGCCTCCCTATCATAAAGTGTATGGGCACCGTACCTTCCTGCCCCAAGGACATTAAGTGTAGCCTGCCGTTGTTCTTTATCACCGGTAACTTTGAGCCACACCTCGTTGGGGTAAATGGGCGCAGCCAATTGCCGGTTTCTAATGCTGATCAGGCGGTCCAGATTGGCAATAAGGAACCCCTTCTGGGCAGGGTCAAGAGTTGGGAAATAGTCCACCACATCCTCGATTGACACCAGAATGAATTGCCCCGGCAGACGGACCTGAACCAGCCTGCCTACCGAGATTTTGGCGCTATCCAGCAGAGAGCGGCTAGCTATGACCACCAGAGGTCGGCTGTCCAGGTTAGGATAGACAGTCCTAGAAGTAACACCGCGAGCTGCCCAGCCGAAGCGTGCTGAAGTGTTGCCGCTATGGACCACAAGCATATTCTTGGCAAAGGTGTCCGTGGCTGCCGGTGCCCCTGAGAACGACGCGGACGCCTCTTCCGGTGAGACTGTCCATTCACTTACGTCTTCAAAGTCCTCGATTACCACCGGTTCGGAAGAGAAAGAACCCCGAACCTGAAGGTCATCAAAATAGACACCCTGTCGGCTACCAAATAATCCGGTCATTCCAATAGGTCTCACATAAAGGCAGACCAGGGTCACAGGGGAGGGAAGTGGTGCATCGGTTCCCGGAGCCGTGAGCTTTGCCTCCAGGTACTGCCAGCCCTCAGCCTGGGTTGTACCAATTAGACGGTCGACGTAGTGCCCCAGACCATCTTTGACCTTGGCATGGACTTCTACTTTGAGATTTCCCTCCTCGGGGTAAACCCAGATGCCAAGCGCTTCAGTTCCGTCGGGCAGCTCTAATCCCTCCTTAATGGGTGTGTCCTTGGTCAACAGATTCATGAGTTCTGGCAGTGGTTTATCGGCAAAGTCATCACGGTACCAGGCAATCTGACTCAAATTCTGGGGTTCCACAGCCAGTAAGGTCAATTCCGTCTGGGTAAACATGGTGCCTACCGTTCCGTTGCTGCGGTAGGCGATGTTAACACGTTCCACCCCCGGCACGCTTGAATACCGCTCGTATAGAGTGTCCTTTGATGCCGACTGGTCATTTAACTGCTCCAGACGCACATCGCCTCCTGAGGAGTACAGAGTTCGCTCATTGTAGTTGCGCTCCAGGGTGCCGAGAAAAGTAGCCGAAAACATCCCCACACTGGCAGCCATTATCAGCAGGAGAATCAGGCGGCCATAATGGACGGGGTTTCGCGCCATGTACCACAGACCGAGTACCACCGGTGCGTTTCCAACATATCGGCTGAGTCTTGTTGCCAGGCTAATAATGATGGGGAAGAGACGGAGAAAAACGATGGCTACAGCGAGCATAAAAAGCATCGGCGTTACCAGTAGCAAGGGGTCTACCCCCATCTCGCCGAACATTTTGATGGTAAGGAGCGTGCCACGCTCCCTTAATTCCCAGTAGAGTACCCCACCAAAGACCAAGGCCACCAGGTCCAGGTAAAAGCGCTGCCACAACGGTGCCGATGGTGGGCGGGCAGCCTGCTGTCGGTGGTGCACCACTCCACGGCGTGCTGCCTGAATGGCAGGCACCAGAAGAGCCAGCAGACAGAGTACTGCCGCCGTTATCGCCAGCACTAATACCGTGCCCGAGAACCTGATAGGGAGAAGCCCTCCCCCGGTCAGGGTTCTAAAGGCACCAGTCTTGCCTAACAGGCTGAAGACAAAGGCGCCAAGAAAGGGGCCCACGGCGGCACCGATGGCGCTGATTAACACGCCTTCCATAAAATAGATGCCGATGATATGCCAGGTGCTGGCACCCCGACTCCTAAATAGAGCGATTTCTCCTGATTCCCGCTCTATCAGCATGTTGGCCACCGTAATCAGGTAGTACAGGATAATAGCCACAATCTGGGAAACGATAAGGAAAAGGGGAATCTGGGTGTACATTAGTTTGCCCTGATACTCCGTAATGACACTAGCTAGAACGGTAAACAGTCCGGAGCGAGGCAAGCTTGACAGGAGCTGGCGCTCCATGCGCCGGATTGCGTTCTTGATAGTCTCGGCGTTTTGCGAGTTCACTTTATCGATATCTACATAATAGAACCAGTGATATGAGGCGGTCATACCGGGGAACATCTGCCCGACAGCCTCAAAAAGGGATTGTTCCGGGATGAAGATAGGAGCGACCCGCCCCTGGTCCAGTGGCACCGCGAATATATCAGTGTTAAGAAACCAAAATTCCTCGCTGGGGTCAATAGGTTCAATGATTGCCGTAATCTCAATGGTAACCTCGTTTGCGTACTCACCGTAGCCGCCGATGAAAACCAGCCGGTCGCCAACCCCAATACCAAAATTCTTTGCCGTCTCACTGCCAATCATCCCCTCGATGTAGAAACCCGGGTCTTCCAGTTCCTCTCGGGTGGGACTGTAAGGAGCAGGCTCAGCATAGTGTCCCTCTAGCACTTTTATGTGTTTTTCCAGATTGGTGAAGACATGAAAGTGACCTGTGGGCTGGTCCGAACCACCCGGGGTAGGGCGGTCAGTATAGTACGCGTAGAAGGTCTGGCTCTTTAGCCACCTCTCTTGCTGGCGAATGATCGACTTAATGTTTTGTGATATTAGCTGGTCAACGATTCCCTGCGCTGTATCGTATTCCTGACGAGTGACGAAATAGTTTGGGGCATATATGTCCAGGTCAAGTAGCTCGGTTCGCTTGGTACGGAGGGCGTGTTTCAGTCCTAAATCGTTTATGGCATTGGAGTATAAAGGAGCGCTGGAGAGAAGGGCAACGGCGACAACCGCCCCTGCCACCACGGTCGAGAGAAGGCGCCAGTTAGCCAGGCTTCTTCTAAGGGCGATCTGCCAGGCAGAGAGAAAGAGCGACATTGCGACGATAACTATATCGTATGGAAAAAGTAAAGTCAATAGTTTATAGGGTTCTACTTGGTAACGGTTGATTTTGTTGTCATTTCTGTTCATAATGTTCTGTTCATAATGTAGTCCGTGTGAGTTATCCAGTGAATGCCGACTTTCACATCCCATACGGTGACTCTTTTTTAAGGTTTCGCATTCCAGCGGGAAACGTTTCTTTTGTTCTGGAGAAACGTCAACTCAATGGTATTGAGAATGAACAGGAAGCTATCACCCGGAGCCTCAGACTGCCAATAGGATGCCCGCCGCTCAATGAACGTATCAATAAGAATGACCGTGTTGTCGTAATAGTTACGGATAATACGAGAGCCTGTCCTGATGACAGGCTGCTTCCTCCCATATTGACTGAACTGGAACAGAAGGTCCCTAGAGACAACATCACCATAATAATCGCCCTTGGCCTGCACCCTCCTTTGCAGAAAGAAGCCCTAATCAAAAAACTTGGTAATTATATTGTTGAAAACTACCGGGTACTCAATCACGATGTTAACGATACGGTGTACCTAGGCACAACCTCCAGGGGTACTCCTGTTGAAATAAACAGGCGGGTAATCGAAGCCGATTTTCGCATCAGTACCGGGTTGATTGAGCCGCACTTCTTTGCCGGTTTTTCCGGGGGGAGAAAGAGCATCGCGCCCGGGGTGTTCAGCGTCAGGTCGGCATATAAAAATCATGGGTACAAAATGATTGAGCATCCATTGGCCAGAGCGGGCATCCTTAAGGGGAACCCGATACATGAAGATATGGTGGAACAAGCAAGGATGGCTAAACTCAATTTCATCGTAAATGTACTCTTGAACAGGAGGAGAGAGATTACCCATGTCGTGGCTGGAGATTTCGTTCAAGCCCATGAGAAGGGGTGTGAGATGGAGAAAGAAATTGCCGGGGTTAAAGTAGACCACAAAGTTGATATCACGATTACCTCAAATGGCGGCGCTCCTCTGGACCTAGACCTGTATCAGACCTGCAAAGGGATAGATACTGCCTCACAGATAACCCGGGATGGAGGGATTATCATCATAGCTTCTTCCTGTACCGCAGGTGTAGGACCAGGAGAGTTCTTGGGTCTACATAAATCCGCTCATTCTCCCGGGGAAGTGCTGGAGAAAATCAGGCGTGAAGAGCCAATCGGTGTTCAATGGCAAAACCAGATTCTGGCGCGTGCTCAGTTAAGGAACGATGTCTACCTGGTATCAGGCCTTGAAGACAGTGTGGTTCGGGATATGATGATGGTGCCGGTTCCTACTATTGAAGAAGGTCTCGAAAAGGCTTTTCAGGTCTTGGGCAGGGATGCTGAAGTGGCCATCATTCCGGAGGGGCCTTTGGTGCTTCCGATACTGGATGAGTAAGAATGGCGCTCTATAGAAGATTTGGCACGCCTTACCGTTCTATTATACAATTCATGTAATTGAAATTGTGGAAGGAGGTAAGGATGAACGTATTGGTTATCGGCGGGAGTGGCCTGTTTGGCCGCAAGACGATTGTCCACTTGCTTCAAGACCCGGAAGTGTCCAGCGTTACCTCAATGGACTTGGCTCCACCAAACGAATGGTTTCTGAAGACCATCGACGAGTATAAGGACAAGTTCCACTTCGTCCGTGGAGACGTTTCCCAGCTCGAAGATATCCTGAACGCCATGAAGCTGCACTCTATCGACAGGGTGGTCAACTGGGCTTTTATTATGGGCATGGAGGTTAACACCAACCCTCGACTCAGCACCAAGGTGAATGCACTGGGTATGTGTAATGCCTTTGAGGCAGCCCGTCTTATGGGGGCAAACCGTGTGGTCTATGCCAGTTCCGAAACGGTGTATGGACCGCAGGAGATGTACGGGGATCGGGAGGTAACCGAGGATGACCAGTTATACCCCAGCCATTCCTACGCGATATGCAAGCGTTTTGCCGAGATACTGGCCGAGCAGTATAGTCAGCAATACGGCATGAGCATCACTGGTGTACGTCCGACTATTGGCTATGGTCATGGCGGACGGTCACCAGCACAATATTGGTCGGATATGCCCTCAATGGTAGCTCTAGGTAAACCATACTATTTTCCGATGGATGGCAAGGCTCTGTCTTCCCTCGTAGCCGCTGATGACCTGGGTGAATTTACCAGAATCCTGATAAAAGCCACGTCATCTCCCCACCCGGTATACAATGTCGGCGGCCCCCCTACCAGCATGAGAGATTTAGCTGAGGTAGTGCGTAAATACATACCAGACGCCAAGATAGAATTCGGCACCCAGGCTCCACCATTTGGAGGGAGGGGCGGGCTACCGTGGAGGGTGAGCATGGCGAGAGCCAAGGAGGACTTCGGCTTCTCCTGTATGCCAATTGAGAAAGCGGTGTTAATACATATCAATGATGCCAGGCTAGAAGCGGGGCTGCCCCCCATAACAGGTTAGCAGATTGCGAGTAATAGTAAGGGAAGGGCAAATACCGCGTTCCCCATAGAGCCCTTGTTTTTGTGGAGTGAAAAGCCCTTCCCTTACTCGTTTTTGCTTAGCGGCTTCGCTTCCTGGACTTCAGGCTGTCCCTTTTAGCGATACATTCCTTGACTGATACTGCCAAATCTTCAGCACCGAGGGCAAAGTGGATCTTAAGGTCATCCCTCTCGGGAGTGATTTGACCAGACTGGCTGAACTCGTCTTCTATGCCAACTCTTACCAGCGATGCCGGCATATTCTCAGCCAGAACTGCGGCCACACCTTCACCCAGACCACCAATTATGCTGCCATTTTCGGCGGTAACGATGGCCCCGGTCTCCTCAGCTGCTTTGATTATCGCCTCCTCATCCAGTGGCTTAAGTGTGCTCATATTGATTATGCCTACATCGAGTCCGTCTTTCTCCAGAAGGTCTATAGCTCTTATTGCTTCTGTCACCATATAGCCTGTGGCAATGATGGTGGCATCCTTGCCATCCTTTATGGCATAGGCCTTGCCGATATCAAATGGGTAGTCTTCAGTAAATATGCTCATCATAGGTGGGCTCATCTCCTGCCTGTAGAATACCGGTCCGATGTAGTCAGCCATGGCAATAATTGCTTTTGCGCTCTCAACAGCGTCCGCCGGGTTCAGGATGACCAGATTAGGCATGACACGTGTCATACCTATTCCTTCAACGTGGTTGTGAGATATGCCTGTTTCTCCCCAAGCCCCCTCACGACCGAATATTTTCACATTGAAGCGGTCTACCAGAATGCTCTGCCTGATAGAGTTGTAAGCCCGACCGATGGCGGCGAAGACGAAGCTATTGAGAAACGGTACGAACCCTTCAGCGGCTAGTCCTGCCGCTACCACGGCGGCATTAGCCTCAGCGATGCCACATTCAATAATTCTCTCCGGCGCATTCTCTTTGAACCAGCCAATTGCCGGAAAGCCCATATCCGACAGCACCGCCACTACCTTATCATTTTTCTGCGCCACCTTTATCATGGCATCATTCATCGCCGTCATAGCGGCGGGGGATGGCGGACCAATCTTAACGTACTTGTTATACTTTGGCATATCTCTCTCTCCCTTCTTTAACCCCCCTGGCTATCCCCTCTCCTCTAGCCAGGTGGGTGTGTTCCTGCTCCCATAGGGGGATTCCGTGACCTTTCACGGTGTGGGCTATCAGGCATTTGGGCTTGCCATCACCGTAAAGGTTGCTGGCTAAGTCGAGTGCATCAACTAGCTCTCTCAGGTTATGACCGTCAATCTCCTTCACCCACCAGCCAAAGGCCTTGAACTTTTCATCAAGGGGGGCTAACGGCATTATCTCCTCGGTTGGTCCATCAAGGCTGAATTTGTTGTAGTCAATTATGGCTATTAGATTATCAAGCTTATACTTTGCCGCACACATGATAGCTTCCCATATCTGACCTTCATTGCATTCACCATCGCCGACAATGCAGTAAACCCGGTACATAGGGTTATACTTGACGAGGAATCTGGGCAAGAATTGCGGGAAAGGAGTAGGCGGCGGGTTCATTGCTGTTTTTATTTTTTCCGCTATAGCCATTCCCACCGCGAAGGAGAGACCCTGCCCCAGTGAACCGCCTGAATAATCAATCCCTGGGGTGCACCACCGGTCAGCATGCCCCTGAAATGGTGAGCGATAACAGTAGTAGGTATCAAGCGCTTCACTTGGGACATAGCCAATTTCCGGCAGGACTGCATAGATAGCCTCACAACAGTGCGCCTTGGACAGCACTACCCGGTCTCTTTCCGGCCAATCGGGGTTTCCATATTGAAGCTTGAGATGGTGGAAGTAAAGAGCGGTGACTATTTCGACTATTGACATTGTCCCGCCGCAATGACCCCCCTGGCTTGAATCAAATATGCGAAAAATGTTGTGACGGACTATGTTAGCCTTTTTCTCTAGTTCTTGTATTAACTTGTCGTCGTGTGCCATTTCTTGCGTCCTTTCTTTTCTATTTTTACTGTACTCAGGGATAGTTCATTGCCACACCGCGGGCAGGTATTTTTGTAAAAGCCCAGGACAGTTTCTTCCGATGGTATCGCCCGCATATAGAGACGCCGGTTTATCTCCTCACCATAATACAGCAGCATATTACATTTACCGCAAAGTATCTTTTCCGTCATATAACCTCACTTTTTGCTAGAATTTGTAAATCGGCTATATCGACCATCTCAAGTTATCTTGTTCGCAGCATTTACGGCTGAAGCATTATCTTTATCCCTTTGCCTGCCTTAAAGTCGGCAAACGCTTTGACTACATCCTTGAGTGGATAAACCGTGATAAGGGGCTTGAGGTTTAGCTTGGGCAGCATATGCAGAGCCCTGGGAAATGAATACGGAGATACCAGGATAGAGCGAATGGTTAATTCTTTTTGGTACATGTAGAAAGGCGGCACGCCAACCTCGGCATCCCTGGGATAGACCGCACACCAGACGATGGTGCCGCAATTTTCCGCCAGATAAATGAGCTGTCTAGCCACAGCAACCTTTCCGCTTGCCTCGAGACAGACATTGAAGCCCCTGCCGTCAGTTAGTTTTTTGGCGGCTTCCTCCAGGTTCTCGTTTACTGGGTCCACCACAACATCAGCGCCCAATTGCTTAGCCAGTTTCCTCTTCTCGGCAACTGGTTCAGAGACGAGAACCTTCGCTGCCCCAGACCTGATAGCCAGCTGGAGTAGCAGCATTCCAATTGTGCCAGCACCGGTAATAATTACGGCATCGCCTACCTTTACCTGAGCGATATCCATGGTATGAACAGCCACAGATACTGGCTCAAGCATGGCTCCAACATTCAGAGGGACGTCGTCCGGGAGCGGGAACACGGCACTTTCCTTATAGACAGCATACTCAGCCATTGCCCCTGAGGCGGGGGATATCCTTTCGCAGAAGTGCTCCATTTTGTTGGTGCAGTAATAGCAGGCGCCGCAGGAACTCCGGAAATTCATCGCTACCTTCTGTCCTATCCTGAAGTTTCCTTGGATGTCTTTGCCAATCTCTACGATTGTGCCTGAGGCTTCGTGTCCCACAATATTTGGCCCCGGCGCCAACTTCGGAGGTACAAACCTCCCTTCAACAATTTCAGGGTCGGTGCCGCATATTCCGCTGTAAGCTATTTTGACTTTTATCTGGTCGGGCGCGGTCTCTGGTTCGGGTACATCCTGCACTTCCAGGACGCCTATTTCTTTCAGCACGGCTGCTTTCACAGGCTGGTCTCCCTTGAGAATCATCGTCTATCTGTTACGGTTATAACACTCTAATCTCTGCTTCAGTAGGGCTTGTCTTTCATCCCCGCCACCCCGACCATCCCCTTAACGATAACTCTGATGATGGCAAACCAGCATAGATTATGAACCAGCGGTTATACTTTGTCAATAGCGGAGGTTGCTTATTGACTTATAGCGTTTTCTCTACTACAGTATAAGTGGGTCAAGTAAACCGGGTGACCGCTCGCCTCAGGCGGGAGGAAAGTCCGAACTCCACCGGGCAGGATGCTGGGTAATACCCAGGAGGGGCGACCCTACGGAAAGTGCCACAGAAACATACCGTCCTTCCCTTCAGGAAGGATAAGGGTGAAATGGTGAGGCAAGAGCTCACCAGCGGCTGGGTGACCAGCCGGCTGGGTAAACCCCATCTGGAGCAAGACCAAATAGGAGGACAAAAGGACGCCCGGCCTAGTCCCCGGGTTGGTCGCTTGACCCTTTCGGTAACGGAAGGGCTAGATAGATGGTCACCGTCCTTCCCTTTGGGGGAGGATACAGAATTCGGCTTACAGGTTTACTTGGCCCGCTTTCCCAACAGCTTCACGCTCTTTAGCCCCATTCAAGTCTTCCTGGATTAATAACCTGTAGAGCTTGCCCAAAACGCTTCAAGGGAGGATAAGTCCAATGCCAAGAACAATAAAATTAAAATCTATAATAGTAACCCTATTATTGGTGGTGAGCCTGGCGTTATCTTTTGGGTCTGGCTGTGCTCTGGGTGTTAGAAATCTCTCACATGCCGACCAGGGACTGAATGTAATAAATGAGGCATGGAATCTAATTTTTCAGGATTATGTGGCCAGGGAGAAGCTTGATGCCAGCGCCCTGAGTCAGGCAGCTATCAAGGGGATGGTAAAGGCACTGGATGACCCTTACAGTGCCTACCTGGATGCTTCCACCTACCAAAAGAGCCTGACCGACTTAGCCGGGAAGTATGAAGGTATCGGAGCTTATGTTGGAGTCAAGGATGAGCAGATAATGATTATTGCTCCTATCCCCGATTCACCAGCGGCTAAAGCAGGTATCAAGGCGGGTGATATCATATTGGAAATTGACGGCAGTTCTACTTCAGGGATGAGTTTGGAGGAGGCTGTTCTTCGCATCCGCGGGCCAAAGGGGACGTCGGTCAGGCTACTTGTCCTTCATCAGGGTGAGACCGAGCCTGAAGAGGTCGAGATAGTCAGGTCTGAGATTAAGCTAGCCAGTGTCTACTTTGAGATGAGGGACGACATCGCTTACATCTACATCGCCCATTTTTCTGAGCGCACCAATGAAGAGCTATCCTCGGTGCTAAGGAATGTAACTGAGGAAGAAGCCACTGGCATTGTTCTTGACCTGCGTAGCGACCCGGGTGGCTCGTTTAATGCCGTGATTGATGTGGTTAGCCGCTTCTTAAGGAAGGGGGTAGTCCTTTATGTGGTAGATAATCAGGGGAATAAGACTCCTTTCCCGGTCAAGCCCGGGGGCATTACTACTGACCTGCCTATGGTTGTCTTAACCGACAACTATAGTGCCAGTGCCAGCGAGATACTGGCTGGGGCTTTGCAAGATTATCACCGAGCTACCATTGCCGGCACCAGAACCTACGGTAAGGGTAGTGTTAATACCCTCTACAAGCTTCAAGACGGTTCAGGTTTATACCTTACCACCGCTCGCTGGCTTACCCCTAACGGGCGTCTGATAGAGGGTGAAGGGATAAGCCCGGACTATGAGCTTGAGCTTGAGGGAGAGGAGGCTATTCTATGGGCGATAGACTACCTGAAAGGTAAGAAATAAATCGAAGAAGCAGGATACGCAGTCCCGCCCTACTTTTCGCCCTAACTAATTAATGGTTTTTTCGTTATACAGTGAAGGAAATTTTAGACAGGAGGCGAATAATGAAGAGGACAAGTAAGAGTGTACTAACGGTGATTACAGCTTTGTTCTTGGTGTTTACCGCCGCCTGTGCTCCGGCAGTTACTAAGGAAGAAAAGGCGGGGATGACAGAGGAAGAGAAGGTGGTTACTCCCACACCCACTATGGAATGGGGTACTATTGAAATCCGTGTTACCGACCCTCCACCGGCAGATGTAAAGAGTGCCGTTGTCCACTTCAACAGCGTCAAAGTCCACAAAGTTTCAGACAATACGAGTGAATCAGATAACATCAGCGGGTGGATAACTGTGATTGGAGAAGGCAGCTTTGACCTGATGGACGTCATCGGGGTAGAAAAAGTTCTCGGTAGTGCCAACGTTACCGCGGGAAGTTTTACCCAGATACGCATGGATGTAGCAAAGGTAAGCGGGGAAACGACTGATAATGTATCCTATACAGCGGCAGTTCCAAGCGGCGGGCTGAAAATTGTCAGACCCTTTAATGTTGGCGGTGGCATGACGACTATCCTCACCCTAGATTTCGATGGGGCAAAATCACTGGTCAGGACTGGTAGCGGTAAGTTTCTGTTCGAGCCTGTAGTAAAACTACTGATAGAGAAGGTAAGTGGGGCAGACGAAGAAGAAGTTGAGAAACCATGATTACAGGCGGGTTTCCTCCGGTTCAATCTTGCGAAGGTCTTCCTTGCTTGCCAGGCGGTCGATATAAAGTATTCCGTTGATATGGTCTATCTCGTGCTCCAGAGCCTGGGCAAGCAGCTCCTGCGCCTTAATCCTTACCTCTTTCCCGTTGCGGTCATACCCTTTGACCGTAACCGACTCCGCTCGCTTAATCTGCCCGATATAGCCCGGTATACTGAGGCAGCCCTCGTTGACCACGCGTTCCCCTTTCCTTCGCACTATCTGGGGATTGATTAGGGCGATGTCCTCCTGTTCTGGCAAGCCAATAACAATTACCTGCAGGGGGACTCCCACTTGAGGGGCGGCTAATCCCACTCCCGGAGCGGCATGCATCGTCTCAATCATATCGCTAATCAGCTTGTGAATTGACCCGTCGATATTTCTGACCCTTCTTGCTTTCTGCCGCAGTATCGGGTCCGGGGCAACACGAATGGGGAGAATTGCCATCTGACCTCCAGCAATTAATTGTATTCTCTACAGACCCACCGGGTCAATGTCTACTGTCCAGCCTTGGGGAATGGGTATTGATGAGAGAAAGGCAGCCGGGTCGGAGCCACGAAGCACGAGTTGCCAGCGGAACCTGCCCCGCAGTCGGTGAATAAATGCTGGTGCCGGTCCAATTATGCTGAGGTCGGCGAGCCCCTGTGAATCTATCTCCTCAGCGAGCAAGCGCTTCATTCTCTCTGCCTCTCTCTGGCAGAGGACATCATTGGTGTGGGTGTAAGTGAGGCTGGCTAGCTGGCTAAAGGGGGGGTTCTGAAGCTGACGGCGGTAGTCAATTTCCTTATTGTAAAAGAAGGCGTAGTCGTGTCTGGCTGCCGCCTGAATGGCATAGTGTTCTGGAGAATAGGTCTGAATGATCACCTGCCCCCCCAGAGGACCGCGCCCGGCTCTCCCCGCTACCTGACTCAGCAGCTGAAAGGTTCTCTCTCCCGCTCGAAAGTCAGGCAGGTTTAAAGCGGTATCGGCACTGACTACCCCCACTAGGGTGACCTGTGGTAAGTCCAGCCCTTTGGTAATCATCTGGGTGCCGATAAGAATATCAGCCTGATGGGTGCGGAACTTGTTAAGTATCTCCTGATGGGCGTGTTTCCCTCTGGTAGCATCGCTGTCCCACCGTAGCATTCGGGCACGGTAAAAGGTTTTTCTTGCTTCCTGCTCCAGCTTCTGGGTACCCACGCCCAGAAACTTTATCCGCTGGCACTGACATTTGGGACAAAGCTGAGGGACTGGCATCCGGTAGTTACACTGGTGACAGACCAGGAGCTCCTCAGCCAAATGATAGGTGAGGGGAACGTCGCAGCGGCGGCAGGCGAGCACAAGGCCACAATCGCGGCACTGAATAAAGGTAGCCGCCCCCCTTCGATTAAGAAATAGCATCACCTGCTCCCCGCCAGCCACGGCTTTAGTGATAGCCTGAGATAGAGAGCGGCTAAACAGGCTTCTGTTCCCGGCTTTAAGCTCTTCCCTTAAATCCACCACCTCAACCCGGGGCAGGGGTGAGCTTTCATTTGGGGTGACCCTCTCCGGGAGTTGAAGCAGATGATAATCCCCTTTCTGGGCGTGATAAAAGCTCTCCACATCAGGGGTAGCACTGCCCAGAACTACTACCGCACCAGTCAACTCCGCCAGCTTGATAGCTACCGCACGGGCATGGTAGCGCGGTGATTTATCCTGTTGTTTGTAGGTCCACTCATGTTCCTCATCAATTACGATGATGCCAAGGTCAGGTTGAGGAGCAAAAATAGCGCTTCGGGGACCAATAACCACATCTACCTCCCCGCTTTCTATTCGCTGCCACTCATCAAACCGCTCACCCAGCGATAACTGGCTGTGAAGGACAGCCACCCTCCCGGGAAAACGTGAGGCGAATCGCTCTATAGTCTGGGGAGTAAGGGCGATTTCTGGAACCAGAACAATGCCCCGTTTACCCAACCTCACCGCTTCAGCCAGAGCCTGCAAATACACCTCCGTTTTGCCGCTTCCAGTGACCCCGTGAAGTAGAAAAACCTTCGGTAGCCCTTTTGGTTCCTGCTTTAAGCCTTGGCTAATCGACCTTAAGGCTGATTGTTGCGCCGCAGTAAGGGTCAGGGGATAGGAAAGATTGATGGCTTGGGGGGAAAGGGGGTTGCGCCTCACTTCAACCTGCTCAACGGTGACCAAATTTTTCTGAACCAAAGCATCAACCGTGGCTTTATCGCACTTCGTCTCCCGTCTGGCTTCGGCCAGAGGCACCTGTTCGGACTGATTAGCCAAGAAATCGAGAAGAGCCGCCAGTTTTCTGGCCCCCTTTTTACGCAGATTGGTCACTTCTTGTTGAGCGTGGTCAATGCTTACCGCCAGGCTAAGGTAAGGCTCTACTTTTGGCTTGGCTTTAATCGGCTCGAGTTCATACTTTCTGGCGACCAGTCCTCGCCTTACCAGTTGGGCAACGGTACGTTGAGCCTTTTTCTTGCCTAAAGTCTTCTCCAGTTTTTTTAGGCTTACCTTGCCCCACTTCTGGACTAGTTCAAGGGCATGTCTTTGGTCCGGAGTGAGAGAGGATAAATCAAAGTCATCAGGGACTGGCAGGGTGGTGATGAAAGTGAGCGTCTTCCGCTCAAATCCCGGCGGTAACATTAAAGCTACGGCGTCAAAGAGGGGTGACAGATAGTGCTGGCTTATCCAGTAGGCTAGCGATATGTAGACCGGGGATAACACTGGTCTGGGGTCAATAATATCAGCTATTTCCCTGGTGTCCTCTACGGCGGGGTAATCGCTTAGCTCCAAAACGATGCCTTGCAGAAGCTTCTCACCAAAGGGAACCCATACCGCTTGCCCCACCTCAATGTTGAGACCCGGAGGTATAGCATAGCTGAATGTCCGACGCTGGGCTACGGGGGAATTGACACAGACCTCAGCATACCTCATCCTTAGCTCCCGCGAGGTAGCCTTTCCGTACTCTGTGAAACAGCCTGACCTGACCTACTCTTTTTTCTCTTCTTCCAGTTTCGGCTTAGGCTCTTCTTTCAGCTCTAACTCCGGCTCATGTTCTTGGTCTAACTCTTTGGGTTCTTTTAGCTTTTGGGCTTCTTCTTGTTCCCGTTCCAGCTCTTGCGCAGTTAGCCGTCTTTCCTTGAGGCGAGAGTTCCTGGCACTCAGTCCACGCAGGTAGTAGAGTTTGGCACGGCGCTTTTTCCCCCGCCGAAGTACCTCCACTCTTTCCAAACTTGGTGAATTTAGGAGAAAAGTGCGTTCCACGCCTACACCATAACTAACCCGCCGCACCGTGAAGCTGGAGCTGGGTCCGCGATGTCTTACCCTGATTATTACCCCTTGAAATACCTGGGTGCGCTCTTTATCCCCCTCTACAATTTTGGTGCTCACCCTTACTGTATCGCCAGAGGTAAGAGCCGGGATATTAGGATTTGGTTTGACTTCAACTAATGATGCTATATTCATTTGTCAGCACTCCGCATACATTATATATTAAACTGCTGTTTCTGCAACCCCTCCACAAACTGTTTTTCTGGCAAACTAAGATTGGCTTTGTCTAATAAGTCAGGACGGCGCTCAAAAGTACGGATAATTGCCTGCTTTCGGCGCCATTTAGCAATTTGAGCGTGATTCCCGGAAAGAAGAACTTCAGGTACCGCCCACCCTTTATACTCCGCAGGGCGTGTATATTGAGGGTACTCCAGTAGCCCCGTAGTATGAGAATCGTCCATCGCTGAGGCTGATGAACCAAGAACACCGGGCACCAGCCTGACCACGGCATCAACTACCACCATTGCCGCTAGTTCACCCCCGCTAAGCACATAATCACCGATGCTAATCTCATCAGTAACGATATGCTCACGTACCCGCTCATCAACCCCTTCATAATGACCACAAATAAGAACTAAATGACTGCGTCGGGATAGCTCCAGGGCAATCTGCTGGGAGAAGAGGCGACCCTGCGGGGTAAGCAAAATAATGGGTAACGAACCGCGCTCTTGCTCAGGATGAATGTCCGCTTTTACTGCTTCTACTGCCTCAAAAATGGGTTCAGGCTTCAGTACCATGCCGGCACCACCACCATAAGGATAGTCATCAACGGTGCGGTGTTTATCATGGGTATAGTCCCGTATGTTACGAACGGTAATTTCTACAAGCTTGCGGTCAATAGCTCGTTTGAAAATACCAGAGCTAAGCGGGCTCTCAAACATCTGGGGAAATAAGGTCAAAATATAGATCCGCATTTTTCTTATTCTAACATAGACGGAGACCACTGAGAAAGTACGTAGCCTTTTCCAAAGTAAAATTGAAGAATTTGTAAAAAATTTATGTAAAAGGGCTGTTAGGAATTTTTGAAAATTAGACTGTCTACAGCTATCTAATTTTTCAAAATTGGACCCTTGGGAACTCGTTTAGCGGATAGGTAACCGACTTTACCATCCGGTTCTCCCACCAGATTCGCACCTCCAATGCGCCCCTTTGCAGATCAGGAATTAGATGAACCTCGACCTCCTCTCGTAGCGGCACGTTTGGCACCGGTATGTCATGATTGGATAGGGATATCTTCCGATAGCCGTTCACCCTCCGTGTATCTCGTAAGCAGAAGACGTCCTTAGTCGAGGTATACGGCTTGGGTAAGGCAAAAGGCCTAAACAAGCTCCTTCCCTCTTTTCTGGCCTTATCAAAGCGGATGCTGGGCACCTCTCCAGTAGTGGAGTGAACCTGGTGGTTATTGTAGCGATCCAGCTCTTCTTTTAAGACAGCCCGGGCATCGTCGATAGTGGTTACCTTCTCGATGGCGCAGGTCCTGACAATCCTATCTTGTAGCCAGCGAAATGGTCTTTCAATCTTTCCTTTCGCCTGGGCCGACAGGGCATAGGATACGCCTACTCCCAGGCACGTCATCACCTGCCGCCATTGAGGGTCAGCTTCGTCAGTTTGAAGGACATGCTTTCTCCAGACGCTGTCTCTTTGCTGGACAAAGCGGAATACCCGCAGAGAATCAACATAGTAGCGTAGCGGGATTCCGTAGGCCAGCATTACACTTTCAGCAGCCTTGATGTGGGCCCAGGTGGTTTCCTGCTCAAAGAAGTCCGCGTAGAGCAGCTTCCGGCTAAAGTCGTCAATGGAAGTGATTAAGACCCATCTCTCCCCGGCATAAGGTGACCATTTATGGTGTGAAGCGTCATGCTGGATCAAAGCGCCAATGGCGGTGGTAACCACCTCGCGGTCGTGTGCCTTCTTTCTTGGGTGAGGCTGATAACAACCAAGCCCCTTGGCCCGAGCGATGATTGTAGATAAGGCTACCTTGATATCACGCTTAGCTAAACGGTCCCTGATAGCTGAGTAGTTATAGCCGGAGATAGGCAAACTCGGATCCTC